>NZ_JBEYVO010000010.1:0-317218 GCF_040644055.1 Streptomyces sp. NPDC047043
GCAGGGTAGGCCGGTTTGTCGAGCTGCCCGGTGGCGAGGACGACGGCGTCCGCGACCCACTCGCGCCCCGAGCCACGCACCGACCACGTCCGGGTCTGCGGCAGCGACGCGGACGACGGCCCCCGGGCAAGCGTCGCCGTAGCGGCCGTACGCGTGCTGGGAGCGGATCTGCTGCTGTCGCACATCCTGTCCCGCACCCCGCCCGCGCCGGACTCGCTCACCGTGTTCCGGCAGACCGTTGAGACCTTCCCGCCCCGCGCCGACGCGGCCCCCACCGTCGTGTGGAGCCACTGGGCCATGCGCCGCACGCTGCGCCGGCTCGACATGCCCGCGACCGAGGACGACGCGGAACCCGACGCCGGCTGGCTCGACGGCGTGCCCTGGCAGTCGCTGACACATCAACTCGCCGTCCTGGCACCGCTCGCGGTGCCCGGCGAGGACTGCGCGGTGGCCCGCGCCGCCCACGCCCGCCCGGTCGACGTCGCCCGCGGCTTCGTACGGGCGGTGCGCCGCCGGGACTGGCAGCAGGCCGCCGGTGCAGGGCGCTGGCTGACCCTGCTGGACGGCGTGCCGGAGGCACTGGGTCTCGAAGCCGGGCTGGACTTCGTGGAGTTGATGGGCGGCACCGATCCGCGCGTCGCCCTGCAGGTGGAGGCGGCACGGGCCATGCGGTGGGCCGGAGCCCTCGTATGACCCGAGTGGACGTACACAAGGTCCGGGAGGTGGAAGTCGCAGCGCTCGCCTGGCTGTCCGCGCACCGCGGCGACTTCGCGCTCGGCGACGACGCCCTCACCGCCGACGGCCAGGTCGACCTCACCTGGAAACCGCTCGGCGAACTGGCGCAGACCTGCGCGAGCGTGCGCGAGCACACCGCGCCCGACGACCCCCTGCACGCGTGCCTGTCCGACCTGCTGGGATTCGCCTGGCAGCAGACCGGACGGGGCGAACTCTTCCTGCGCCTGCAGGAGTTGGAGCCCTTCGCCACGTATCCGCTGGAGGTGTACTCCGTCTTCGCCGGCGCCGGTCTGCGGCACGACGGGTACGAGGCCGCCGCCGCGACGGTGGCCCGCACCCGCGGCTGGCGGCAGACCGAGCAGGAACCCACCCGCCGGCTCGGTCTTCTCAAGGCCGAGGGGCGCAGCGGCATCCACCGGCCGGAGCGGGCCCACCAGGCGCTGCGCCGCACCTGGTTGGGCGGACTGCCGGAACCGTGGACGTTCGAGCGCTCCGCCGGGTACGCACTCACCCACGTCGTCTTCCACCTCACCGACTGGGGCCGCACCCCCGACGGCCTCCCCCCGGACCTGGCCGACTACCTCGCCCACTGGCTGCCGCCCTGGCTCGACACCTGCCTGGACGCCAGGATGTGGGACCTCGGCTGCGAACTGCTGGTCGTGGCCGCGAGTTCGCCCCGCCCGCCCGACGCTGCCATGTTCCAGGACGCCTGGACCCGGATCGCGCGGGCGCAGCACGAAACGGGCGCCCTGCCGGTGGAGGGCCCGGACCCCCGCGAGGACGATGCGGCAGCTGCCGAGCCGGACTTCCTGCACTGCTACCACTCCACCCTGATGGCCGCCTTCGCGGCGGCACTCACGATCGAGCGCCTCACCGGAGGCTTCGACGACGACCGCGCACCGTACACGGGCGACATGCACGGACAAGGAGTCCCCGGATGACCGACACCCGACTGATGCACACCGTCGGCGTCCGGGCCCTGGAATGGCTGTGGGCCCACCGCGACGGCTTCCGCCTGGAACACGACGTCGACCCGGAAGTGGGCTTCCTGGAACGCTTCAAACCGGTCGGCGAACTCGCCCTGATCTGCCGGGTGTTGTTCCGCGAGGGAGTGGCCGGATCACGCCAGGCCGACCTGGCGCACCGCCTGGTGGACCACACCTGGCGGCACACCCTGGACGGCGGCCGCATGCTGGTGCAGGGCCAGCGCATCGAGCCGCTCTCGCCGATCCCCTTCGAGGTGTACCTCCCGTACAAGGAACTGGGCTACAGCGAGCCCGAGGTGGAGCGCGCCACCGCCCTCTACCACCGGCTGAACAGCTGGTCCTCCCTCGAACTGGACCCGACCCGGCGCCTCGGCATGGCCGCCTTCCAGCGCCGCTTCGGCCTCACGCCCAGCCCGCCCGAGGCGGACCTCGTCGGCGCGACCTGGCTGGCGCGCACCCCCGAGCCCTGGACGGTCAGCGGTCACATCGCCTACGACGTCACCCACGCGGTGTTCCACCTCACCGACTGGGGAGAGAACCCCGACGGCCTGCCCCCGGACATCGCCGACTACCTCGCCACCTGGCTGCCGGTGTGGATCGACGACTGGCTGGACCTGCAGCGCTGGGACCTGCTGGGCGAACTCCTCGTCGTCGACGCCTGTCTGCCCCGCCCCACCCTGGACGAACGGGCCTGGGCGGGCTTCGCCGCCGCCCAGCAGCCCGACGGCGCCATGCCCGCCGTACGAAGCATGCCCGAGGGCGAGCCCGACGAGGTGTTCGACATCGTCTACCACCCGACGCTGGTCGCCGCGTTCGCCTCAGTCCTCGCCACCTCCCGCGCCCTGACCGAGCTGGCGCACGCCTCCTCATGACGGCTCACCTGACCGTGGCTCGGCCCTGGCCGGGGGACCCGCTCGACGGGGAGGACTTCCTCGCGGGTCAGTCGTACGACGCCGATACGGCCGACGCCGAACTGCACGAGCGGCTGGCGGCGGCCGTGGAAGCCGCCGACGCACCCGACGTCGTCTTCGCCGTCTCCCGGGACGGCCGCCGCACCATCCACTGCGGCGGCACCGCACCGTCCCCGCCGACTGCCCGTCAGGACCTGCGCTACGAACTCGGGTCCGCCTCGAAGACGCTCACCGGTCTGCTGCTCGCCCAGCTGATCCGGCGCGGCCTGCTGTCCGGGGGCGAGCCCGCCACCGACTGCCTGGGCGCGTCCCGGCACACCGGACCGAACCCGGTGACGCTCGCCCACCTCATGACCCACACCGCCGGACTGCCCGGACTGCCGGCCGACTTCTACGTCCGCGCCCTGCCCGCCTGGCACACCAACCCCTACGCCCGCTACCCGGCCGCGCGCGTGATCGACGCCTTCCTGCGCCACCGCCCCGGGCACAGGCCGGGCACCCGCTGGCGGTACTCCAACTTCGGGGTCGCCGTGCTCGGTCACGCCGTCGCGGCGGCGACGGGCACGGCGTGGGAGGACCTGCTCGCCGATCACGTCCTGCGCCCGCTGGCACTCGGCGACACCGCCCTGTCGGCCCACCGTCCGGGCATCGACGCCGTGGGGTACGGCAAGGACGGGCGTACACCCGTCCCGGCCTTCGACGCCGGCGGCTTCCGGGCGGCGGGTGCCGTCCGGGCCACCCCGCACGACCTGCTCACCTTCCTCGAAGCCCACCTCGACCCGTCCGGCTCACCCCTGACGGGTGCACTGCGCTCGGTCCGCACACCGGTGCTCCGGCGCGGCCTTGGGCACCGGCACGTGCACACCATGGCGTGGTTCCGGCACCCCACCGACGCCGGGCCGATGTACTTCCACGGCGGGGCCACCCTCGGCCAGCAGGCCTTCCTGGGCTTCCGGCCCGACACCGGCACGGCCCTGGCGGCGCTGTGCACGCGCCGCTTCCGCGCCAACGACCCCTTCGTGTCAGCCGCGTACGGGTTTCTCGCGGGCGAGTAGCCGGCGTTCCGGTGCGAGGGCAGCGCCCCCGCACCGGATGGCCGTACGACTGCTGACGACTCCTACACCCGCTGCCACAGCGCCGGAGTGTCCTCCGGCGACCACACTCCCTGCGCCTGGTGGGTCTGCAGACACTGGTAGCGCACGCCCGCGACGCTCACCGTGGTCCCGGCCTCGTACACCTTGCCCGCGGACCAGGGGATCGCCGTCTCGCCCTGCGAGGCGGCCGGGCCGGCCTGGGTGGTCGCGGTCTTCAGGGTCAGGCCGAAGTCGCTGAGGATCGGGTTGACCGGCTGGTAGAAGGTCGTGCCACCGCTCGTGCAGTCGCCCGAACCGCCGGAGGTGACGCCCTGCGCCTGGGCCCCGGAGATGAACGGGCCGCCGGAGTCGCCCGGTTCACTGCACACCGTGGTCTGGGTCAGCCCGTTGACGGTGCCCTCGGCGTAGCGGACGCTCGCGTTGTGCTGCTGGATGGTGCCGCAGTGCCATCCGCTGGTGGAGCCGGAGCGGCACACCGAGGCCCCGACGAGTGCCTGGACCGAGCCGCCGACCTGGGTGCGCTTGCCGCCCTCGCCCTTGACGTCGGCCGTGGCGGTCCAGTCGCCGTCGACGGCCACCCAGGACATGTCCTTGCCGGGGAACGTGGACGCCTGGAACGTGCCCTGGGCGGCCATGTTGAAGCCCGTGGTCGTCGCCCCCGCCTTGCCGCAGTGGCCCGCGCTGGCGAAGCCCTGCTGCGTGCCCTTGGTGACGGAGAAGCCGATGGAGCAGCGGGTGTTGCCGTTGATGTAGTAGGCGTCGCCGCCGACGATGTCCTCCGTCAGCCGGGGCCGGTCCGGCGACACATGGACCGCCACGCCCTTGTCCTGGAGACCGGCGGCCTCGACGAGGTCGGTGGCGGCCGACTGCTTCGTGGCCTGTACGACGACCCGGTTCTCCGGCACGTCGACGTACCAGATCGGAGCGTCGAGGTCCCGGCTGCGCTTGGCCGCCGCGTCCAGCTTCTCCTTGACGGCCTCCAGGGTGCTCAACGACGTCTTGACGACCGCGGGCTTGGCTCCCTGCGAGCGGATGGCGGGCAGGTCCGCGGCGTCGGTGGTGGCGACGGTGAGCTCGGCTGAGGTCGACCCGTGCACCCAGGCCCCGGCGAAGTGGGCGCCGAGGGCGTTGCGGAGGCGGCCGGCGCGGGCGCCCGCCTCGGCCTCGTTGACCAGCCGGGTGGCCGCCTGCGACTTCGTCAGCCCCAGGTCGCGCTCCATCGCGCGCAGCACCTCGTCCGACGGTCTGTCGGCGCCGAGCGTCCGGGCGGCGGTGGAGGACGGGGGGCCCGGAGCGGGCGGCGGCGCGGCCATCGCGGCCGCGGGGAGCCCGGTCAGTACGAGGGTGCCGAGTGCGGCGAGGGCGGTGCGGCGTCTGCTTGCGACATGTCTGCCGACCATGCTGTACCTCCTTGTGGGTACGGGTGAGTCAGTGGCGAAGACATGGGCGGCCTTGCCGCAAAGGCCCGTGACGATGTCAAAGACGGAGGTCTTTCGCGCAATGGGGGTCGCGGGCGGTGGCATGTGCAGTACAGCAACGTCATCGCTGTCCGAGGGTGCCCGCATGCGGCCGGCCGCGGTCGTGCGCTGGTGAAGACCTTCGCCGGGGCGGCGGTACGGGTCGGCCCCGTGAGTGATCCTGTTCTGCGGGTGGATGATCCGATCGGGGGACCTTGCGTGTGTCGCCGGGGCGCGCCTCGGAGAGGCGACGCAAAGGTGGCTGCCATGAAGCTGACGTATCGCCTGCTGGCGCTGTCCACCGTCCTCACGTGCCTGCTCGGCGCGTCCTCCGGCCAACCCAAGGAGGGGGTGCAGTACAAGCGGCTCGCGCACCCGGTCGCCGGCGTCGACGCCCGCCAGGTGGTGGAGCTGTTCTGGTACGACTGCCCGCACTCCTACGCGTTCGAGAAGCCGCTGGAGGAATGGGCCGCCCGGCAGACTCCCGCGGTGAAGGTGGTGCGGATCCCGGCGGTCTGGACGGACGAGCCCGACATGGTCGCCTACGCCCGCCTCTTCTACACGCTGGACCGGCTCGGCATCGCGGAGCAGGAGGCGATCCCGGTCTTCCAGGCCGTACGCGACCGCCACCAGCGGCTCACCACCGAGGCGAGCGTCGTGCGCTGGGCGGCCAGGGAGGGACTTGACGTCGCCGCCGTCCGAACGGCCTACAAGTCCAAGGCGGTCACCGATGCCGTCGAGAAGGCGCCTTCGCTCCGCGAGCGCTACCAGGTGGACGAGGAGCCGACCGTGGTGGTGGGCGGCCGCGTCCACACCTCGCCGTCCCAGGCCGGCAGCTCCGCCGAGATCATCTCGGTGGTGAACTACCTGTACCGCAAGGCCGGCCACTGAGCCGATTGCCGCGAAGGGCGTCTGACGGGCAACCGCCCGGTGCAGGCGCCCTTTTCGAGTGCTTGGAAGAGGCCGGGCCGCAGCCCGCCGGCCACTGGTCAATGCCGGCGCGTCACGCTCACCCGTACCGTCAGCGTGCCCCTGTTGTCCTGGGAGCAGAGCCCGGCGAAGTCGTTCATGCCGAGTTGAAGGGTGCCGTTCCCGGCCGCCTGGAAGGTCAGCTTCCGTCCGACGGCGTGGATCGGGAAGCCCTGTTTGCCCGCGAGGCGCGCCACCAGGCTGCCGAACGGGGACGCAGGCCTGACCTTGCAGCCCTCCGCACCGGCCAGCCGTTTGTCGGTGTTCGCGTCGTATCCGGCCGGCCCGGTCATGGGCATGTTCCGGTAGTCGGCCGTCCATTCTCCCGAAACGAACCGCACGGTGACCCGGTCGCCCTTCTGGACGGACACCCCGGTCACCGACTGCCAGCCGGTCGCCGACTGGACCACCTGGCTGGTGGCCGTCGTCTTCGGGTTCTCCTTGTCCTTGGGCGGCAGCGTCCCGGTGAGGAAGAGACCACCCACGACGCCCGCCGCCAGCAGTGCCGCACCGGCCAGAGCCCACAGCAGCCGCTTCGGACCGGCAGAACGGGACGGCTGCCCGGGCTGAGCCCTGAGCGACGCGGTGTGCTGCGCCGTCGGCACGGTCTCCCCGCCCGGAACGAGCCGCTCCCGGCCACTGGTCAGCGTGTCCGCGTCGGCCACCGCGCTCGAGGGCCGCAGTACGCGCACGGTCGCCGACGGCAGCGGCTCGACATCCGTCTCCCCGGTCGCGACGCGCCGCAGCGCGGAGCGCGTGACGGCCGCCGAGGGGCGCTCGTCGGGGGTTTTGCGCAGCAGCGCCTCGACAACCGGGCGCAGCGCGCCGAGTTGCTCCGTCAGGACGGGTTCCTCGTACGCCACCGCATGCAGCGTCGCGGGCCGCGCAGGCCTGCGGAAGGGGGACTGTCCGCCGCAGACCGTGGCGAGGGTCGCGCCCAGTGACCACAGGTCGGAGGCCGCACCGGTCTCCGCGCCCATCACCCGCTCGGGCGCCATGTACTCGAGGGAGCCGATCAGTTCGCCGGTGGTCGTCAGGAACTCGCCGTCGTCGAGGGCCGCGATGCCGAAGTCGGTGAGGACGGCGTTGCCGTCGGGGCGCAGCAGGACGTTGGCGGGTTTGACGTCGCGGTGCAGGGTGCCGGCCGCGTGCACGGCCTCCAGCGCGTCCAGCAGCTGCAGACCGAGAGTGGCGGCGTGCTGCGGTGTGAGCGGTCCGGTCTCCGCGATCCGGTCGGCCAGCGAGGGCCCCTCGACGAGCTCCATCACGATCCACAGCCGGTCCTCGGACTCGACCAGGTCGTGGACCCCGATCACGTGGGGGTGCGGCACCCGGGCGACCGCACGGGCCTCCCGGACGGCACGGCGCATCCGGATGCGGTGCTCCTCGTCGCCGTGGGGAAGGAGGTGCAGCTCCTTGGCGGCGACCGGGCGCTCCAGCAGCCGGTCATGGGCGCGCCAGACCGTCCCCATACCGCCTCTGCCGAGGACGTCGTGGAGCAGATACCGATCGGCGATCAGCCGCCCTGAACCGCGTTCCGAACGCGGTACCGCCTGGTGATCGCCATCCTCGGACATCACGCGCTCTCTCACGTTTCCTTCCCGGCGGTCCGGCTCCCGCCGACTGTCCTCCGTTCGAACGGGCCGAGCATAGCGGAGTACGTCGTGGCCACATGTCCTCAACTGCCGGGTGGCGAAGGGCCTTTGACGGCCTGATCTGGAGAGTCGACACGGTGGACTTCCGGCGGTGCGTGGCGCGTCGACACGGTGCGGGGCCTCGGCCGAAGAGAATGTGCCGCAGTGCGCGGATGACGTGTTCGATGTTTTGCCGACTCCGCGACCCCTCCGGATACCGTGGAGGCGTTGGTGCGGCGGCGGGTGGAACTCGCCTACTGCATCGGCGAGTTGGGAAGATGACGAGCCGCCGGTGGCCGGGTCGCCGTACCGCCGGCCGATCCCGCCCGGATCACGGCGGCCGAACGGGACGCCGACGGCTACGACTTCGAGTGCACGACAACCGAATTCCGGCAGGAGCCAAGGCGATATGGCGCCTGGCCCGGCACAGGGGGGAAGCAACGTTGCGCCGTGGGTACAAGTGGGTGGACCGCGAACTGGCCCGAATGGACCCGGAGACCGACTGGGAACGGATGATCTCGCTCTACGTCGGCCACCGCGTCCCGGAGTTCGCCCTGGCGATGATGGTGTATCCGGGCACCATGCGCATGATGCAGCCGAGCACGGGGGCCGCCACCCTGGCCCACACCGCGAAGCTGCAGACGAGACCGCACCGGCGTTTCCAGGACGGCAACGACTTCCTGATGGCCTGGATGGTGGACGGCCTGTCCAGCACGGCGGGCCGCGGCGCCGCCGCACGGCTCAACCGCATCCACCTGGCCGTCGCCCGCAGGACCCCGCACCTGCCGGGCAACTTCGACGACATCGACGACTTCGTCTATCCCCTGGTCCTGCTGGCCACGTTCGGCGACCGCCTGCAGACCTCACTGGACCTGCCCGGCACGAGCGAACACATGAGGACCGCGTGGCACCGCTGGGCGCAGGAACTCTTCCGCCTCCTGGAACGCGAGTCCGGACCCCTGGCCGACGAGGCGTTCCCCGAGGACTGGAACGCGATGACCGAGTTCGCCGTGAAGTTCGAGTCCCGGCCGTACGAGCAGACGGAGGCCGGTCATCGGGTGGCGACGGCGATGATGGACTTCTTCGCCGAGCGCTGGTTCCCGGCTCCCTTCCGGGCGTTCGGCAGGGACCTGACCCGTTACCTCGCCGGCGAGCGGGTCTGCCGAGTGCACCGGATCGGCTGGCTCAGCCCCCGCCGCGAGCGCCTCGTCCGCGTCTTCCTGAAGTCCGCGTTCCGCGCTCAGCGCCTGCTGCCCGACCACCGCACACCGCTTCCCGAGCGCCTCCGGCGAACCCGGCACACCGGAGCGGAGCTCAAGAAGCTGGAGCCCTACCGCGCCCCGAGCGCCAACACCCCGGGCCCGCGCAGCCGCAACGGCGGCAAGGGCGCCTGAAGGGCAATGTCCGCTTCAGGCGCCCGACTTGATGGTCCTGGAAGACGCCGAGCTTCCGCGGCGAGTACGACACCAGCAGGTTCTTCGTCTGCTGGTGACACACGGCTAGTAGGCCGTTGACCAGCGCAAATATCCTCAAGTGGAGCGGGAGGCGGCTCCTCTTTCTGCTCAGCGCCGCTGACAGCGGCCGGCGGACGACTTCCCATACCCCTTTGCCCCCTTGTCCTGCGGGCCTTCCTCATGGGGATCTCACCGAACTCACCGAGCAACCTGAACGTCAGCGGCGGCTGACCGGACATCAGGGCCGACGGCGTGGGCCCCGCACTGGCTGCGGGGCCCACATGGTCAGCAGGTCGAATCGGTCTGGGTGAGGAGGGCCAGCCGCCATGGGAGGAGGTTGTAGTCGCCGCCCGCGTTGGGGTTCATGCCCTGGTAGAGGTACTGGAGCCGGCAGGAGGGGATGGTCAGTGTCTGGTCGTAGCCGGCCCGGATCATCTCGCCGTGGCTGATGTCCCTGGTCCAGGCCCCGGAGGGGAAGCTGACGTTGCTGGCGCGGGCGAACGGGTTGCTCTCGGACGCGGCCAGGGGTGTCCAGGAGCCGGCGAGGCTGCCCGAGGTCCAGGAGCGGAAGTAGCGTCGGCCGTCCGATCCGATGGCCTCGACGAGGAGCAGATACTGGTTGCTGCCCTGCACCTTGTACACGTTGCTCGCTTCGAACAGGGCGTACTTGTTGGAGTCCTGGGCCGCGATGACGGTGTTGGTGAAGCCGCCAGGGAACTGGCCGACGGTCGTCTGCGAGCGGTACAGGTGGCCGTTGTCGTCGGAGGAGAACAGGTAGCAGTTGGCGCTGTCGCAGATCACCCACATGTCGACCCAGTAGCCGCCTCCGATGTTCTGCCGGATGATGTCGGGCATCGACGAGTAGAAGTTCCGTGGCGCGCTCCACCCGTTCGGGTTGCTGATGTCGGTGTTCGTGGAGTACGAGGCGTTGCCGGTCTGGTAGACGAGGTACCACAGGCGTTGCGGCGCGTAGTAGAAGACCTGCGGCGCGGCACGGTAGCCGGTGCCGATGGCGCTGCGGTCGAGGTAGTGGTGGGTGGCCGAGCCGGCCTGGGACCAGTCACTGAAGTTCAGGTACACCAGGTTGTAGCCGGAGGAGCTGGCGACGCTGGCGAACACATGGTATTTGCCGTTGTAGTAGACGACCGTCGGATCCTTGATCCCGGCGATGTTGTGGGTGGCGTCCGGTTTCGGTGCGATCAGCGGGCCGCTGGAACTCCAGGAGAAGCGGGAGGGCAGAGCGGCGGCGGACCGGGTCGACAGGGCGGTGGCCTTCTGGGTCGCGGCCGTTGAGCCCAGCGCCGACAGCGTCGCGCTGTACGCCGGCTTCTTGTTGCCGCCCCGGTCGAACAGCAGGGGGTTCTCCGAGGCCCGCCACGAGTCGCTGTCGCGGATGCCCCACACGGTGATGCCGTTGCAGCGCGCGACGTTCATACACGCCCGGACCGTGTTCGCGTAGGCCGTCGGCGACGCCTGGGCGATGTCCAGCTCGGTGATCTGGACGTCCACGCCGAGCGCGGCGAAGTTCGACAGCGTCGTCTGGAAGCTCGACGGCGGTCCGCCGGTGCCGAAGTGGGCCTGGAAGCCGACGCAGTCGATGGGCACGCCGCGCGCCTTGTAGTCGCGCACCATGCGGTAGACGCCCTGGGTCTTGGCGTCGCTCCAGTTCTCGATGTTGTAGTCGTTGTAGCAGAGCTTGGCTCCCGGGTCGGCGGCCCGTGCGGTGCGGAAGGCCTGCTCGATGAAGCCGTCGCCCAGCAGGTTCTGGAAAACCGAGGGGCGGTGCTGGCCGCCGCCGCCGTCTGCGAAGGCCTCGTTGACCACGTCCCAGGCGAAGACCTTGCCCTTGTAGTGGTTCATCACGCTGGTGATGTGGTTGTTCATCACGCTGCGCAGGGTGTTCGCGTCCCTGATGGAGCTGACCCAGCCTGGCAGTTGGGAGTGCCAGACGAGGGTGTGGCCGCGCATGCGCTGCCCGCGTGCCGTGGAGCGGTTCACGATCTGGTCGG
This sequence comes from Streptomyces sp. NPDC047043, assembly GCF_040644055.1. Lineage (NCBI taxonomy): Bacteria > Bacillati > Actinomycetota > Actinomycetes > Kitasatosporales > Streptomycetaceae > Streptomyces > Streptomyces sp. NPDC047043. The sequence goes on from NZ_JBEYVO010000010.1 coordinate 11,250, forward strand.
CGGGACCGAAGTTGAACGAGCCGCGGGAGGGCTCGGTAGTGTCCCACTTCATCTCGTTCTCGGGCGTGACCGAGTTGAACTCGCGGTCCAGGATGGCGGCGTACGTGCCGTCGCCGAGCCGTCCGGCGGCCACGGCGGCTCCGAAGTACCGTCCGGACTGGGCCGCTTGGGCGCCCAGCGTGGAGGCCTTGACGGCGTCGGGTGCGCCGGTCGCGGTCCCGGGTGTCACCAGGACGGCCGCGGCCAGGAGGGCCAACAGCGAAGCTCGGCGACGGCCGAGGCGTTTCAGCGGGTTCATGGTTCTCCTCGTACGGTCGAGTGGGGGGTGGGGTGTGCGATCTCCTCCGATCGTTCTGGGCGAGGACAGCCGGGGCGTGCCGTCAGCGACCGTCGACATGTCATGCATTGATGAGGACATGTCATATCTAGGGCGCGACGTTCTCCTTGGGCGACCCGGTCGTCACGGCTCGGCGTTACGCGGAAGTGCCCTGCTGCGTTCGTGCGGTGCGGAATGGCCGGATCGATCCATCAGGTTCGTAATCCCGAACATGGATCGGCTTGTCGAGCCTTTTGGATGATAGGAGGTCGACGGACGCCGTCAATACCTCTCGCATGGTTCGTGCAATACGTCGAAACATTCGGAACCGGCGCGAGGTCGACTGCCGCAGGCCGACTGTCCGGGAGTCGCAGATCGGAGGAGTGATATGCGGTCGTGCGAGGTAGGGCGTCGAATCCGTATGTCGAAGGCCTTGACGTGCGTGGAGACTCCTCTGGGCGTGTGACGCCGGGAACTTTCCGAATTGCATTCGAAATTTCGACAGCGGTGCGTGAGGCCGGCTTCCGCAGGGGTGCCACCATGTCCGCGGCGGCAAGCGAGGGGGAGGGGGAAGGGCAACCGTGCCGGACAACCGAGCGGGCACACCTTCGACGGGAGAACAACGTCAACGCGGCGAGGGGGCCCCATCGGTGACGATCGCGTACATCGCCGAGTCCGCGGGCGTCTCCGTACCCACCGTGTCGAAGGTGCTCAACGGCCGGTCGGGGGTGTCGGACGAGACCCGGGCCCGGGTTGAGCAACTCATCCACCAGCATGGTTACCGCAAGCCCCCCAAGAACCGCAGCAATCTCGTGGAGCTCGTGTTCCGCGAACTGGAGAGCATGTGGGCCGTGGAGATCATCCGCGGTGTCGAGCGCGTGGCCCGCAGGAACCGGATCGGTGTGCTGGTGTCGGAGTTCGGACTCCATGACACCTCGGGCATGACCATCGACGACACGGTCGGCCGGCGGCCTCAATGTGTCCTGTCGGTCGCCCAGCTCTCGGAAGCCGAGCGGGAACAACTCACAGCGAAGGGCATTCCGTTCCATCGCCATGATCAGCGGGCCGGATCACCCCTTCTGCCTGGCCCGGCTGTCCGGTTACTCGTCTGCTCTCGCGGAAGCCGGCCTGCCGATGCAACCCGACCTGATCGTGAAGACCCAGCTCACGCGCGAGCACGGCTACGCCGCCGCGCGGGAGCTGCTGTCCCGCCCCGATCGCCCCACGGCCGTGTTCACCGCGAACGACATGCAGGCGCTCGGTGTCTACCAGGCCGCGCGCGAGCTCGGCCTGCGCATTCCGCACGATCTCAGCGTGGTGGGCTTCGACGACGTACCCGCCGTGGCCTGGATGGATCCGCCGCTGACCACCGTCCATCAGCCGCTGGCCGAGATGGCGACGGCCGCCACCGAACTGGCCCTGGCGCTCGGCCGCGGTGAGGAAGTGCCGCAGGTGGGACTGGAGATCGCGACCACCCTCACCGTCCGGCAGAGCACGGCTCCGCCCAAGGAGGAGTGACGCGACCGCGCGCGGAAGGTGCGGTGCCCTGGTTGCCGTGAGGGCCAACCAGGGCGAGGCAGCCGGTCGTTCAGGATGTGGTGCCGGTGACCGAGCCCTGGGACTTGGTGACGTGGTAGGTGACGGTGGCGCCGCTGTGGAAGTGGAAGGTCAGCGTCACCGGTTCGCCGTCGCGCAGCGCGTTCAGGAAGTCGGGAGTCAGAATGATCGTGCTGCCCGAATAGTCCGGTGAGAAGGCCGCGTTGAACTCCTGGTACGGAGTCCAGCCGGCCTGACCGGCGTTGCTGCCGTCGGCGTACCTGGCCTCCATGGTCGCCAGTACGTCACCCCGGTACTGGGTGGGAATGGTGAACGAGCCGGTCGTACCCGTGGCGTTCGACAGCACCGGAGTGTCGGACGTGATCACGTCGATCGTCCAGGGCAGCCCGCGCGAGAAGCGGGCCTGGAGCGTCGCGTTGACCCCGTACCGGCGATCGCCGGTCAGCCGGGTCAGTGCCCGCGCCGTGAGGGTGAGTTGGTCGTCGGTGACGGTGTAGTCCAGTCCCGGGGCAAGCGGGGTGCTGCCCTGCCACAGGCCGCGGAAGCTGGTGCCGTTGGGGTTCAGGGTGAGCGTCTTGGCCGTGATCGGGCTGGACTTGGGCACGAAGACCTTGTCGAAGGAGGCGGTTCCCGAACGGGTGGTCCAGCTCGACCTGATCCAGGCGAACAGGGCGGGGTCGGTCCACTTCAGCGTCTCGCGGTTCAGGAAGGCGAACGTTCCGGGGTCCCACAGGGCGGTGGTGACACCGGCGGCGCGCGCCGCGTAGCCGACGTGCTCGAAGTACTTCAGCGCCTCACCGCGCTCCACGCGGTCGGGATGGTTGTGGTCCGGCCAGCTGAGCAGGCCGTACTCGCCCAGGTAGACCGGGATGTTCTTGGCGACGAACGTGTCGTGCATGCGGGCGAAGGCCTCGTTGAGGTCCTTCTGGGCAGCGGCGTCGTACAGGGTGCCGCCCGCGATGTTCACGCTGAACGGGTACCAGCTGTAGTAGTGCACGGTCGCGACCAGATTGCTGTCGTGCAGCGCGCCGATCGTGGCGGACAGGGCGTCCATGAAGTTCTGGGAGGGCGTACAGCCCACCGTGGGCAGGACGAGCAGGCGGCTCGTGTTCCCGCCGCCCGAGGAGCGGACGATCTTGTGGAAGGAGGTGTTCAGCTCGTTCAGGAGCTGAGTCTTCTGCGCGTCCGTGGCATTGTCGAAGGCCGGTTCGTTGACGCTCTCGAAGAGCAGTGTGCGCGGCTCGTCGCGGAACGCCGAGGCGATCTGGGTCCAGTCGGCGTTGAACCGGGCGAGTACGTTGTCGTGGTCGGTGGGCATCTTCGAGATCCACTGCCACGAGTCGTGGTGGACGTTGAGCACGACGTACAGGCCGTCGGCCTGCGCCCAGTCGACCACCTGCTTGACGCGGCTCATGAAGGTGGCGTCGATGGTGTAGGGGGCGGTGGCGGACTGGTGGTCGGTCCAGGTCACCGGGATGCGGACGCTGTGGTAGCCCTGCGCGCGGATGGTGTCGAACAGGTCTTTGGTGACCTTCGGGTTCCCCCAGGACGTCTCGTCCGGGATCGCGTCCAGGGTGTTGCCCAGATTCCAGCTGGGCTGCATCGCGGCGACGGCGTCCATGGCCCGGGCCGGAACTCTGACCGCCGCCGGTGCCGGAGCCGCCGTGCCGTCCGGCGCGGCGATCGCGGCGCTGCCCGACAGGCCCAGGATGACGAGGAGCGCCATCAGCAGGGCGGCCAGGCGTCCGGGGCCGCGTCGGCGGTGGCGGGCGAGTAGTCGTATGTCCTTCATCTTCTTTCCCTTCGCTCGGTCATGGACGATGCGCGCAGTGACGTCCTCGGGTTCAGCCGTCGAGGGGCTCGTAGTCGAACCAGTCGAAGTGGACGGCGCCTGCCGTGGCGTACATGCCGATGACCCGGCCGGTGAAGCCGCCGGCCACCTCCGTCGACAGGTAGCGACCGTCGAGGGCCGCGAGCTCGGTGAACGTTCCGTCCGGGGCTTCGATGCCCAGAGATACGACGTCGGGGCCGGTGCAGGGCCCGTGCGGTGACGGCGGGTCAGCGATGGTGACGGCGAGAACCACAGGCCCGGCGGGCACGGACTGGGCGGCCACCACCGTGCGCAGGGAGCCGACGCGCGCGATCACCCGCACCTCCGTGCCGGACGCCTCGATCGCGTAGTGGTGCCGCTCGTCCAGCCGTACGGCGAGCCCCCCGCGTCCCTGCGAGGGGTCGACCAGAGTGCGTGCCCGGCAGGAGAGGTGCTGCTGGCGGCGGCCGGTGAACACCACATCGGGCTCGTCAAGAGAGCCGCCCCGCGCGCGGAGCGTCAGCCATCCAGGGCGCTCCTTGGTGGTGCAGAGGTCGGCGGGGCGGTCCCGCACGGAGATCCAGGCCGGCCCGAGTTCGCTGAACTCGAAGTCGTCGCGCCGTTCCTCGGCGGGAGCGGGAGTGAGCGGCCAGGGAAGTGCGGGCAGGTCCAAGGCCACCTCGCCGACGACCGGCCAGCCGTCCTCCCAGGTCACGGGGGCCAGGAAGGTCTCCCGGCCGAGCACGTGCCAGCCGGGCGTCCCGCCGCGCGGCCGTACCCCGAGCAGGACCATCCACCACGAGCCGTCGGGGCCCTGGACCAGGTCCGCGTGGCCGGTGTTCTGCACGGGGTGGTCGGTGCCGCGGTGGGTGAGGATCGGGTTGGCCGGGCACGGTTCGAACGGGCCGCTGGGCGTACGGCCGCGGGCGATCGACACGCCGTGGCCGCGCTCGGTGCCGCCCTCGGCGATGAGCAGATACCAGTAGTCGCCGATCCGGTACAGGTGCGGCGCCTCCGGAGCCTTCGCGCCGGGGCCGCCGGACCAGAGCTTGTGCGGTGTGCCGTGCGTCTGTCCGGTGGACGGGTCGATACGGACCTGCGCCACCCCGGCGACCGTGCACCAGCAGGTGCCGTCCTCGTCCCAGGCCAGGTCGGGATCGATACCGGGCACGTCCGGTGCCCAGATGGGATCCGTCCACGGTCCCGCCGGGTCGGTGGCCGTGACGATCAGGTTGCCGCCGCCCTCGCTGCAGTTGGTGACGATCAGCCAGAAACGGCCGTCGTGATGGCGCAGGGTTGGGGCGTAGATGCCGCCGGAGGATGGCATGGAGGCCGGCAGGCGCAACTGCTCCGGCCGGTCCAGGACGTTGCCGATCTGCCGCCAGTGCACCAGGTCACGGCTGTGGAACAGCGGTACGCCGGGGAAGTACTCGAAGCTGGAGCAGGCGAGGTAGTAGTCGTCGCCGACCCGGCAGATGCTGGGGTCGGGATGGAACCCGGGGAGCACGGGGTTATTGGCGCGGGCGGGCGGGGTCTGAGCGGGCACCCTTGATCGTCCTTTCGTCGGGTGGCGGCAGGGTCGGCGCTCAGGGAGCGTCCGGTTCCGTGCGGGTGATGCGGAGCAGCGCCGCGGACGGCGCGGTGGGCAGGGTCACGGTGAGGCCGGCGGTGTCGGGGCTCCAGACGGCAACGGCTCAGGCGGGCGCTGCCGTCGCCGCCGAGGACGAACTCGAGGTGCAGGGCCTCATGACCCCAGCGGAAGCTCCGCTTTTCCTTTTCCATGGCGGCCTTGTCAGGTCAGTGGGCGGGATCCGGCAGGGGCAGGGGCAGGGGCAGGGGCAGGGGCAGGGGCAGGGGCAGGGGGCAGGAGCAGGGTGTCCTCGATGTGGTTGATCAGGACGTGCTCCGTCATGAGGCTTCCTTGCGGACGGAGAGACGAGTGTGTTCTCTGACGGAGCGTCAGAGACAGCTGGGTCAGGCCCAGTTCATCCGCCTCATGACCCATCGCGGCGGCCCGTCCTCGGATCGTCGAAGCGCTTCACCACGCAGCCGAAGGTAACGGAGAAGTTTCGCGCGAAACAAGAGCCTCAGCGCCAAGAAACTTTCTCAGCCTGGCTCATTGACAGCTTCTCAGGGTGGACCGCGCTGTCGATGCGCTTCGACACTCCGGCTCTTCATCGCCGAGATTCCGTGCGAGAAACGCAGATCGCAGAAGCCCTGCTGGCTCAACTACTCCTGAACCAGCAGGGCTTCGGCATGGCCGGCGAGGCGAGTGCCCCGGTGTCCGGTTGGCGCGCGTCGGCCGCGCGATCAGTGCTGGGCGAACTGGACCCGGGTCGGTTGCACGACGTTCGGCCGCAGGGCGATCCCACTGACGGTGAGCTGTTCCCCGTAGATGTCGGTGATTCTGATCGTGCTGCCGCACCCAGTGCCGTCGGCGGATATGAAGTAGTTGTAGGAGGTACGGGGCAACTGCCGCCAGCCGCTCCCCGTGTGGACCTCGAGCCGCGTCACCGGATTGCGTTGGCCCAGCGTCTGGATGCCGCACCAGTAGGGGTTGGAGCCGGTCTTGTACCTGATGGACACCGTCTTTGAGGTGCTCGGGCTGACCAGGTTCCAGGTGATCGGGAGCCGGCCGACCTTGAGGTCGGCGAGTTTGGCGAAGGCCTGCTGGCTGAGGTCGAGTTGCCCGGGTGCGCAGGGCAGGGGGCACTCGTTGGTGATCCGTACCGTGATGGAGGCGCCGTTCGCCGCGCGGACGTGGACGTACGCGCCGCACGCCCTGGACGTCTCGTAGTCGGTGGTGTTCATCGCCGCGATCATCATGTCGTCGCTCGGGCCGAACCCACAGGCGCCGTCTCCGTCGCCGGCCTCGTAGGCGGTGGCGACCCCGGTGTAGGTGGTCCCGGGCCGTATTCGCCCTGCCGACGATGCCGTGGTCGAAGTCGTTCGCGAGGTCCGCGGGGTGGACGCGGCCGGTGGTCGTTTCGACGGGGTGTGCGCGGAGGCCTTGGGCGTCGGCGAGCCCTTCGCGGTCGGCGAGCCCGTCGCGGCCGGGGTGCCCGTGGGACTCGGGGTGCCTGTCGGGGCATTGGTTCTCGCCGGGGTGCCGGCGGCGCGTGCGACCGCGACCGACGCCCCGTCGGTCCCGCGGTCGGGGAGCAACGCCAAGACCAGGGCGGCGACGACCCCCGCGGCGGCCAGCGCCACCGCGGTGCCCACCATCAACCTGTGTCTGCGCCTGCGCTGCCGCGCGGCCTGCCTTGCTGTCTTCATGCCTGTCCGTTCGGATGCTCGAGTCGGCGGTCCACTGTTCAGTGGTCACAGGAAGCGCAAAGGTTGCCGACATTTTTTTTCGGCAGGCCGACGAGGAGCGGTCGCCGCGCCCCGCCCGGCGCAGGATGCCGCGCTCACGGACCCGGGGGTGCGTCCTTAGGACGGGTGCGCGGGACGTCCACCAGCCGCAGTTCTGCCTTCGAACCTCCCGCAGAACGGTTGCGGGAGGTCAGACGGGCGCCGAGCAGACGGGCCTGGCCGGTGGCGACGGTCAGGCCGAGGCCCGTGCCGCCGGTCCGGGAGCCCGTGCGGAAGCGCTGCGGGCCGGAGGTGGGCAGTGCGGCGAGCAGATCGGGCGGGAAACCGGGGCCGTGGTCGCGTACTCGCACGACCAGGCCGTCGATCTCGACCTCCACGGGCGGGGCACCGTGCCGCAGGGCGTTGGCGGTCAGGTTGGCCAGGTGAGTGAGCCGCGGCTCGCTGAACCAGGTCGCTGAGTGACACGGTCTGCCGGAAGGGATGCCTGCGGCAGACCGCGCTGCTTTCGGACGGCGGGAGTCCGGCCTGTCGGCGGGGGTGGTCCCGCTGGTCGGCGGAGGTCGCGCCCGGTCCGGGCGGGGCGCGTCGAGACGGCGCGCCTCCTGGATCCCGCGGCTGCTGGGAACCCCGGTGAGCGCGGTGTTGGCGCTCAGCGTGGTGTCGACGGTACGGCCGGGAGCGGGTGTCAGCTCATGGACGATCACCTTGTCGGCCCGGGAGACGAACGCCCGCCGGGTCCAGGTGCCGAACTGGTCCGTCCAGCTCGAACTCACCTCGCCGGTACGGAAGTCGGTGACCCGTGCGTAGTTGTCGACCGTGGTCATGCCGGGCGTGTCGATGTGCAGTTCGTAGGCGGGGTGGTAGGCCTGCGTCCAGCGCAGCGACCAGCCCGCGGCGAAGTCCCGGTTGGCGCCCGCGTAGTCACCCGCGAGTGCTTTGTCGCGGGCGCCCTCCGGACGCCCGGAGATCACCGCGGGGTCACGTCACGGGTGCCGTTCGGCAGCACCAGCCGCTGATAGTTGAAGACCACCTTCTCCAGGGCGGGAGCGCCGTGCAGCACGGCCCCGTATTCGCCGTTGCCGGTGAGGAAGCCGTCGGTCCAGGAAGAGGCCGGGGACGTGTCGTGGATGCCGCGCTCGGGGAGCGTGATCTGCGGGGGGCGGCCGCCTCCGCCGTGCCCGAGAGCGCGCCGCCGGGCAGGGCCGCGGCTCCCGCGGTCAGTGCGGCTGCGGTGAGGAACCGTCTGCGGTCGATGGCGCTGTCCGTCAAGGGGACTCCGGTGTCCGATCGGCGGTGCGTGGTCATGGCAGAGGGGAGCGATGAACCGTCGTGGTGGTGACCCACCGCCGCCCGGCCGAATTGGAACGGAATCCGGGCGGCGGCGGGCGTCTGCGGAAAGTGATCAGACGGCCGTGAAGGACCACAGCAGGTTGCTGCTGCTGCCGTACGTCCACTGCTTGGTGACGGAGCCCGAGGAGACGTTGCCGCCGCCGTCGAGGACCAGGCCGGTGGTGCGGTTGGCGATCGAGTAGAGGTCGCCGCCCCGCTGCGTGATCTTCCACTGCTGGTTGCTGCCGCCGTTCCAGGGGGCCTGCCGGGCCGGAGAGCCGTCGGCGGTGGCGCCCCAGCCGTCGGCGACCATGCCGTTGGTGCGGTTGACCAGCTTGTAGTAGCCGCCGCCGACCGCCACGGCCTGCCACTGAAGGTTGGAACTGCCGTTCCAGGTCCACTGCTTGAGGTTGGACCCGGAGGCCACGCCGCCGCCGCTGTCCAGGGCGAGTCCGTTGGTGGCGTTGGTGAGCCGGAAGTAGGTGGCCGGGTTGAACTGGACCTTCAGCGAGGCGATCCGGTCGTTGTTGCCGGTGACCCGCAGGTCGGGGTTGTCGTCGGTGAAGGTCCAGGAGGTGCCGGTGAAGTTGTCTCCGGAGTAGCCGATCACCTGGTAGCCGGGGGCCGGCCGGAGGGAGGAGATGCTGCCCGCGCCCAGTCCGGCCGAGGTGAGGTCGGCCGTGGTGTAGTCACCGACGGTGAATACGGCCGAGTTGCCGCTGTAGTTGACATCCGTGGAGGCGAGGGCGCCGGCGAGCGGCCGCAGGCCGGGGATCGCGCCGGAGAAGGCGAGCTTCAGGACGTAGGCGCCCGCGCTGTACGGCGCCGAGGACGGCAGGGTGATCGTGAGGCCGGACGAGTTCTGGGTCGGCGTGGGCAGGTCGATGTAGGTGCCGGCGGCGGTGCCGAGGAGCTTCACCGAGGTCAGCGACGAGAGGTTGATCCGGTCCGAGCCGAGGGTCTTGATCGTCAGTGAACTGCCGGGCCAGCCCAGGACGGTGGCGTACAGGACGTTGCCGGCCTTGTTGCGGGTGAAGCGGATGTCCTGGGGCGTGCCGGCGTGCGGGGTGGTGAACGCGCCGCCGCCCATCTTCGTCGGGCCCTCGCCGTACGCCGTCCAGGCGCGCGTCGAGTACAGCGACTCGCCGAAGCGCTTCAGGTGGTCGCCGATGCCGAGCAGGATGTCCTTCTGCGCCTGGGGGATGGTGCCGTCGGCCATCGGCGCGATGTTCAGCAGCATGTTGCCGTTCTTGCTGACCCGGTCGATGAGCGAGTGCAGCATCTGCTGGACGGTGTAGTAGCCGATGCCCTGGGTGTAGCACCAGCTGGAGCTGGAGATGCTGTCGTCGGTCAGCCAGTAGGGGGTGGTGATGTCGGCCGGGCCGCCGCGCTCGTAGTCGAACACCTCGCCCTTGCCGTTCATGCCGTCCTTGTACGTGGCGACGACCTCTTTGCCCCAGCTGTTGGCCTGGTTGTAGTAGTACGACAGGAAGTTGAGGCGCTGTGTCTCGTCGACGGCGTCCATCCTGAAGTCCTGCCACAGGATGTCGGGTTGGCTACGGTCGATGACCTCCTTGAGCTTGTCGTACCAGAGCTGGTTCTCCGCGGTCGAGCCCAACTGCCCGTAGAGCTTCTTGAGACCGGGGTCCGTCTGGGCGGGGACGAACTCGTAGAAGCCGTTGAAGTGGTACGCGTGATGCATGGCCACCAGCAGCTTGAGGCCCTTGGCGCGGATGGCCGTGGAGAACAGCCGCAGCAGGTCGAGCCCCGGGCCCTTGTTCACCGAGTTCCACTCGTTGACCTGGCTGTCCCACATGGAGAAGCCGTCATGGTGCTCGGCGACCGGGCCGGCGAACCTGGCGCCGGCGTCGACGAACAGCTGCACCCATTCGTCGGGGTCGAACTTCCCGCCCGCCGACTTCAGCTTCGGCGCGAACTTCACGAAGTTGCCCGCCAGGTCCTGCGCCCCGTTGATGAAGTTGTGGTACGGCCATGCCGATGGCTGGCCGTAGGTGGCGATGTGGTGCTGGTTGGCGTTGCTGCCCGCCTGGTACATGTTGCGCGGGTACCACTCGTTGTCGTAGGCGGGGACGCTGAAGACGCCCCAGTGGAAGTAGATCCCGAACTTGGCGTCCTGGAACCACTCCGGGGCCGGGGGGTGCTGGTCGACCGAGTTCCAGTCGGGCGTGTACGTGCTGGGCGCCGCCCGGGCGATGCCGGCGCCGAACACACCTCCGGCAATGGCCGCCGAGGCGACGCACGTGGCACCGGCCAGGAAGTGGCGTCTGTTGATCGAACTCGACATGGAGACATCCCTGATGCAGAAGAGGACAGGGGAGGGCAGCGCGCCGCTTGTTACGGATGAAGGTCCGCCATGTCTCCCCGGGATGTCAACCGGCGTGCAGGGATGAAAAGCGCTTCGATGCCAGGCAGTTGGCCATATTTTGGGCAGTTCCGATGCGATTTGGGACTGCCCAAACATGGCATGTCTACCTATGGCTTGATGGCCGATTTGGATCATCCGGACCCAAGGATTGATGGGATGGATCTTGCGTGCGCGGCAACCCCGCGACCAACCCGAGATGAGTCGTGAGCTGGCATTACGGTTCTTATTCGGTCATGGGGGTAGACAGGCCGCCAAGGGCGCGCCTATAAACATCCCATCTCTACTGCCCGGCGATACACAGATGTCGTCGAGGCGAAGCATCTCCCGCTACGGGACCGGCGCGAGGAAGCACCGATGAGAGTCAGAACCGCCCTCTGTTCAGCCGTCTCCGCCCTGTCCGCACTGGCGCTGCTCAGCGCCTGCGGCGGCGGCTCCACCAGCGGTGCGTCGTCGAGCGGCACGCCGCTGGTCGGCGTCGACTACCCGCGCTCCGACACCGACTTCTGGAACTCCTACATCAAGTACACGCCCCAGTACGGCAAGCAGCTGGGCCTGGACCTGAAGACGACCAACTCGCAGAACGACGTCGCCAAACTCACCGCCAACGCGCAGACGTTCATCAGCCAGGGCGTCAAGGGCATCGCCATGGCCCCGCAGGACACCGCCGCCATCGCGCCCACCCTCGCGCAGCTGGAGGCGAAGAAGATCCCCGTCGTCACCGTCGACACCCGTCCCGACAGCGGCAAGGTGTTCATGGTCGTGCGCGCCGACAACCGCGCCTACGGCGAGAAGGCCTGCCAGTTCCTGGGGACCAAGCTCGGCGGCAAGGGCAAGGTCGTGATGCTCGAGGGTGGCCTGGACTCCATCAACGGCCGTGACCGCACCGAGGCGTTCAACGACTGCATGAAGAAGAACTACCCGGACATCAAGGTGTTCGGCGAGGCCACCAACTGGGACGGCGCCGTCGCCGCCCAGAAACTGCAGACCGACCTGACGGCCAACCCGGACATCAAGGGCGTCTACATGGAGGCCAGCTTCGCGCTGTCCGGCACGCTCCAAGTCCTCAAGCAGAAGGGCCTGTTGGTGGGCCCGAAGGACAAGAAGCACGTGTTCGTCGTGTCCAACGACGGCATCCCCGAGGAGCTCAAGGACATCGCCGCGGGCAAGATCGACGCCACGGTCTCGCAGCCGGCCGACCTCTACGCCAAGTACGCCCTGTACTACGTCAAGGCCGCGATCGACGGGAAGACGTTCAAGCCCGGCAAGACCGACCACGACAGCACCATCATCCAGGTCCGCGACGGCGTGCTCGAGGACCAGCTCTCCGCCCCGCTCGTCACCGCCGACGGTGCCACCTACGGCGGCGTGCCCAGCGTCAAGAGCGACGACAAGGCGCTGTGGGGCAACAACCTCGGCTGACGGGTCTTCCGGAACAACGGCCCACGAGAACAAGGCGGTTGAGATGAGCGACGGGGAGCGAGCAGTCGGCACCGCGCCCGCCCCGGCGGACGACGGACGGGTCCCGGCGGACCCGCCCGTCGTCGAGGCGACGGGCATAGTCAAACGATTCGGTCCGACGGTCGCCCTGAACGGCGCCCGGATCACCATCAGGCCCGGCGAGACCCACGCCCTCGTCGGCCGCAACGGAGCCGGCAAGTCGACCCTGGTGTCGGTTCTCACCGGCCTTCAGGCCCCCGATGAGGGAACGGTGACCTTCGGCGGCGAGCCGGCCCCCCGGCTCAGCGAGCGTGACGCCTGGCGGCAACGCGTGGCCTGCGTCTACCAGAAGTCGACGATCATCCCCACGCTGACCGTCGCCGAGAACCTCTTCCTGAACCGGCACGACCACGGGCAGAGCCGGCTCATCAGCTGGCAGGCCACCCGTCGCCGCGCACAGGACCTGCTGTCGACCTGGTCGGTGGACGTCGACCCGCAGACCCCGGCCGGTGAACTGAGCGTGGAGCAGCGGCAGTTCGTCGAGATCGCCCGGGCGCTGTCCTTCGGGGCCCGGTTCATCATTCTCGACGAGCCGACCGCACAACTCGACGGGGCGGCCATCAACCGCCTCTTCGACCGCATCCGCGACCTGCAACGCCAGGGCGTGACCTTTCTGTTCATCAGCCACCATCTCCAGGAGATCTACGAGATCTGCGACATGGTGACGGTGTTCCGCGACGCCCGGCACATCGTGACCGCGCCGGTCGCGGACCTTCCCCGCGCCGACCTCGTCGCCGCCATGACCGGCGAGGCAGCGGCCGACCGGCGCGAAGAACGCACGAGCGTCCTCGACCCCGGTGCCACGGCCGCACTGAGCGTCCGCGCGCTGCGGGGCGACGCGTACGACGACGTCAGCTTCCAGATCGGGGCCGGCGAGATCGTCGGCCTCGCGGGGGCCGCCGGCAGCGGCCGTACCGAGGTCGCCGAGACCGTCGTAGGGCTTCGGGCGCCGGCGGCGGGCGAGGTGGAGATCGCCGGGAGGCGGCCCCGGCCGGGCAGCGTGCCCGCGGCGCTCGCCGCAGGCGCCGGGTTCGTCCCCCAGGACCGGCACCACCAGGGCTTCGTTCCCGACATGTCGATCGCGGACAACGCCACCCTGTCCGTTCCTCGCAGGCTCGGTCAGGGCGGTTTCCTCAGCCGCAACCGCCGGGACCGGCTCGCCGAGGGCATGATCGAGCACCTCGCGATCAAGACTCCCGGTCCCGAACTGCCCGTCTCCGCACTGTCCGGAGGCAACCAGCAGAAGGTCGTCATGGCCCGCGCCCTGGCCGACGACCCCCGGCTGCTGGTCCTGATCAACCCGACCGCGGGCGTGGACGTGCGCTCCAAGGAGTTCCTCCTCGACAAGGTCGAGGAGACCGCGGCCACCGGCACCGGAGTGCTCATCGCCTCCGACGAACTCGACGACCTGCGCATGTGCGACCGGGTCCTGGTGATGTTCCAGGGCCGTGTGACCTCGGAGATCGCCCGCGGCTGGCACGACCACGACCTCGTGGCCGCGATGGAAGGAGTGGACCTGCATGCCTGACGTGATCCCTGAATCCGTCCTCGCGGACACCGCTGCCGGCAAGGGCACGGAGCCGGCGCCCAAGCGGACCGTGCTGCTCGGCGGCCGGATACCCCTGGCCCGCCTCCGTGACCTCGCGCTCGTCCCGGCCATCGTGGTCATCGCGATCGTCGGACAGATCGTCAACCCGGTCTTCCTGCAGGCCGACAACCTCATCAACGTCCTGCAGACCATGTCCGAGATGGCCCTGCTGGTCCTCGCCCAGACGATGATCCTCATCGTCAAGAAGATGGACCTGTCGCTCGAATCCACCATGGGCCTCGCGCCCGGTGTCGCGGCCTGGCTGGTCGTGCCGGTCGGCGCGGGCCACGGACTCGGACTGCTCCCCGGCGCATGGTCCGTTCCCGTCACCCTGGCCGTGGGCGCACTCGTCGGCGTGATCAACGCCCTGCTGATCATCCGCTTCGGGCTCAACGGCTTCATCGTCACCCTCGGCATGCTGATCGTGCTGCGCGGCGTCCTCACCGGCATCTCCGGCGGCCAGACCTTCTTCCAGCTGCCGCAGTCGATGCTCTACCTGGGCACCGCCGAATGGTTCGGGATGCCCGCGTCCATCTGGGTCTGCCTGGTGCTGTTCGCCGTCGCGATCGTGGTGCTCGGCTGGACCAGCTTCGGCCGCTCCCTGTACGCGATCGGCGGCAACGTCGACGCGGCGAAGGCGGCCGGCATCCGCACCGACCGGGTCCTGTGGATCGTCATCGTCACCGGCAGCGTGCTGGCCGCCCTCGCCGGACTGATGCTCTCCGGACGGCTGGCCTCGGTCGCCTCGGCGCAGGGCAACGGCTACATCTTCACCGTCTTCGCCGCCGCCGTCATCGGAGGCATCAGCCTCAACGGCGGCAAGGGCACCATGTTCGGCGCCTTCAGCGGCATCCTGCTGCTCTTCATGATCCAGAACGTGCTCACGCTCGCGGGTGTCCCCGCGCAGTGGATCGGCGCCCTCAACGGCCTGATCATCCTGGTGGCGCTGACCATCTCGCGCATCACCGGCGGCAAGGTCCAGGAGTGACCCGGGCGGCCCGCACGGCCGCCTCGCACTCTCCGCCGCGCCACCATCTCGTCACCAGGGGCCGAATCGCCTCTGCCCTCACAGGAGTTGCCGCCATGTCATCCGCCCTGTCCGCTTCGTCCGCTGCTCGCATCACCGCTCTGGACGTCCTCGACGTACGCTTCCCGACGTCCGAGCACCTGGACGGCTCGGACGCGATGAACCCCGAGCCCGACTACTCCGCCGCCTACGTCGTGCTGCGCACGGACGCCGGTGACGGCCTGGAGGGCCACGCCCTGGCCTTCACCACCGGGCGCGGCAACGACGTGCAGGCCGCCGCCATCGCGGCCCTCGCCCCGCACGTGGTGGGCCTGTTGGTCGAGGAGGTCTGCGCCGACCTGGGCGCGTTCTCCCGCTCCCTGGTCCATGACCCCCAACTGCGTTGGCTGGGACCGGAGAAGGGCGCCATCCACATGGCGACCGGCGCCGTCGTCAACGCCGCCTGGGACCTCGCGGCCAAGCGGGCCGGCAAGCCCGTCTGGCGCCTCCTCGGCGAGATGTCTCCCGAACAACTGGTCGCGCAGGTCGACTTCCGCTGGCTGTCGGACGCGCTCACCCCCGAGGAGGCCCTGGAGATCCTGCGCCGCGCCCAGCCCGGCCGCGAACAGCGCATCGGCCGCCTGCTCGAGCAGGGCTACCCCGCCTACACCACCACCCCCGGCTGGCTCGGCTACTCCGACGAGAAGCTCGCCCGCCTCGCCCGCGAGGCCGTCGCCGACGGCTTCACCCAGATCAAGCTGAAGGTCGGCGCGGACCTGGAGGACGACGTACGCCGGATGCGCACCGCCCGCGAGACCGTCGGCCCGAACATCCGCATCGCTGTGGACGCCAACCAGAGATGGGACGTCCAGCCCGCCATCGACTGGATGCGCGCGCTCGCCCCCTACGACCCGTACTGGATCGAGGAGCCCACCTCCCCGGACGACATCCTCGGCCACGCCGCCGTGCGCAAGGCCGTCAGCCCCATCAAGGTCGCCACCGGCGAACACATCGCCAACCGGGTCGTCTTCAAGCAACTCCTCCAGGCCGGCGCGGTGGACATCGTGCAGATCGACTCCGCACGGGTCGGCGGCGTCAACGAGAACGTCGCGATCCTGCTGCTCGCCGCGAAGTTCGGCGTCCCGGTCTGCCCGCACGCGGGCGGGGTCGGCCTGTGCGAAATGGTGCAGCATCTGTCGATGTTCGACTACGTCGCCGTCTCCGGCACGGTCGAGGACCGTGTCATCGAGTACGTCGACCATCTGCACGAACACTTCGTCGACCCGGTGCGCATCGTCGACGGTCACTATCTGGCGCCGACGCTGCCCGGGCTGAGCGCGCAGATCCACCCCGAGTCCCTCAAGGAGTACGCCTACCCTGACGGCCCCGTCTGGATCGCCCGTGTCTGACGCCCAGGCTCTCGTCGACGCCCACCACCACGTCTGGGACCTGGACGTCCGGCCGCAGCCCTGGCTGGACGAGCCGGGGCACGAGCCGATCCGCCGCAACTTCAGCCCCCACGCCCTGCGTTCGGCCGCGACCCGGCCGATCGCCGGACGGCGACTGACGCGCGCGGTCGTCGTCCAGTGCGTCGCCTCCGTGCCCGAGACCCGCGACCTTCTCGTCCTGGCCGACATCGACCCGCTGATCGGGGCCGTGGTCGGCTGGGCGGACCTGACGTCCCCCGCGATCGGCGACGTACTCGACGACCTGCGGACCGGGCACGGTGGCCGGTACCTGCGGTCCCTACGCCACATCGTGCAGGGCGAGTCCGATCCGCACTGGCTCCAACGGCCGGACGTGGAAAGGGGGTTGCGAGCGGTCGGGGAGCGCGGGCTCGGATACGACGTGCTGATCCGCAGCCACCAGCTCCCGCAGGCGATCCGTCTCGCGGAACGGCTCCCCGAGCTGCCGTTCGTCCTGGACCACGCGAGCAAGCCGCCGATCGCCGACGGTGATCTCGCGGACTGGATACACCAGGTGCGTCTGCTGGCCGGACACCCGCACGTGGTCTGCAAGCTGTCGGGACTGATCACCGAAGCGGACCACGAGAAGTGGACCGTCGACGACATCCGTCCCGTGTGGGACGTCCTGCTCTCCGCCTTCGGCCCCGACCGGTTGATGTTCGGCTCCGACTGGCCGGTCGCGAACCTCGCGGGCGGCTGGAACCGCTGGGCCGCCACCGTCGAGGAACTCCTGGACGGCTGTTCCGACACCGAGATCCACGCGGTGCTGGCCGGCACCGCGACCACCTTCTACCACCTCGACCCCCGTCCCACGAAGGAGGTGACACCGTGCTCCTGACGGAACTGCTGCACCCCGAAATCCTCGAGTCCCTGGCCGGAGCCGGCCACGGCTCCCGTGTGCTGCTCGCCGACGGCCACTACCCCGCGAGCACCGCCACCGGCGAGCGCGCCAGAACCGTCCACCTCAACCTGGCCCCCGGCCTGCTCGACGTCACCACTGTGCTCGACGTCCTGCTGCGTGCCCTGCCTGTCGAGGCGGCCCACGTCATGGTGCCGCCCGAGGGCGAACCGGAGCCGCCCGCCATCGCCGAGCACCGCTTGATGCTGGCGCCTCTCCCGGTCGACACGCTCGGCCGCTTCGAGTTCTACGACGCCGCCCGCTCGCCCGACCTTGCGCTGGCGATCGTCACCGCCGACACCCGTACCTACGCCAACCTGCTGCTGACCATCGGCGTCCGCGCTGAAGGGACCCTGACAACACGATGACACTCGCCGTCCGTTACACATCCGCCCGCACCCTGGACACGGCCCCCGCGCCGAGCGCGCCGCCCGGTCCCGGCGAGGTGGAGCTGGCCCCCGCCTACGTGGGTATCTGCGGTACCGATCTGCACATCTTCCACGGCGACCTGGACGCCCGGGTGCGGACGCCTGCCGTGCTGGGGCATGAGATGTCCGGCCGGGTGGTGCGGGTCGGGCCGGGCGTGGAGGGCTGGCAGCCCGGTGACGCGGTGACGGTGATGCCGCTGCGCTGGGACGACACCTGCCCGGCCTGCCGCGCGGGCCATCAACACATCTGCCAGCACCTGGACTTCATCGGTATCGACTCCCCGGGTGCGATGCAGCAGCGCTGGAAGGTACCCGCCTCGACACTGATCTGGCTGCCGGAGGCGCTCGCCCTGGACCGGGCCGCGCTGGTGGAGCCGACGGCGGTGGCCGTGCACGACGTGGGCCGCGCCGCCGTGCGTGAGGGTGAGAAGGTCGTGGTGGTCGGCGGCGGTCCGGTCGGGATCCTGATCGCGCTGGTGGCGCGGGCCGCGGGCGCCGAGGTGCGGGTGGTGGAGCTGAGCACCCACCGTCGGCTGCTGGCCGAGGAGTTGGGGCTCGTGGCCTGGGACCCGGCCGCCGACGACGTGCCGGCACTGGTGCGGCAGTGGACCGGGGACGCGGGCGCGGACGTCGCGTTCGAGGTGTCCGGTGCGGCGGCCGGCGTGGACACGGCGGTCGACGTGCTGGGGGTGCGCGGCCGGTTGTGCCTCGTCGCCATCCACCCTCGGCCCCGCGAGGTGAACCTGCACCGCTTCTTCTGGCGTGAACTGACCCTGGTGGGAGCGCGGTTGTACGACCGCTCGGACTTCGAGCGGGCGGTGACCCTGGTCGCCGACGGCACGATCCCGGCCGGGCGGCTGATCAGCAAGGTTGTGCCCCTCACCGAGGCACCTGCGGCGTTCGAGGCTCTGGAGGGCGGCGGCGACGTGATGAAGATCCTCGTGGACTGCACCGGCGACGCCCGGGGAGCCGCCGTATGACCGCCTTCGACCTCACGGGAAAGCTCGCCGTCGTCACCGGGGCCCGGCGCGGCATCGGCCGGGCCATGGCCCGCGCCCTCGCCGAGGCCGGCGCGGACGTCATCGGCGTCAGCGCCACGCTGGAGGAGTCCGGCAGCGCAGTCGGGAAGGACGTCCTCGCCGCGGGCCGCACCTTCGAGGCGATCCGGACCGACTTCGCCGACCCGGAGGCCGTACGGGCCCTGGGCGCGGAACTGGCCGGGCGCGAGCGGCCGGTGGACATCCTGGTCAACAACGCGGGCACGATCCGCCGCGCTCCGGCCGTCGAACACGCCGATTCGGACTGGGAGTTGGTGCTCCAGGTCAACCTGAACGCGCAGTTCGCGCTGACCCGCGCGGTGGGCGCGGCGATGGTGGCCCGCGGCCAGGGGAAGATCATCTTCACGGCGTCGCTGCTCAGTTTCCAGGGTGGCATCACCGTGCCCGGCTACACCGCCGCCAAGCACGGCATCGCCGGCCTGACCAAGGCCCTGGCCAACGAGTGGGCCCCGCACGGCGTCAACGTCAACGCCCTCGCACCCGGCTACATCGCCACCGACAACACCCAGGCCCTGCAGGACGACCCGGTACGCAGCAAGGCGATCCTGGGCCGCATCCCGGCCGGCCGCTGGGGCAACGCCGACGACCTCGCCGGCGCCACCGTCTTCCTGGCCTCGGACGCCGCGGCCTACATCCACGGCACCGTGCTGCCCGTCGACGGCGGGTGGCTGGGCCGATGACCGGCACGGACCTGGCCGCCGTGCTGGCCGGAGCCCGCGTGATGCCGGTGCTGACCGTGCCCGAACCTGCCACGGCCGGCCCGCTGGCCGAGGCACTCGGCTCCGGGGGTGCCCGGTGCGCCGAGGTCACCTTCCGCACCCCGGACGCCGAGCGGGTGCTCAAAGCGATGGCGGCCCACGGCGGGCTGACCGTCGGCGCCGGCACGGTCCTCACGCCCGAGCAGGCGGAACGCGCGGTGGCAGCCGGGGCCGGCTTCGTCGTCTGTCCCGGCTTCGACGAGGAAGTCATCGCCAGGTGCCGGGAGTTGAGGGTGCCCATGGTGCCCGGTATCGCCACCGCCACCGAGCTGATGCGCGCCCTGAAGGCGGGCATCGACACCGTCAAGTTCTTCCCCGCCGAGCCGCTCGGCGGCCTGCGGACGCTGCGAGCGCTCGCAGCCCCCTTCCCCCGGACGCGCTTCGTGCCGACCGGCGGTATCGAAGCCTCCCGCCTGACCGCCTACCTCGCCGAGCCGGCCGTCCTCGCCGTCGGCGGCAGCTGGATGGTCACCGCAGCCCACCTGGAGCGGGGCGACTACGAGGAGATCCGCCGACTGACCGCCCAGGCGGTGGAGTGGAGCATGACGTGATCGACGTGGTGGCCCTCGGCGAGGTCATGCTGCGCTTCGACCCGGGGGAGGGGCGGATCCGCACCGCCCGCACCTTCCAGGTCTGGGAGGGCGGCGGCGAGTACAACGTCGTCCGCGGGCTGCGGCGCTGCTTCGGCCTGCGCACGGCCGTCGTCACCGCGCTCGCCGACAACGCCGTGGGCCGGCTCGTCGAGGACCTGATCCTCCAGGGCGGCGTCGACACGTCCCTGATCCGCTGGGTGCCCGACGACGGCATAGGCCGCACAGCCCGCAACGGCCTGAACTTCGTCGAACGCGGCTACGGCATCCGCGGCGCACTCGGCGTCAGCGACCGCGCCCACACCGCCGTCTCCCAGTTGCGGAAGGGCGACGTGGACTGGGATGCGGTGTTCTCGGCCGGCGTGCGCTGGTTCCACACCGGCGGCATCTTCGCCGGCCTGTCCGACACGACCGTCGACGTCGCCGACGAGGCCATGGCCGCGGCCCGCCGCCACGGTGTCACCGTCTCCTACGACCCCAATTACCGCCCGAGCCTGTGGGCCGGCCGGGGCGGTGCCGACGCCGCCCGCGAGGCCGACCTGCGGCTCGCCCGGCACGCCGACGTCATCGTGGGCGCCCTGGGTCTGGCCGGGACGCACCCGGGACAGGCGCGCATCGGGGACGACGCAGTGGCGGACGCCCTCGCCGAGGTGGCCGGCCTGCTGCCCGCAGCGAAGGTACTGGCGACGACCTTGCGCGGAGTGCCGTCGGCCGGTGTCAACGACTGGTCCTCGGCCGCCTGGTCCGCCGAGACCGGTTGCGTCATCGGCCCCCGGATGCCCGGCCTGCACGTCCTGGACCGCATCGGCTCCGGCGACGGCTTCGCCGCCGGCCTGATCCACGGACTGCTGGGCGACGTCGGCCTGGAGCGCGCCCTGGCCTACGGCACCGCCCACGGCGCGCTCACCATGACCACGCCCGGAGACGTCTCCATGGCCTCAATCGCCGAGGTCGAGGCGCTCATCGCGGGTGGGTCGGCCCACGTCAGACGCTGACCGACACCCGCATCGGCCGTATCCCAGGAGCACGTCTTGCACCAGCGGAAGATCCAGAACACGTCCGTCTCACTGACCGAGCTCGGCTTCGGGGCCTCCGTGATCGGCAACCTCTACCGCGTCACCCCGGCCGAGGACGCGACCGCCGCCGTCGAGGCGGCCTGGGAGGCCGGCCTGCGATATTTCGACACCGCACCGCACTACGGCCTCGGCCTCTCCGAGCGCCGTCTGGGCGCCGCGCTGAAGGGCCGACCGCGTGCCGAGTACGTCATCTCCTCCAAGGTGGGCCGACTGCTGGTGCCCAACGAGGAGCCACGCGGGGTCGACGCCGAGGGCTTCGTCGTCCGGGACGACCTGCGCCGACAGTGGGACTTCAGCCGCGACGGTGTACTGCGCTCCATCGAGGACACGCTGCGGCGCACCGGCCTGGACCGGCTCGACATCGTCTACCTGCACGATCCTGACGACCACTGGCGGCAGGCGGCGGAGGAGGCCATGCCCACGCTCGCGGAGTTGCGCGACCAGGGCGTGATCGGTGCGATCGGTGTCGGGATGAACCAGTCGGCGATGCCGGCCCGCTTCCTGCGCGAGACCGCCGCAGACGTGGTGATGCTCGCCGGGCGCTACACCCTCCTCGACCAGTCCGCGCTGGACGACGTCCTGCCCGCCGCGCTGGACCTCGGCAAGAGCGTGGTGGCGGTGGGCGTGTTCAACTCGGGACTGCTCTCCCGTGACCGGCCCGCCGAGGGCATGAAGTACGACTACCAGGACGCCCCGCCGGCGCTGGTCGCTCGTGCCCGGGCGATCGCCGACATCTGCGCGGCGCACGGGACCAGCCTGCCCGCCGCCGCGATCGCTTTCCCGTACACCCATCCCAGTATCATCAACGTCACCCTCGGCATGCGGACTCCGCAACAGGTCGGACGAAACGTGGGACTCCATGATCAGCGCGTCCCGGACGGCCTCTGGGACGATCTGAGCGCGCAGGGGCTGATCAGGGCGGACGTGCTCGCGGGGCACGGTGGAGGGAGGGATGTGCGGTGTCTCTGACGGACAAGGCCATCGAGCAGATCCGTGAGCTGATCCGGACCGGTGCCCTTCCTCCGGGCTCGAAGCTCCCACCGGAGCCGGACCTGGCCGCTCAGCTGGGTTTGTCCCGCAATCTCGCCCGTGAGGCGGTCAAGGCGCTGGCCGTGGCGCGGGTCCTGGAGGTCCGGCGGGGGGACGGCACTTATGTGACCAGCCTCCAGCCGAGCCTGCTCCTGGAGGGGCTCGGTGGTGCGGTGGAGCTGCTGCAGGGCGACTCGGTCGCTCTGCAGGACCTCATGGAGGTACGGCGGCTCCTCGAACCCATGGCCACGGCCCTTGCCGCCACGCGGATCTCTGATGAGCAGCTGGCCGAGGTGAAGCGGCATCTGGACGCCATGCGCGAGGCCCGCGACGACGTCGAACGGCTCAACGCCCATGACGCCGCCTTCCACCGCGCCGTCGTCTCGGCCACGGGCAACGAGACCCTCCTCACCCTCCTGGAAGGGATCTCCGGCCGCACCCTGCGCGCCCGCATCTGGCGCGGTCTGGTCGACGACAAGGCCGCGGGCCGCACCCTCGCCGAGCACGAGGCGATCTTCAACGCCCTCTCCACCCGTGACGCCACCCTCAGCCAGGCTGCGGCACTGCTGCACGTGAGCAACACCGAGCAGTGGCTGAGGGAGCACCTGCGCTCGGGCGAACCGCTCCCCTTCGGGACGACAGTGGGGAAGTGACGGGCGGGCACCGTCACCACGACAGCGCCGACGAACCCGGCATGTGTACGCCAACAGCCCTCTGAAGGCTTGTGGTTAAGGCGTTAATCAATCAACGTACCGGCCGACGGCGGCCGATGGGCCGTCAGGTGATCCGCCGCACCGACGGACGAGTTCTCGCGGTCGGCAGAGGGACATGAGGGGAAGCGGTGGAAGCGACGAGTTCACAGGTGCGGGCAGGGGTGCGGCAACGCACCGTACCTCCGGTCGTTGCGGCGCGGTGGGCGCTGTGGACCTTTGTCATCGTCAACCTGGCGATCGTCGAGGTCCTGTTCCTCGACGCCGGGACCGGCCAGAACGGGGTGCTCACGGTCGCCAAGTTCTTCGGCCTGCACGCCGCCGTGCTGATGCTGTTGCAGCTGCTGCTGGTGGCCCGGCTGCCGTGGCTCGACCGCCGTATCGGCATGGACCGGTTGACCGTGTGGCACCGGTGGGTCGGCTTCACCCTGGTGTGGACCATCCTCACCCACGCCACGCTGGTGGTGCTGGGCTTTGCCAGGCTCGATGACGCGTCGATGACGAAGACGTTCCTCGCGCTGGCCGGAGTGCCGGCCTCCCTGCTCGGGATGGGGGCCGCCGCGATCGTCGTCGTGGTCGCCGCGGTCTCCGCCCGCTACGTGAGGCGGCGGCTGCGGTACGAGACCTGGCACGGCCTGCACCTGCTGCTGTACGTGGCGTTGGGGCTGTCGTTCGTCCACCAGCTGCAGGAGACCACGACCTTCACCTCATCCGCGCCCGCGAAGATCTACTGGTGGGCGCTGTGGCTGTTTGCGTTCGGTGCCCTGGTCACGGGCCGGATCGTGATGCCTGTGTGGCGCAACGCCTACCACCGATTCGAAGTCGCCGCGGTGGTCCCGGAGTCGGACGACGTGGTGTCGGTACACGTCACCGGCCGCCACCTCGACAGGCTGCCGGCCCGGGCCGGCCAGTTCTGCATCTGGCGATTCCCCGGGCACAACCACTGGTGGCAGGCGAATCCCTTCTCGCTCTCGGCGGCACCCGACGGCCGCACGCTGCGCCTCACCGCCAAGGCGGTCGGCAGCACCAGCGCCGGCCTGCGGCACGTCCCGGTCGGGAGCCGCGCGTTCGTCGAGGGGCCGTACGGGGCATTCACCTCGTTGCATCGAACGCGGGCCGGTGCACTGCTGATCGCCGGAGGAGTGGGCATCACGCCGATTCGAGCCCTGCTCGACGAGGAATCGGCCGGCGACGTCGTCGTGCTCTACCGGGTGCGCAGCGAGGACGACGCCGTGCTGGTGGACGAGGTACGAGCACTGGTCGCGGACCGCGGTGGGCAGCTGCACCTGCTCGCCGGCCGCACAGGGGAAGGGAACTCACCGTTCGAGCCGGACAGCCTCCGTGCCCTGGTGCCCGACATGACCGAACGCGACGTGTACGTCTGCGGCCCCACCGCGATGACCTCGGCCGTGCTCAGCGCGCTGCGCGGGCTGAAGGTTCCCCACCGGCAAGTACACGCCGAGCGGTTCGGCCTGGCCTGAGCCCCGCCTGCGGCGGTGCGAGCGGGGGCATGGACTTTTTTGAGCACGACTTGGATGTGGATGATGCACGGCCTCACTCGAGCCGGGGGACGTCCGCAGCCGCAGACGATTCGACAGGGAGAAGACGATGAGCGTTCTGGACGGGATCCTCGAGGGAGTTCGCGAGGACCTGGAAGAGCGTAAGCGTGCAACGCCGTTGGCGGAGCTGCGCTCCCGGGCGGCGGACGCGGCACCCGTGCTCGACCCGCTGCCCGGTTTCCGAGCGCCCGGGGTGTCCGTCATCGCCGAGGTGAAGCGAAAGAGCCCCAGCAAGGGGACGCTGGCAGACATCCCCGACCCCGCGTCGCTTGCGGCCCAGTACGCGGCGGGCGGTGCCGCCGCGATCAGCGTGCTCACCGAGCGCAGGCGTTTCGGTGGCTCCCTCGCCGATCTGGACGCCGTACGGGCCCGGGTCGACGTGCCCGTTCTGCGCAAGGATTTCATCGTCGACCCCTACCAGCTGTGGGAGGCCCGCGCGCACGGCGCCGATCTCGCGCTTCTCATGGTCGTGTCACTGGACGACAGCCAACTCACGGACCTGATGGGGCTGTGCGGACAGCTGGGTCTCACGCCGCTGGTGGAGGCGCACACGGCCGACGAAGTGCGGCGCGCTGTCGCTGCGGGAGCCGAGCTCCTCGGCATCAACGCGCGGGACCTGACAACGCTGGATGTGGATCGCAGTGTGTTCGCCGACCTCGTGACGGCCATTCCGGAAGGCACGGTCAGGGTCGCGGAGTCGGGAGTGACGGGCCCGAAGGACGTGGCGGAGTACCGCGGTTGGGGAGCCGACGTGGTGCTGGTCGGCGAGGCACTGGTCCGCTCGGGGGACCCGCGCACGGCCGTTCGCGAGTTCATTGAGGCGGCAGGGGCGTAACGGCGTGCGGCTCGCTCAGCGGGCCGCGCGGAAACGCGTCGTCCTCAGCAATTCGCACCCACCCATCACCCGAGGAGCCCCCTGATGACCGCTGCCTTCCACGTCCTGACCACCGGTTACGCCGACACGCGGGTGGCCGGCACCGTCACCCTGCTCGTCGACGGCGAGACGGTCGCGGTCGTCGATCCCGGCATGGTCGCGGACCGCCGACTCATCCTGGACCCGCTGGCGGACCACGGAGTGACCCCCGAAGACGTCACCGACGTGATCTTCAGCCACCACCACCCGGACCACACGCTGAACGCGGCCCTGTTCCCCCAGGCCCGCTTCCACGACCACATGGCGATCTACCGGAACGACATCTGGGAGGACCGCGATGCCGACGGATACCGGCTGTCGCCGTCGATCACGCTCATGACGACCCCCGGCCACACCGCCGAGGACGTCAGCACCCTGGTCACGGCCACCGAGGGCCTGGTGGTCCTGACCCATCTGTGGTGGACCGCCGAGGGGCCGGCCGACGATCCCTTCGCGCCCGACCGCGAGCAACTGCGGGCAGCCAGGGAGAAGGTCCTGGCCCTCGGCCCGGCGCTGATCGTGCCGGGACACGGGGCACCGTTCGCGCCGTCGCCGTCGACGCCCCTCTAGCGTCTCCGGTTCCGGTACGACGCCGTGGTAGGCAGCATCAGCGTGCCGGTCGCCGCCGAAGTCAGGGCGTACCGATCCGCCTTACGAGGCTGACCACTGAACGGCCGACCGCGCCCCGCCCCCGTGAGTGGGCCGGGGCGCGTCGTCCGGCGTGGGTCAGTGCCGTTGGCAGCAGGAACCACCGCGGGTCCGGCCGGCGCCCAGCGCGCCCATGCGCTGCGCCGCCTCGGCCCGGGCCCGACCCGTCTCCGATCCCGCATCGTGGACCACCCGTCCGGAGACCAGGGTGTACCGGACCTTGGTGGCGCGGATGTCCTGCACCGGCACCCTCGTGAAGTCCCGGTCGAGGACGATCCGGTCGGCCCGTTGGCCCGGCCGAACGGTTCCCGAGCCGCCGCCGTCCAGCTGGTGCGCGGCGCCCGCGGTGTGCATGACCAGCGACTGGTGCCGGGTCAGCGCTTCGCGGGGGTTGAGAGGCGGGTGGTTCTCCTCAGGGTTGCTGCGGTCGATCGCGGTGGCGATCTGGGTGAAGGGCAGCAGCGGGTCGACGGGCCAGTCCGAGCCACCGGCCAGCCGGGCGCCCGCCTTGGCCAGGCTGTGGGCCGGGTACACGCGCGCGTACCGCTCCGGCCCGATGTAGGGCCGCAGTGCGTCGTTCGTGAACGCGGAGGGCATCGCCCACTGCAACTGCATGCTGGCCACCACTCCGGCCCGGGCGAAACGCCGGTAGTCGTCGGGGTGCACCAGGTGCCGCAGAGGTGCCGTCGAAGACGTCTGGCATCTGATTAACTCCTCACCCGGCGGCTGGTCCGGCCGCCGTCGCCGGGCAGGCTGATTGATTAAGGTCATAACCACAAGCCGTCACGGGGCTGTTGGGAACATGGGGTACACACGGCGAGCTCGCGTGCCTGGCGGCGTCCCACGCTCGATGCCGTGGCCGCACGTGCCGGCGTGTCCACGGCCACGGTGTCGAACGCGCTCAACGGCACCGGACGACTCTCCGAGACGACCAGGCAGCGCGTGCTGGCCGCGGCCCGCGAACTCGGTTACGCCCCGGCCGGCACGGCCCGGGCCCTGGCCCGCGGCGGCACCGGAGTGCTCGGCCTGACCATGACGACGTACGGCGACCTTCCCGTCCCGTACACCGAGATCCCGTACTACGCACAGCTGGCGCTGGGCGCGATGGCGGAGGCGCACAAGCGCGGCTATCTGCTCCAGGTGATGCCGGGTTCGATGTCATCGTGGATGTGGCTCAACACGCCGATGGACGGCGTCATCCACGTCGATCCGCGCGCGGAGGACCCGGTGCGTTCCATCCTGCGGGAGCGGGGCATACCGATGGTCTGCGAAGGGAGGCCGCCCCAGCCGCACTGGTGCGACGCGTGGGTGGACGCCGACTACGAAGCGGGCCTGCTCCTCCTGCTCGACCACCTCACGCAGTCCGGGGCCCGGCGGATCGGGCTCTCCCTGCCGCTTCACGACGACGCGTACCCGCACCTGATCGCGCACGCCTACCGGGCCTGGTGCGACAAACACGGCATGCCCGCCCTCGTGGAGGAGTACGCCTCAATGCCCGACTACTTCACGGCCGAACAGGACGCGGTCGGCCGACTGCTCGACCGCGATCCAAGACCGGACGCCGTCCTCGGCGTCTACTCCGACTCCGGTCACAACATCCTCGCCGCCGCTCGCGACCACGGTCTTCGAGTGCCGCGGGATCTGCTGGTGGCATGCCTCAGCGAGGACCCGGACTATGCGACGACCACCCCGCCCGTCACCACGCTCAGCCTCCGTCCGGACCGGGTGGGGGGCGAAGCGGTCGACCTGCTGATCGCTGTCATCAACGCCCGCAGCGGCGTGGACCGGCATCGGCTCGTGCAACCGGTGCTGCTCCCTCGACGGTCCACACGGCGCGCGGCGCGACGCAGAAACGGCACACCGTGACCACCTCCTCAATGTTCACCCGGACCTGTCCGCGGCCGAACTCGTCCGCGCAGCAGTGGCCGAAACGGTCGGCATGTTCCTGCGCCACAAACGGTTCCTGCGGGCCGTCGTCCTGACCTCGGCGTCACATCCCGAGATCCGGAACCGAGGTTCCCGCTACAGCCAGGAGCTCGGGAACGGATTCGCCAAGGTGGTCCTTCGGGCGGCGGACGCCATCACGCTCCCGACGTCGAAACTGCGGTCCACTCCTGCTTCAGCACCGTCTTCGCCGCGTCGGTCATCCGTGTCGCCTACGGTCCGGGATTCGCCAGGCCGGTACCTGTCGAGGACGACGCGTTCACCGCCGATCTGGCAGAGACGGCCGTGCGCTACCTGCTGTCTGCCTGACGGCGTTTGGCCCGAACCTCCCGGGATCAGCCGATCGACAGTGGCAGGCTCCAGCCGCCCACGGCGAGGGGGACGTTGCTGATCCGCCCGCCTCGAGCCCGGCCGAGGCCGGGCGCGCCTGCGAGCGGGACGGATCTTCAGGGTCGTCCAGAGGCGAGATGTACGCGGAACTGGCGGCCGCTCGGCGAAGGTCCGTGAGCAGCGTTCCACCAGCGAGACGGCCTCCGGGCGGTTGCCGGTGTCGTTGAAGCAAGCGACGAACAGGGCGATCCGCGTCACTCCTCCTCGGCCGGGGTCGGTACGTGAGCGGGCAGCAGTCCGCGTTCCTTGAGCTCCGCCCAGAGCGCGTCGGGAATGGGGAGGTTGACCATTGCGGCGGCGTCCCGCACCTCGCCGGCGCTGCGGGTGCCGACCAGGACCGACGCGACGGCCGGGTGCCCGAAGGGGAATTGGAGCGCGGCGGCGCGCAGCGGGACGCCGTGCCGCTCGCACGCTTCTTTCAACTGCGTTGCCCGGACGAGGAGTTCGGTGGGGGCTGCGGCGTAGTCGAAGGTGGCGCCGGGCTTCGGGTCGGCGAGCAGGCCGGAGTTGAAGACCCCGCCGACCACCACGCCGACGCCGCGCTCGGCGGCGAGCGGCAGGAGCTCGGCCAGCCCTCGCTGATCGAGCAGGCTGTAGCGGCCGGCCAGCAGCACGGCGTCGATGTCCGTCTCACGGACGAACCGGGCAGGCAGCTCGGCCTGGTTCATGCCGACGCCGATCACGCCGAGCACGCCCTCGGCGCGCAGGCGTTCCAGCTCGGGGTAGGCCTCGGTGAGGGCCCATTCGGCGTGGTCGTCCGGGTCGTGCAGGTAGGCGATGTCGATCCGGTCCACGCCCAGGCGCTCGAGGCTGCCCTCCAGTGAGCGGCGTACGCCCTCGGTGCTGAAGTCCCATCGGCGGCGGTGCGTCGCGGGGACCGCGAAGCCGCCGTGGGCCAGGTCGTCACCGTCGACGGAGCCAGTTGGCTCCAGGAGACGTCCGACCTTGGTGGAGATCCTGTACTGCTCGCGGGGCATGCCGCGCAACACGGTGCCGAGCCGGCTTTCGGAGAGGCCGAGGCCGTAGTGCGGGGCGGTGTCGAAGTACCGGACACCACACTCCCAGGCGGCAACGACGGCTTCCTCGGCCTCGGTGTCGGTGACCGGGGTGAAGAGATTGCCGATCGCTGCCGCGCCGAAGGCGAGTTGACTGGCCCTCACCGGCCCGGGCCCGAGCATGTTCTGGCGCATGGTCATGACCTCACGTCGGGACGCAGACGCAGGCCCGCCATGCCGCCGTCGACCGCGAGGGCGGTGCCGGTGACCGAGACGGCCGCGCGGGAGGCCAGGTAGACGACGGCAGCGGCCACCTCCTCGGCGGTGATCAGGCGTCCGGTGGGCTGACGGGCGTTCAGGGCAGCGCGTTCGGCGGCCGGGTCGTGAGCGGCCTCCAGCAGCCGGCCGACCCACGGGGTGTCGACGGTGCCGGGGTTGACGCAGTTGACCCGGATGCCCTCGTGGACGTGGTCGGCTGCCATGGCGAGGGTGAGCGAGAGCACGGCGCCCTTGCTCGCCGCGTACAGCGCACGCTGCGGCAGACCGGCAGTGGTGACGATGGATCCGATGTTGACCACCGAGGCCTGAGCGGATCGGCGCAGGTACGGCAAGGCGGCCCGGGTGGCCCGGACGACCCCGAGCAGGTTGACGTCCAGGACGCGGTGCCACTGCTCGTCCGGGTTGTCCTCGATGCTTCCGATCGCACCGATGCCCGCGTTGTTGACGAGGATGTCGATTCCGCCGAGTACCGCGGCCGCGGCGTCGACCGCCGCGCGCACGGAGGCGTCGTCGGAGACGTCGGCGGTGAAGCCCCGTAGTGGTTCTTTCAGCGATGCGGGGGCGAGATCGAGGACGGCGACCCGTGCGCCGCGTTCCGCGAGCAGGGACGCGGCGGCGAGGCCGATCCCGGAGGCGCCTCCCGTGACCAGTGCCGTGAGTCCTTCGAGGTCTGTCGTCGTCATGCCTGCGACTCCTCGTGGCGCATCGGTTCGGCCGATCGGAAGGGGGCGTGAGGGTACTGGCAGGTGTCCAGGGCGGCCTCGGGCTCGCGTGAGGCGGGGAAGCGGATGCCGCGGGTGTCGACGGCGGTGATCCGCGCGGCGGATGCTGCCAACGTGGTGCCTTTCACGCGTTGACGAACGTCTGGCGCTGGATGCCGAGGCCGTCGATGGACAGCTCGACCGTGTCGCCCCCGCGCAGGTACGGGGTGCCGGGCAGGCCGAGGGCCACGCCGGCTGGGGTGCCGGTGTTGATGACGTCACCGGGGCGCAGCACCATGTACTGGCTGAGGTACCAGACCAGGTACCCCACCTCGAAGATCATGTTCTTGGTGTCGCCGGCCTGCCTCGTCTCACCGTTGACGGTCAGCCGCAGGCCGAGCACCTGCGGGTCGGCCACCTCGTCCGGCGTGACCAGCCAGGGCCCCATCGGGTTGAAGGTCTCGCAGGACTTCCCGAGGTCCCACTGTGCCGAGTAATCCAGCTGGAACTCGCGCTCGGAGACGTCGTTGCTGATGGTGTATCCGGCGATGTGCGCCGCCGCCTCGTCCGGGCTCGCCAGGTAGCGGGCCTCCCGGCCGATCACGACCGCGAGCTCCACCTCCCAGTCGGTCTTCACCGAGCCGCGCGGGATCAGCACCTGGTCGTACGGGCCGACGACGGTCGCCGGGTCCTTCATGAACACCACCGGCCGCTCGGGGACGACCGCTCCTGTCTCCGCCGCGTGGTCGCGGTAGTTGAGGCCGACGCACACGACCTTGCCCGGTCGGGCGATCGGCGCGCCGATGCGCAGCCCGGCCGGGTCGACCTCGGGCAGCTGTCCGGCAGCCAGCGCTGCCGCGGCTCTGTCGGTCCCGCCGGTGGCGAGGAACGCCCCGTCAATGTCACCGGTCAGTTCCACAAGGGCGAATATGCGTCCGTCCTCGCCGAGGACCGCCGGGATTTCCTCTCCCCGTGCGCCGATCCGAAGCAGTTTCATATGCACTCCCATTAAGACGTCGGATGGAATTTCGGCAGGCAGGAGCCGGCTCGACCTCACCCGGACCGGGCGGCCACGCATCGGACGGCACGCGTCAGCGTGATCCCAAGGTCCGTTCAGTACGAGTGAGGCGGTAGAAGGTGGTCGCGGTGCCCGCGAGAATCGCCGAGGTCTCGTCCGTGGAACATCCGTCGAGCAGTTCGTCCACCGTGGCGGCCCAGCGGTTCCAGCCGCCCGCGAGGTTCGCGACCGGCCAGTCGGAGCCGAACATCAACCGGTCGGGGCCGAAGGCGGAGAGCAGGACGTCCCACACGGGACGGATGTCGTCGACGGTCCACTTCTCGTGGTCCGCTTCGGTGATCAGCCCCGACAGCTTGCAGACCACGTGCGGGTGTCCGGCCAGCAGGCGCACCTGGTGTACCCAGTCCGCGAGGTCACCGTCGGCGATCGGCGGCTTGCCGGCGTGGTTGAGCACCTGAGGCAGGTCCGGGAACCGCTCGGCCAGCCGGATCGCCTGGTCGAGCTGATGGCTGCGGACGAGCACGTCGTAGCAGAGCCCGCGCTCCCCGACCGCCGCCAACCCGCGTTCGACATCGGGGCGTTGCAGCCATTCCGGATCCGTCTCGCCCTGCACGAGATGACGCAGGGACCGCAGATATGTGCCGCCCGGCCCGGCGAGCAACCCGTCGGGCAGGTCGCCGATCGCGGGGGACGTAAGGTCCGCCCAGCCCACCACGGCCCCGATCAGCGGCTCCCGCTCTGCGAGCGCGAGCAGGTCCTTCGTCTCGGGCACGTCCGGTACGCACTGCACGGCCACCGTGCTGTGCAGACGGCGGCCCGCGCTGAGTTGGGTGGCGGCGGCACGCAGGTCGTCGGGGGTGAAGGTGCGGCGGATCGTCGCCAGGACGGGGTCGTCGAGCCAGGGTTGCGGGCGCTGGTCGAGGTCCCACAGGTGGTGGTGGGCGTCGATGAGTGGGGCGGGGATCACTGGTGGTCCAAGTCGGGTCGGTCCAAATCGGGTCGGTCCACGTCGGGCGGGGCCACGTGAGTGCGGGGCGAGGTGCGTCAGGCGCTGGTGGTGTCGCCAGGCGGGTTCCAGCGACGCCTGTTCGGATAGCGTTCCGGGTCGGGGTCCATGCAGAGCCGACAACGCCCAGCGCTGCACCCGCGAACGCCGGACCGCACTCACTCTCGAGCGCAGTCTGCTGCCCGAGCGGCTGCCACAGCCTGGTCGCCAGCCCCTGGCCGAACCCGTCCGCGTCGCTGCCCTGCTCGGCGATCCAGCCGCCGTCCCACCACAGGTCGTCGATCACGCCGTACTGGGTGACCAGCTCCTTGACCGACTCGTACACCTCGGTCTTCATGATCCGCGCGTTCTCCTTGTGTGCCGGATCGGTGGTGTAATTCCACGGGTTGCTCGCGCAGTTGGTGCCGGTGACGTCGTAGTAGCCGGGGTAGCGCCAGTCGATGGGCGAGTAGTGCAGGCCCACCTTCAGCCCGGCCGCCCGCACCGCCGCCACATAGTCCTTGACGAAGTCACGGCCCAGCGGTGCCTGTCCGGAGCTCCAGGCGTTGGGGTGGTTCAGCGGCCACATCGCGAACCTGCCAGTCGTTCATGACCGAACTCCACCGCCACCTCGGTGAGAACACCGACGTCCCCGCCGGTGACATCGGCGTCGGCAGCCGTGAGATCGGCTTCCTCTTCGGCCAGTACAAGCGCATCACCAACCGCTACGAGTCCGGTGTGCTCACCGGCAAGGGCCTGAACTGGGGCGGTTCGCACGTCCGCACCGAGGCGCCACCGGATACGGCACCGTCTACTCCGTCTCCGAGATGCTCGCCGAACGCGGCCAGGACCTCGACGGCAGGCGGGTCGTCGTCTCCGGTTCCGGCAACGTCGCGATCTACGCCGCCCGGAAGGCGCACGCCCTGGGCGCGAAGGTCGTCGCCATGTCCGACTCCGGCGGCTACGTCGTCGACGAGGCGGGCATCGACGTCGAACTGGTCAAGCAGGTCAAGGAAGTTCGCCGCGCCCGCATCAAGGAGTACGCCCAGACCATGACCCGGGCCCGCTACGTCGAGGGCGGCTCCGTCTGGGACGTACCGTGTTCGGTCGTCCTGCCCTGCGCCACGCAGAACGAACTCGACGAGCAGGACGCCCGGACCCTGCTGACACACGGAGTCGTGGCGGTGGCCGAGGGCGCCAACATGCCCACCACCCCGCAGGCCGTACGACTGCTGCAGGACTCCGGCGTCGCCTTCGGGCCCGGGAAGGCGGTCAACGCGGGCGGCGTCGCCACCTCGGCGCTGGAGATGCGGCAGAACGCCACGCGCGACGCCTGGTCCTTCGAGGACACCGACCGCCGCCTCGCCGCCATCATCGCCGGCATCCACACCACCTGTCGTACGACCGCGGAGGAGTACGGCGCCCCGGACAACTACGTCGTCGGCGCCAACATCGCGGGCTTTGTCAAGGTGGCCGACACCATGCTCGACCTCGGGGTGATCTGACAGGCAGAGGCCTGTGCCGTGTTCGTCGACCCTACCGTGCGGGTGCGTCCGGAATGTGTGAGCGGGCCCCGGCCGGTGAACGGCCGGGGCCCGCCCTCTCAGCCGCGCCGTGGCTCGCGTGGTCGATCAGGAACAGGTAGTCCGCGGACGGGGACCGACGGCGCACCACCTCGACGCCCTCAGGCGCCACGCGCCGGTTCCACGCCGGTCTCGGTCCGGCCGGCAGCGAGGAGGGGCGCGAGCGTGACCGACCTCGCCGCTGAGCGGTAGTGCTCGTGTGCTGGAACCGATGGGCGCCGCCAATCCGGGACCCCGGCTCTGGTCGTGGCCCCCGGAACGGCAGCCCGGCTCACTGTGGCGAAAGCCGGCGCGTGGACGGTGGCTGGAACGGATCTTCCTGCGCCGTCCGAGTCGCTCAGAGAAAACAACGGCCCTCGCCCCGATACGTGGGGACGACATCGACGACGTTCCCGTCCTGGACCAGGTGCAACTCGTTGAAGCGCTCGCACAGTTCGCCCGCCTTGGCGTGCCGGAAGAAGACGGGCGATCCTGTCGTGAGGTGCTCTGCCGCGGCACCGTTCAGTGGTGTCTGCACCTCCCCGGGACCCTCGTTGCTGTCGTAACGCAGCCCCGGCGGGAACGTCGGCACGGGCGCTCGGTCCCAGCGCGGGACGCCGGAGGCGATGTAGCCGCCCCCGAGCACGGTCACCGTCCTCGGGCCGGGCCTGCGCACGACGGGCAGCGCGAAGAACGCCGCGGGCTGCGGGGTGAACCGTGTGTACCTGTCGAACAAGGTGGGCGCGAAGAGCCCGGATCCCGCCGTGACCTCCGTGACGGCGGGCTCGCTCGTGACCAGTTCCAGGTCGCCCGTTCCGCCGGCGTTGACGAACTCCAGCGGCGTGATGTGGGAGATCGCCTCGACCGCGTGCGCGCGTCGTTCCCGTAGCTCGCGATGGGATCTGTCCTGCATCAGCCGGATCGCACGGTTGAGGATCGGCCGGTTCGGAACGGCGTCGCCCTGCCCGGCGATCTGCGCCTCGTACGACATCACGCCGACCAGGCGGGCGGAGTTGCTGCGCTCGACGCGCCGGGCCGCAGCGGCGGCCTGCTGCGGTGTGTGGATCGGGGTGCGCTTCGCCCCGATCCTGATCCGGCCGCCCGCCAGCCACAGAGACGCGTCGAAGTCCAGGCAGGTCTTCACACGGACGTCGTGGCGACGCGCGGCCCCCTCGATCAGCTCGACATGGTCCGGAGAATCGATCATCACGACCGGGGCGCCTTCGGGGTCCTCGGCGGTGCGTTCGGCCAGGGTGCCGAGCAGCTGGGTGTTCGTCGTCGGGTACGCGACCAGAACCCCCCGGGCGCCAAGGCCGTGCAGCCACAGTGCCTCGTCGAGGGTGAAGGCCATGATGCCCTGGAAGCCCGGGTCGAGCTTGAGGACGTACTCGACGATCGAGCGGGCCCGGATGGACTTGGACGCGATGCGGACCGGTTTGCCGTGAGCCCGGCGCAGGAGGTCGTGCGCGTTGGAGGTGAGCGCGTTCAGGTCGACGAACGCGAAGGGTGGTTCGGTGCGCGCGAACACCTGCCGGTAGTGGTCCCCGGCGTCGCTGCGGGTGTTCATCCGGTCATCACCTCGCCGTGGGTTCCAAGGACCCTGCGGGTGTGGGCGTTGGCGAACGTTCCGGTCGGGTCGAGCTCGGTTCGCGTTCTCATGAAGTCGTTCCAGTGCGGATAGAGGGGTTGCAGAGTGTGTGCCGTCCGGGTGTGCTGTTTGCCCCAGTGGGGCCGACCCCCGTAGGTGGCCATGACGTCCTCGAACGCCCGGAAGAAGTGGTCGGAGTCCATGCCCTGGAACTGGTGCGCCGCGATGTAACAGGTCTCGCGGCCCTCGGCGGTGGACAGGTACGCGTCGTCGGCGGCGGTGAAGCGCACTTCGAACGGGAACAGGATCGGCAGTCGCTGCCGCTCGACGAGTTCGAGGCAGGCGGTCAGCGCCTGAGCGCAGTGGCTTCGCGGGATCGCGTACTCGCTCTCGGTGAACTTCACCTTCCGCGCGGTGGCGTAGACGCGATGGGCCACGTCCTCGACCTGTGCGTCGGACATCGAGCGGGCGACGGTGGCGTTGAGGGTCGGAACCAGGGACGGGAACCTTCTGCCGAGCCGGCACAGTGCGCCCAGGACGGTGTTCTCGACGAGTTCCTCGCGAAGCTGCCGCTGCCAGCGGGGTGTCGGCTTCGGGGCGTCGCTGGTCCGGGTCGATGTCCTGGTCATGGCGACCCGGGTGTACGGCCAGATGAAGAACTCGAAGTGGTCGTTGCCGTCGACCAGTTGGTCCAGTCCGGCCAGTACGTCGTCAAGGGGTCGAGGTCGGTCGACGCGACGCAGGGTGTACGCCGGGACGCATTCGACGGTCACTTCGGTGACGATGCCGAGCGCCCCCAGCGACACCCTGGCAGCACGGAGAAGCTCCGGTGTGGTGCTGTCCAGCTGTCGTACGGTGCCGCCCGCGGTGACCAGTCGCATGCCCACCACCCGCGACGACAGGTTGCCGAACGCGCGGCCCGTGCCGTGCGTGGCTGTCGCGAGGGCCCCGGCCACTACCTGTGCGTCGATGTCGCCCTGGTTCTCCAGGGCCAGGCCGTGCTCGGCGTTACCCGGGCCCAGCTCGCGCAGGGTGATGCCGGCCTGCACAGTGACCCGGTGCCCGTCGACCGACAGCAGACGGTTCATCCGCGACAGGTCGACCATGATGCCGTCGGTGCAGGCCAGGTCGCTGAAGGAGTGGCCGCTGCCCACCGCGCGGACGGTGATCCCGCGCTCGTTCGCGGACCGCACGGCATCGACGACCTCTTCCTCGCCGTGCGGTCGTGTCACGGTCATCGGGTGGCAGGTCCGGTTGCCGGCCCAGTTCTTCCACGTGGCGCTCATCGGGCCTTCGCCTCGGGGACGGTCAGACCGGCCCGGGAGGTCAGTCCCATGCGGAGTGCACCCGCGGCTTCGAGCAGCGCTTCCCTGGGGGCGGTGCCCACGCCGGTCGCGTTGACCATGCTGTGCGTGATTCCGCTGTGGCGTCTGAGCACGGCGGGAACTGCGGCGTCGCGCAGCTTGTGCGCGTACGCCTCGCCCTCGTCCCGCAGGACGTCGAACCCTGCCACGGCCACATATGCCGGTGCCACGTCGTGGACGTCGTCGGCCAGAAGGGGCGAGACCCGCGAGTCCGTGGCCTGCGCGGGGTCGGGAAGGTAGTGGGCCTTGTACCAGTCCATCTGGTCCTCGGTGAGGAAGAGCCCCTTGCCGAACAGCGCGTATGAGGGGTGCTTGCGCGAGAGGTCGGTGACCGGCATGAAGAGGAGTTGCATCGCGGGTACCGGCGAGTGCGCCTCGCGGGCCCGCCGGGCCGTCTCCAGGGCCACCACGGCTGCGAGGTTTCCGCCCGCGCTCTCCCCGCCCACCGCGATGGCGGCCGGGTCGACCTGGTACTCCCCGGCCCGTTCCGTGACGTGCGTGAAGGCCGCGAGCGCGTCGTTCACCGCCGCCGGGAACGGGTTCTCCGGTGCCAGCCGGTAGTCGACCGCGATGACGG
Source organism: Streptomyces sp. NPDC047043 (assembly GCF_040644055.1). Classification (NCBI taxonomy): domain Bacteria; kingdom Bacillati; phylum Actinomycetota; class Actinomycetes; order Kitasatosporales; family Streptomycetaceae; genus Streptomyces; species Streptomyces sp. NPDC047043. The sequence goes on from NZ_JBEYVO010000010.1 coordinate 48,590, forward strand.
TGATCGACGCGTGATGGGCCAGGAACCGGGCCACGGAATCGCTGGCACCGAGGTCTCCGAGCACCCACCCGCCACCGTGGAAGTACACCAGCGCGGCCGAAGGGCGCCGGATGCCCGCCGGACGGTACAGGCGGGCCGCGATGCCGCCCTCGGGCGTCGGGATCGTGATGTCCCGGACCTCTTCGACGAAAAGCTCGTCGCCGAAGATCCAGGCTTCGGAGGCGATCTGGGCGCGCCCTTCGGCGAGCGGCAGTGACTCGAACGTCTTCGAGACGGTCAGGCCCAGGACGCGCATGCCGACCTGTGCGTCCAGGTCCATCACCTGCCCGTCGATGCACAGGGGCCGGCCGGCGATGGCCCGCTTCACGGCGGTCGGGAGGCGGCCGAGTCCGCGTGCCGCGAGGCGCGCCAGTCTCTCGGGCACCGGGTGTATGTCGGTCATCGCGTCTCGCTCCTCTGGGATGGGCATGGCGTCACGCTAGGGTGAACTCTGGACGTTTGTCCAGAGTTCAGCTCGGTCCTGATTCTCGGGCGCTTGGGGGGCCGCAGACCCGTCGGGTAACTTCGGGGCATGGGGATCAGGCCGCAGTCGCACTACGCACGAGGGCAGGCACGTCGGGAAAAGCTCCTGGATGCCACGGCGGAGGTCATCGCCACCCGGGGGCTGGAGGGGACCACCCATCGAGCGGTCGCCGCGGCGGCCGGGCTGCCGCCGTCGACGACCTCGTACTTCTTCGCCTCCATGGACGAGCTGATCGGCGCGGCGGTCACGCGGATCGCCGACGGCATTCTGGAGGCGACGCAGGACCTGATGGCCGACGTCCCCACCGCCGAAGCAGCCGGCGGCGACCTACGCACGGCCGACGGCGACACCCTCGCCATGGAGTACGTCGACCGGCTGAGCGACATCCTGATCGCGTCCAAGGAGACCCTGATCAGGGCCCAGTTCGAGGCATATCTCGCCACCTCGCGGCGGCCGGAACTGGCGGAGCCGGTGCAGCGCATCGTGCAGGCGCTGGAAGAGGCCGCCGAGTCCATGTTCGTGGCGCTGGGGGCCGTGGACGCACGCCGGGCCGGCCGTGAACTCGTCGCCATGATCGACGGGTTCGCACTGCAACGGCTCGCCCATTCCCGGCCCGACGACCGTGACGTACTGCGCGGCGCCCTGCGCCGGCTGACCGCGGCTCACCTGAGGCCGGCGTCCGCCCTGACCTGAGGAGCCGTCACCCGGCTGTCACCCCTTGCCCGCGAGGCGGTCGAGTGCCCGCATGGTGACGGTCATGGCGCGTGCGTAGCGCTCACCGCCGATCCGGCGGGCTTGCCGAGGGCCTGCCCGAGCCGCCTGGCCACGTTCTGTGAATCGGCGTACTTCAGCAGACCGTGCCGTCCGTGCCGACTTCCCTGTCCGGAGGCGCCCGAGCCGCCCAGCGGGGCGTCGGTGGACCCCCACGCGGCCGCGTCCCTCGTTGATGTTGACGTTCCCGCTGCGCAGCCGGTGCGCGAGTCGCCGCCCGCGTGCGGGATCGCAGGTCCAGACCGAGGCGTTGAGCCGGGACACGGGTCACTCCTTGGGGTCTGCGGCGTTCAGGCGCGTGGTCACCAGTCGCCGTGCTTCGATGGATTCAGGCAGGAAGGTCACGGCCGGGTAGGCGTGGAAGCCGCCGGCGCATTCGAGCAAGGTGGCGTCGACACCGGCTGCTCGGGCCCGGGCGGTGAAGTCCCGGCAGTCGGCCACGAAGATGTCGCGGGTGCCCACGATCACGGTGGTCGGGGGCAGTCCGCGCAGGTCGCCGCCGCCGGGGCTGACCTGGGGCGAGTCGGGGGGCAGTGCTCCGGCCCACAACCGGCCGGCGTAGCGCAGCCCGGCGACGTCGAGGGTGGGGTCCCGGTCGATCACGTCGGCTACACCGGGGTTGCTGAGTCCGATGTCGAGCCAGGGCGCGATGAGGACGAGGTGGCGCGGCGGCGGCAGGCCCTCGTCCCGCAGGCGCATCGCGGTGGCCAGGGCCAGTCCGCCGCCGGCGGAGTCCCCGGCCCATACGGGTGCCGCACCGGACCGCTCGGTCAGCCGCACCTGGAGATCGAGCAGGCTCGGGATGACCGTCGCGGCCGTTCCCTCGGGGGCGAGCGGGTAGCACGGTGCGATCACACGGGCGTTGTTCTCCGCGGCGAGTGCAGCCATCAGATCCCAGTGCTGTACGACGGCGGGATAGACGTAAGCGCCCCCGTGGAGGTACACGATCGTGCGGTCGGGCCGCCGGCCGCGGACGCCGATCTCGGTGCAGCGCAGCCCGCTGTGGTGACTCACGCTCACGTCGTACCTGCGCAGCACCCGCCGCGGAACGGCCGCCGGCCCCTTTCGGCGGACGCGAAGGCGGTCGGCTTCGGTGGACTCGGCGTCGCCGAGAACCCTCTTGGTCCTCGTGGCGGCAAGGCAGGCGCACACGAACCGCATGCGCAGCGACGGGTGGCCGCGCTGCGGGACGATCCCGTCGACGCTTTCCCTCGTGAACACCTCGGGCCTCCTCGTCTACGGCGGTCGCCGCGGCGCTCGTTTGCGTGGGTTGGTGGGTCGCTGGGTTGGTGGAGCGCTGGGGCGGTGAGCTGGTGGTTGGTGGGCCGGTGGGTCCGTGGCCGGGGGTGTGCGGCCTGGTGGCTCTGTGGCCGGGTGGCTTCTGCTCGGGCTTGGGCGACCTGTACGCGCAGGCCGCCCCCCGCCCTCGTCATCGGCTCCTACGACTCCCTGAGCGCGGCCAGTTCCCGCTCGACCAGGGTGTTGTGCGCCTGCTCGTCCTCGCGGGCACGGCGCGGGCTCCACCGGCCGGCCATCCGGAAGACGAAGGGCAGGAACAGCAGCTGACCCGCGACGCACACCCACCACCAGGTCTGCCACTGCCTCGGGTTGTCCTTGGCGGCCTTCGCGACCTCGGCCCCGTTCGCGGCGAGGTACGCCATGTCGTCCTTGCCGATGGCGGTCGGCGCGGCCTTGAGATCCGCGGCGTACCGCGCCGCGAGTTGCAGACCCTGCTGTGTATCGGCGGCACCCAGACTGCCCAGCAGCTGCTGGGCCGCGGGCCGGCCGACTCCGAGGCCGGCCATGAGCTGCTTGACCGCGTCGGCCTGTGCGGTCGTGTCCCGCGGGTCCGCCTTCATCGCGGCCGTGGTGGCGGGGGAGATGACCTGGACGGCGGCCAGTTGGCCACCGCGCACCACGGACTGGGCGCTTCTGACCTGAGCCGGGCTCGCGCCCTCCGCGACGGCGACCTGGCCGAGCAGCCTGGCCAGCGCGTCCCGATCGGTGGGGTCTTTCTGCACGCGGGCCGCGAGCTCCGCGTCGATGCCGGCGACGACGGCGAACTGCCGTGGGTGCTCCTGCTGCATGGCAGCGATCCGGGACCCCTTCTCCACCAGCGTGGAGGTCGCCGGGACGACGAAGGTCAGCACCACCAGGGAGCCGGTGACGACCAGCCGCAGCGTCCAGCCCCAGACCGCGAGGCCTACCGCGGTGGCCGCCGGGTTGTGCTTCTCCACGGTCTCGGTGAACGAGGCCATCCAGGCGACGTAGGCCATGCCGCCGCCCACGGAGGCGAGGACGAAGTAGAGGGCGAAGGTGTGGTAGCCGGTGTCCGGTCGGGTCGCAGCGAGGGTGAACAGGATGGTGCCCACGACGCTGATGAGGGCTCCGAGCACCATGAAGGGCTTGCGCACGCGGAGTTTGTCCGACAGCAGGCCGAACACCACCAGGCTGATCGCGTTGAACGCCCAGTACCAGTTGGCCAGTGCGTTGGCCCGCTGGTCGCTGTAGCCGAACGTCGTCGCGAAATAGACGACGGCGAAGCCGACCAGCGCGTAGTACAGAAGCAGGAAGACACTGATGGCGAACGCCGAGCCGACGATGCCGAAGCGCAGCATCTGCCGCCATGCGCCGGTGAGTTCGCGCGCGGGGTCGACGCCCTTCGCGCGGGCCTCCACCAGCGCACGGTCGCGCATGTTCACCATCAGCTGGTCACGCAGCGCCGGGGACAGCTCCCGCAGTCCGAGGACGGCGATGACGAAGACGACGAGCCCGGCGATGCCGCAGACGTAGAACTGGAAGCGCCAGTCGGGATGGTCGCCGAGGGTGTTGCTGGAGACCGTGGTCACCACGAGGCTGCCGAGGACGGGGCCGAGCGTCCAGAAGCCCATCGCCGCGCCACGACCCACCTGCGGTGAGAAGTCGCGGATGAGCGCCGGTGTCGCGACCAGAACGATGCCTTCGACGAAACTGAGCAGGATGTACAGGACCAGGTAGGCGATCCGGTTCGGCGCATGGGGCAGACCGACCAGGATGATCAGGCCGGTCGCGAGCAGGCCTCCGACCACGAGGTTGGCCCGGCCCCACCGGTCGGCGAGCCCGGCGAACAGCGAAGCGAAGGCACCGACCGCGTTGCCGGCCACCGAGATCCAGACGAAGTAGCTGAAGGACATGCCGAGTTCGGTGATGATCTGGGTCGCCACCGAGCCCGAGACGTACAGCTCGTAGTAGAGGACCACGGTCGAGAGCACGGTGATGGCCAGGTACAGGTACCGGAGTCCGGTGTCGGGGTAGTGCGACAGCTGTCGGTTCCACAGGCTGTGTCGCACTGTGGGTCTTCCATCGGGGAGCACGGGGACGCGGGTCGTTGTCACGGTGTTTCCTTCCCTGGCGGCACGCCGGTGGCGCACCCTGCGTGTGGGGCGGACTCGCTCGCGGAGGACACCGGAGTCCGCGCCCCGGCCCGCTGCGCGGGCCAGGTCCGGCCGACAAGGCCGGCGACCTGCTGCACTGCGTCGGGGATCGAGAGCCCGTTCACCGCAAGACCGCTGCGCTTTCGTGTGCGGATCGCCGGGCCCGTGGACCACCGCACGGCGAGGCGGTCCTGTCGAGGACGCTTCCTGGTCGCCATCTCGCTCCTGACCACTGCCGTGGACGTTGCCGAGACGGTAGGGCACAGTCTGGGCAAATGTCCAGACTTCGCGGAGTGGGGGGTTCATGGGCGGTGTCCAGTGACGGATCTGCCTGGTCGCCGGGGGTCGCGGGCGAGGAAGGCCGCGGCCGCGGACGGTTGCGACGTCGGCGCGGTTGATCTGGCGATGCGACACGCCCCAGTGCGCGAGCGCCGCGAAGCGGAGGTGCAAACGGCTGTGAAAGCGATCGCGAAAACGGCGGACCGCGGGCGCGGCACATGGAGAGATCTCGGCTCGTGCACGCTGCCGCCGTCCTCTGTGGGCAGCTTCGTTCCGTCCATCGACGCGCTCGTCCTGGAGACGCTCGACGGCGGGAGTCGTGGGCACTGTCCGAGCGACTGTTCCGGGAACGGGGCTGTTTCGAAAGCGCCTTGGGAGCTCGGTGGCGATCGCCGCACAGGAGACGGGCCCCCACCGCGGTCTGCATCCACGCCGGGGTTCCCGTGCCCGTCCCATCTGCCATGTCCCGGCGCGACGGGCCGTGACGCCGACGCGGACGCCGAGGCTGTCCCGCCCGCAGACCGCACGACTGGTTTGCGCCCGCAACAACCTGGTTCGCGTCCGGGCTCAGGGGCGCCGACCCGCGCGCCCCTGCACCGCCGGCACCCGCGCCGCGGCCCAACACGCTCTGCCGACCGCGGCCACGACCACGACGTCTGTCGTGATCAGATCCGCGGTCACGGCAAGGTGCCCCTGTCGCCCGCCGCGGCACACGGCACGGCCCTGGTTGGGCGCCTACCGGTGCCGGGGTGCGGACGAGGATGCCACTGCCGAACGGCTGTCACTTCAACGAAGTCGGCGACTCGATGCTGATTCTCTGATCGACGACGGAGGAAAAGACAGAAGGTGCAGCGTTCCACCGATGTCGACAGGATGCAGCAGTTCGGTATGCCCCTTGCGGACGACGGACTCCTCGACGCAATGTTCTACGCAATGTTCCGCGCCGCCAGAACCCTGTGGGACACCCTGTCGGAGCTGACCCGGTGACGGCGCTCTGGAGGGACTTGCCCAGCGCGGTCGTCCCGAACGTGGTCGAGGCCGAGCCGCTCTCGGGCGGGGCGGTGAACGACGTCTGGCGCCTGACGCTCGCCGACGCAACCTCGTATGTCCTCAAGGGTTCCCTCGACGCCCCGGCCGACCTGTTCCCGCTGGAGGCGGCCGGCCTCGACGTACTTCACGAGCGGGCGGGCCTGCGAACTCCCCGAGTGTTCGAAGCAAGCGCGCACCACCTCCTCATGGAGGTGCTGCAGCCGCGCCCCGACACGGACGAGTACTGGGAGGCCGCGGGCCGGGCCCTCGCCTCCCTGCACTCGGTGCAGGGCGACCGGTTCGGCTGGGACACCGACGGATGGCTGGGCCTCCTTCCCCAGGAGAACACCCCCACCACCGACGGGCACGAGTTCTTCGCCGAGCGCAGGATTCGCCGCTACCTCCGTGAGCCCCGGGTCCGCAGCGCCCTTGAACCGTCCGACCTGGCGGGCCTGGAGCGGATCTGCGAGCGTCTCCCGACCCTCGTCCCGGAGGCACCGAGCGTGCTCAACCACGGCGACGTCTGGCGCGGCAACCTTGCCGCGAACGCGGCCGGCGAGCCCGTGTTCATCGACCCGGCGGTGTGCTGGATGTGGGCCGAGTCGGACCTCAGCATGATCTATTGCTGCGACCCCCCGCCGGAGGGCTTCTTCCACGCGTACGAGGAGATGAGCCCCCTGGTCGACGGCTGGCGGGACCGCATGCCGCTGCTGCACCTGCGCGAACACCTCAGCGTCCTGGCCCATTTCGGGGCACATGGCGACACGGTGGCGCAGGTGCGGGACGTTGTCCGCGAGTTCTCCTGATTGCGCTGATCAACTCTTCGAGCTCGGGACGAAGCAGCGGTTTCCGCCGGGAGCTGCAAGTTGCGCGGCGGGCAGCGCACCCGATGGTAACTGCCCAGGTAAGGACCCTGTTGCGCTGCTCAGAAGAAGCCCAGCTTCCTCGGCGAGTACGACACCAGCAGGTTCTTCGTCTGCTGGTAGTGCTCCAGCATCATCTTGTGCGTCTCGCGCCCGATCCCGGACTGCTTGTAGCCGCCGAACGCCGCGTGTGCCGGGTAGGCGTGGTAGCAGTTCGTCCAGACGCGGCCCGCCTGGATCGCCCGGCCCGCCCGGTAGGCGGTGTTGATGTCGCGGGTCCACACGCCGGCGCCGAGGCCGTACAGCGTGTCGTTGGCGATCTTGATGGCGTCGTCGAAGTCATCGAAGGACGCCACGGAGACGACCGGGCCGAAGATCTCCTCCTGGAAGATCCGCATGCGGTTGTCGCCCTCGAAGATGGTGGGCTGGACGTAGTAGCCGCCCTTCAACTCACCGTCGTGCTCGATGCGTTCGCCGCCCGTGAGGACCTTCGCGCCCTCCTGCCTGCCGATGTCCAGGTAGGAGAGGATCTTCTCCAGCTGGTCGTTGGAGGCCTGGGCGCCGAGCATCGTGTCCGTGTCGAGCGGGTGGCCCGTCTTGATCTGCCGGGTGCGGGCGACGGCCGCCTCCATGAACTCGGCGTAGTGGCCGCGCTGGATCAGGGCGCGGGAGGGGCAGGTGCACACCTCGCCCTGGTTGAGGGCGAACATGGTGAAGCCCTCGAGCGCCTTGTCGCGGAAGTCGTCGTTCTGCGCCCAGACGTCGTCGAAGAAGATGTTGGGCGACTTGCCGCCGAGCTCCAGGGTGACGGGCTTGATGTTCTCGGAGGCGTACTGCATGATCAGCCGCCCCGTCGTGGTCTCACCGGTGAACGCCACCTTCGCCACCCGCGGGCTGGACGCGAGCGGCTTGCCCGCCTCCACGCCGAAGCCGTTGACGATGTTCACCACGCCCGGCGGCAGCAGGTCCGCGATCAGGCTCATCCAGTAGTGGATGGAGGCCGGGGTCTGCTCGGCGGGCTTGATGACGACGGCGTTGCCCGCGGCGAGCGCGGGGGCGAGCTTCCACACCGCCATCAGGATCGGGAAGTTCCACGGGATGATCTGCGCGACCACGCCGAGGGGCTCGTGGAAGTGGTACGCCACCGTGTCGTCGTCGACCTCGCCGAGCGAGCCCTCCTGCGCGCGGATCGCGCCCGCGAAGTAGCGGAAGTGGTCGATGGCCAGCGGGATGTCGGCGGCCAGCGTCTCGCGCACCGGCTTGCCGTTCTCCCAGCTCTCGGCGACCGCCAGCGGTTCGAGGTACGCCTCCATCCGGTCGGCGATCTTCAGCAGGATGTCGGAGCGCTCGGTCACCGACGTACGGCCCCAGCCCGGGGCGGCCGCGTGCGCCGCGTCGAGCGCCCGCTCCACGTCCTCCGCCGTGCCGCGCGCGATCTCCGTGAACGGCTGCCCGTTCACCGGTGACGGGTTCTCGAAGTACTGCCCGCGGGCCGGCGGTACGTACTCGCCGCCGATGAAGTGGTCGTAGCGCGCCTGGTAGGAGACGATCGCGCCCTCGGTGCCGGGCGCCGCGTAACGGGTCATGCTGCTCTGCCTCCTTCGAAGCGCTGCCCGCCGTTGGGCAGCTCTCGCGGGGAGGCTAGGGACGCGGACGTTGCAACTACGTTGCCGCGGCGGCAGGGCGGGCCTGCGGGCGCCACGTGGTGCAGTCCCAGCGCACTGCACCGCCTGCCCAGTCGGCCGGTGCTCCCAGCTCGGACTCAGAACCGCGAGACGGGCCAGGACTGTGGGACGGGCCAGACTGTGGGACGGGGTGGGACTGCGAGACGGGCCAGAACTGCGAGACGGGCCAGAACTGCGAGACGGGCCAGAACTGCGAGACGGGCCAGGACCGCGAGACGGGCCAGACTGTGGGACGGGCCAGAACCGCCGCCGGGGCCGGAGCGTCGCGAGCGCCTGACCCTCGCAGCGCTACGTCGGCGCGGGTCCCCGGCGGCCCCCGGCGCCCGGCCTGAGGGTTGGTGCCGCCAACTCGCCCTCCAGTGCGGTCAGTCGGGCCCGCACGGCCGCCGTCGGGCGGACGGCCGCGAGCGCCCGCCATACGTCGAGGTCGTCCTCGCCCCACGGCGCGTGCGCCCAGTCCGCCAGCAGATCGGGGTCACGGCGGGCGATCAGCGCCGTGCGCAGGCCGTCGACGAGGCGGTGCCTGAGCCGCACCACCGCCGGGGCCTGGGAACCCGGCAGCAACGGCCCCACGTACGCCGTCGCGGCCGCCGTCACCGCACCGGTCTCCAGCCGCCGCTCCACGACGGCGACATCGCACTCGACGGGAACCGTCAGCCGGTACGGCCGCGATTCCAGCAGCCCCGGCCCGAGCACCCGGCGCAGCCGGGCCAGTTCGGCGCGCAAGGTCACCGGCGTCACCGACTCGTCCTCGTACAGTGCGCACAGCAGCTCGTCGCCGGTCAGCCCCTCCGGATGGCGGGCCAGCAGGACCAGGATCTCGCTGTGCCGGCGGCTGAGCCTGATCTTGCGCCCACCGGCGAGGAGTTGGGCCTCGTCCCGGCCCAGCGCCGTCAGCTCGGGTGTGTCGGCGGCGGGCTGCTTGGGCACGAGCAGCGCCAGCTGGGACTCGGCGGCCCGCGCGACCGCCTGCACGAAGCCCAGGCTGTGCGGATGCGCCAGCCCGTCCCCGCCGGTGATGTCCACGGCACCGAGCACCCGCCCGGTGCGCGGATCGTGCACCGGAGCCGCCGCGCACGTCCAGGGCTGCACGCGGCGGATGAAGTGCTCGGCCGCGAAGACCTGCACGGGCCGGTCGACGGCGACCGCGGTCCCCGGCGCGTTGGTCCCCATCGCCGTCTCCGCCCAGCGGGCACCCGGCACGAAGTCGATGCGGTCCGCACGCCGCCGGGTCCTCGGATGGCCCTCGACCCACAGCAGCCTGCCGTGCGCATCGCACACCGCCAACAGATGCTCGCCGTCGGCGGCGAATGTCCCCAGCAGCTCCCGGAACAGCGGCATCACCCGCGCCAGCGGATGCTCGGCCCGGTAGGCACCCAGGTCGCCGTCCGCGAGCTCCACACTCGCCGTCGCGTCGGGCCCCACGCCGGCCCGCGCGGAACGCCGCCACGACTCGGCCACCACCGCACGCACCGGGCGGGTCACCGTGCCCACCTCGGTGAACGTCTCGTGCGCGCGACGCAGCATCCGCGCGTGCTCGGCAGGGTCGGCCCCCGGCTCCAGGGCCACCCACGGATCGGTCAACTCGGCCTCCCCGAATGGCGATGCGGCTGGGGACATCGTCACTCCGGGTACGCGTGCGGACAACCTTTTCGACCGGGGTCCCCGATGCGGTGGCCGATTTGCCGGTGTGGCTCAGCGTCGTAGGGCCGCCGCGGTTTCCCGCAGTTGTGCGTGTATCCCGCGGTGGGTTTCGCGGCCGGGCAGCCACTGCTTGCGGAGCTTGGCCACGCAGGTGTAGTTGGTGTCGCACACGTTGGCCAGCGGCGACTCGACCGCCTGGGTGGCGAACTGGTACGCGTCCAGTTCGCTGAACCCGTAGTCGCGCACCAGCCACTGCACCAGGTCGAGTTGGGATATCCGGAAGGCGTCCTCCAGCGGGCGTGCCGAGCCCGTCGAGATGATGTGCGTGTCCGACTCGATGCGCGGCCACGGTGTGGCGATGCCCTTGAGCAGCTCGACGATCACCACGGTGTTCATCGCGCACTCGACGGCAACGCCGCAGGTCTCGCCCTCGCCCTGCCGTGCGTGCCCGTCGCCGAGACTGAGCAGTGCGCCCTCCACGTTCACCCCGAGGTAGCAGGTGACGCCGGCCCGCATCTCGGGGGTGTCCATGTTGCCGCCGTGCGCGTCGGGCACCAGGGCCGAGCGGACCTCGAGATTGGCCGGGGCGACACCCACGGTGCCGTGCATCGGGTCGATGGGCAGCTCGGCCTCGAAGTCGCTGTCGTGCGCCCGGAACAGGGCCGTACGGCGGGCCCGGTCGAGCTGCCAGATCCACACGGTCTCCGGCAGCGGCGGCTGCAGCGTGGCCGTGGTGTGCGTGGAGGTGAGCGCGCCGAACAGCGGGACCGTGGTCGACGCCGCCCAGTCGCGGGCCGGTTCGATGGACACGAAGTGCACGGCGACCGTGTCACCCGGTTCGGCGCCCTCGACGTGGAAGGGGCCGGTCTGCGGATTGAGGAACGGGAACTCGCACACCTCGGAGACCAGGTCCTTCTCCGAGCGCACCCGGCCGGCGAAGCAGTCCTCCGTGTACAGGTCGAGGACCGTGCCCGGCGCGATACGCGCCACCGGTGGTGCGCCGCCGAACGTCCAGGCGTACTCGCCCGGTTCGGGCCGGACGGTCAGGATGCGGGGGTCGCTCATTGCTGTGCTGCTCCGTTCTGCGCAAGGCCGGTGGGGGAGGGGTCCTCGAGGTGGACGCGGGCGGTCTCGGCTATGCGCTCGGGATGCCGCCGCATCAGCACGGCCAGCACGACGACCCCCGCGGCCATCCACACCCCGACGACCGGACCGGCGTAGGAGACCGGTGCGGTCAGCTCGGTGACGAAGTCGAAGACGGGCAGGCCCGCCGCGGTCAGCAGCGCGGGCACGAACGCGACGATGCCGAGCACGGGCAGCAGCAGATGCCGTACCGGTTTGAGCAACTCCCGCCTGCGGCGCAGGAAAAAGCCGGCGCAGGCCAGGTTCACGACGATGTAGACGCCGATCACGACCGTGACGATGACCGTGGCGAGCAGGAGGAACGCCGTCACCGGGTCGTAGGCGAACCCCAGCCCCAGCACCGCACCGACCGCCACGACCGTCTGCACGGCGATCCCGGCCACGGGCGAGCGGTGCTTCGGATGGAGGGTCGCGAAGAGGCGGGGCAGGACGCGGATGCGGGCCAGGGCGAAGGCCGTTCGCGTCGAGACGTTGGCGCACGCGTTGGCGTTGGCGATCGTCGAGTTGACCACGGCCAGGAACACCAGCACCCAGAACAGTCCGAACGACGCCCGCGCCACGCCCTCCCAGGACGCGTCGCCGGAGGCGCCGAACTTCGCGAACCGGTCCGGGCCGAAGTACACCGTCATGGCGTAGGTGGTGATCACGTAGAACAGGCCGATCGCCAGGGCCGCGCCGAGGACCGCGCGGTGCATCGTCCGGCGCGGGTCACGCGTCTCCTCGGCGAGCGGTGCCGCGGCCTCGAATCCGGCGAAGGCCAGCACCGTGTACACCGAACCGGCGAAGATCCCGCCGATTCCGTCGTGTCCCTCGGCCGTGTGCGAAGTCCCGAACACCGACAGGGTGTTGTCACCGCCCGCCTTGCCGATCAGCCAGACGGCGAACACCAGGAAGACGAGGATCTCGAAGACGCCGAGGACCGTGCCGAAGCGGGCCGAGGCACGCACTCCGAAGTACCCCGCGGCCGCGATGATCGCAGCCCCCGCGAGCGCCCACGGCCACCACAGATCCGCCGGATACGAGGACCACTCCTCGTGCAGCGTGCCCGCCGTTGTGAAGCCGAGCTGCAGAAGCAGCAGCGGCGGCACCAGGGCCTCCACGAACACATAGCCCCAGCCGACGAGGAAGCCGACGGCCGGGTGCAGCCCCTGCGCCGCATACGTGGACACCGAGCCCGCGGCGGGGAGTTCCCGCGCCAGCTCGGCCACGCAGGACGCCGTGAACAGACAGGCCACCAGCGCGACCACCACCGCCAGCGGCAGGCTGCCGCCCGCGAAGGCCGCACCGGACGGAATGGACGCGGCGACCGCCGCGGCCGGCGCCATGGCCGTGATGCTCTGGAACAGCACCTCCCGCAGCCCGATCGCGTCGCGCCTGAGACCTGTGCCGGTGAGACCTGCGTCCGCTTCCCCCGACATGTGAATCCCCCTCAATTCACGCCGATACGCAGCGCACCTCCGACGGACCGACGGGTGCGCCTCGTGTGAATCACGGTACGGCGCTTGCGGGTTGGGCAGAAGAGTGCGCCGTGGTTCGGTGGACGAGGGCGCGGTTGTGGATATCTCGGCCACTCGTCCGAGTGACAGCGGATGAAGAAGGGGCGATACGGGGCCGGGCTCAGGCCCGTTCGGCGACCGCCGCGGGATCGTCCAGTACCGCCCGCACCACCGAGTGAGCCGCCCCCAGCAGTGGCCCCTCGGGACCCAGCCGGGACACGCTCACCGGGCAGGCCGGGCCGGCCGTCCGCCGGTCCAACTCGGCCTCCAGCGACGGCAGAAGCCAGGGCGCGAGCCCGGCCAGCGCGCCGCCCAGCACAACGCTCTCGGGGTCCAGCAGGTTGACCGCCCCGGTCAGCGCGATGCCGAGCGCGGTGCCCGCGTCGCGCAGCGCGCGCCGTACATCCTCGTTGCCCTCGGCGGCTTGGCCCGCGAGCAGCCCGACCCGGTCCTCGCCCGGCTCCAGCCCCGCCGCCCGCAGCACCGCCTCCTCACCGGCGTACTGCTCCAGACACCCCCGGCCGCCGCACGGGCACGCGGGCCCCTCCGGCTGCACCGGCACATGCCCCAACTCGCCCGCGAAACCGCGCGTTCCGCGCAGCAGCCCGCCCGCGACGACGACCGCCGCGCCGATGCCGATCTCCGCCGACACATGCAGGAAGTCGTGCGGAGTACCGTCGGCCAGCCAGAGTTCGGCGAGCGCACCGAAGTTGGCCTCGTTGTCGACGGTCAGGGCGAAGTCGTCGGGCAGCAGCGCCCCGAGGTCCGTGTCGTGCCAGTCCAGGTTGGGGGCGCGGACCACGGTGCGGGCGTCGCGCGCCACCAGGCCCGGCACGGCCACCGCGAGTCCCGCGGGCCACAGTCCCTCGCGCTCCGCCTCGGTGACGACCCGGCGCAGCAGTTCGGTGAGTTCCTCGACCACCGGCCGCGGGGAGCGGCCGCGGTTCGCGCCGTGCCGTACGGCCCGGGAACGCACCTGGCCGCGCAGGTCGACCGCGCAGACGGCGAGGTGGTCGACGCCGATCTCGGCACCGATCCCGGCGGGGCCGTGGCCGCTGACGGCCAGGGCCGAGCCGGGCCGCCCCACCCGGCCGGGCCGCTCGGGGCCCAGCTCCTCGAGCAGCCCGGTGCGTATGAGCTCGTCGACGAGGGTCGACACCGCGGCCCGGGTCAGCCCGATGCGCGAGGCAACGGCGGCCCGGGAGAGCGGCCCCTCGGCGCTGACGGTGTGCATCACCCGGGCGAGATTGCGGCGGCGTATGCCCTGCTGGGTGTCGGGCAGCGCCCGCCCCGGGCCGGCCGGGTGGGCCTCGTGCAGCGGTGCGGTCATGCCTCCGTCAGTCCGTTCAGTCCGTTCCTCGCTCCAGCAGCGGGGCCGCGTCGGAGAGTACCCCGGCGATCCTGGCGAGCGTCGCCTCGTCCCGCTCCACCGCGTCCAGCACCGGGCCCGCGGCGGTGTTCCAGCGCCGGGCGACCGCGGCCGGGTCCTCGCCGGTCAGCAGGCCCGCCGCCTGCGCCGCGGCGCCGAGCGCGACCAGTTCCTTGGCCTCGGGGACCTGGACCGGGCGGCCGGACAGCCGTCGTACGGTCTGCTGCCAGGCCGTGCCCCGGGCGCCGCCGCCGATCAGCAGCAGCGGCGTCGAACGGTCCGCGTCCTCGTCGAGGACCAGGTCGAGCGCGCCCAGCAGCGAGTGCACGGCCCCGTCGTAGGCGGCCTGCAGGAGCTGGCCGGCGGTGGTGTCGTGGCGCAGCCCGTGCAGCAGGCCCGAGGCACTCGGCAGGTTCGGGGTGCGTTCGCCGTCCAGGTAGGGCAGCAGCGTGATGCCGGTGACCGGGTCCACGGCCTCGCGGTCCAGGCCCAGCAGGGTCGCGATGCGGTCGACGGCGAGCGTGCAGTTCAGGGTGCAGGCCAGCGGCAGCCAGTCCCCGTGGGCATCGGCGAAGCCCGCCACCGTGCCGGTCGGGTCGGCGGGGCGCCGCTTGGAGACGGCGTACACCGTGCCCGAGGTGCCGAGGCTCAGCACCGGAGCGCCGGGACGCAGCCCCAGGCCCAGCGCGGCCGCGGCGTTGTCGCCGGTGCCGGGGGCGACCAGGGTGCCCTTGGAGAACGGCAGGTCGTGGCTGTCGCGCACGGTTCCCGCCACCTCGCCGGGCCGCACCACGCGGGGCAGCAGCGCCGGATCCAGCCCCACGTGCGCGAGGGTTTCTTCGTCGTACGACTCCGTCTGGGACGCCCACCAGCCCGTACCGGAGACATCGCCGCGGTCGGTCGTGCCCTGCCCGGTCAGTCGCTCGGTGAGGTAGTCGTGGGGCAGGCGCACGGCCTTGGTCGCGCGCACCGCCTCCGGTTCGTTCTCGGCGAGCCAGGCCCACTTCGTGACCGTGAAGGACGGGCCCGGCACGCTGCCGGTGCGCTCCGCCCAGGCCTTCGGGCCGCCCAGCTCCTCGATCAGACGGCGGGCCTGCGGCGCCGAGCGGACGTCGTTCCACAGCAGGGCCGGGCGGACCGGTTCGCCCCGCTCGTCCAGCGTGACCAGGCCGTGCTGCTGGCCGCCGATCGACACCGCGGCGGCCTCGTGCGCCGCGTCGCCGCACTGGTGCAGCGCCTCGCACAGGGCGTCCCACCACTGGCGCGGGTCGCTCTCGCGGCCGGCCCCGGCGGAGACGGTGTGCGCTGCCTGGCCGCTCGCGACGACCTGCCCGGTGGCAGCGTCGACGACGAGCGCCTTGGTGGACTGGGTCGACGTGTCCACGCCGACGACGAGCGGACCCTCGGCTGCTGACATCGGGCTCTCCCTTTTTCCGCGGCTCTGCGGTGCTCTGACCTGCTACTTCGAGGGTGCCCGAGCCATGGCGACCCGGATCTCACCCCTTCGGGGACATCTTGTCCCTTCCCAGGGACGCGACCGCATACTAATTTGTAAACGGCCATGACGAAATAGTCGCAAGCAAGCAAGGAGCCGCGGCATGAGCTACCAGCCCACCCCCGAGGACAGGTTCACCTTCGGCCTGTGGACCGTCGGCTGGCAGGGAAGGGACCCGTTCGGCGACGCCACGCGGCGTGCCCTCGACCCCGTCGAGACGGTGCAGCGCCTGAGCGAGCTCGGCGCCTACGGCGTCACCTTCCACGACGACGACCTGATCCCCTTCGGGTCCTCCGACAGCGAGCGCGAGTCGCACATCAAGCGCTTCCGCCAGGCCCTCGACACGACCGGCATGACCGTGCCGATGGCCACCACCAACCTCTTCACGCACCCCGTCTTCAAGGACGGCGCGTTCACCGCCAACGACCGCGACGTGCGCCGCTACGCCCTGCGCAAGACGATCCGCAACATCGACCTCGCGGCCGAACTCGGCGCCAAGACCTACGTCGCCTGGGGCGGTCGCGAGGGCGCCGAGTCCGGCGGCGCCAAGGACGTACGCGTGGCCCTCGACCGCATGAAGGAGGCCTTCGACCTCCTCGGCGAGTACGTCACCTCCCAGGGCTACGACCTGAAGTTCGCCATCGAGCCCAAGCCGAACGAGCCGCGCGGCGACATCCTGCTGCCCACCGTCGGCCACGCGCTCGCGTTCATCGAGCGCCTGGAGCGCCCTGAGCTGTACGGCGTCAACCCCGAGGTCGGCCATGAGCAGATGGCCGGGCTGAACTTCCCGCACGGCATCGCGCAGGCCCTGTGGGCGGGCAAGCTCTTCCACATCGACCTCAACGGCCAGTCCGGCATCAAGTACGACCAGGACCTGCGCTTCGGCGCCGGCGACCTGCGCGCCGCCTTCTGGCTGGTCGACCTCCTGGAGACCGCCGGCTACGACGGCCCGCGCCACTTCGACTTCAAGCCGCCGCGGACCGAGGACCTCGACGGGGTGTGGGCGTCGGCCGCGGGCTGCATGCGCAACTACCTGATCCTCAAGGAGCGCGCAGCCGCCTTCCGCGCCGACCCGGAGGTGCAGGAGGCCCTGCGCGCCTCGCGCCTGGACCAGCTCGCCCAGCAGACCGCCGCCGACGGCCTCGAGGCACTGCTCGCGGACCGCAGCGCCTTCGAGGAGTTCGACGTCGAGGCGGCCGGCGCGCGCGGCATGGCCTTCGAGCGGCTCGACCAGCTGGCCATGGACCATCTGCTGGGCGCGCGCGGCTGAACGGCACGCGCACGCGTACGTGCCCGAAGCGACATACGCGTGCGCGTGCCCGAGCGATC
The DNA here is from genome assembly GCF_040644055.1 of Streptomyces sp. NPDC047043. NCBI lineage: Bacteria > Bacillati > Actinomycetota > Actinomycetes > Kitasatosporales > Streptomycetaceae > Streptomyces > Streptomyces sp. NPDC047043. Next base: position 65,629 of record NZ_JBEYVO010000010.1, read on the forward strand.
CCCGCACGGTATGCACCGGAACCGTACGGTCCATGGCATGGGGCCGTATCAACTTCCGTGCGGGGCTCGCGCGATGTCCGGGCCGAGGCGACTCTGGACGGTATGGCCATGCCGCCGGTACCGCCTCAGCCGCCCGGACCGCCGGGTGACACGCCGCCGCCGGGCGGCGGATTCGGACCACCCCCCGCCTACGGCGAGTGGCAGCCACCGCCACCGGAACCGCCCAGGCGGCGACGGAACCCGCTCTTCGTCCTCCTGGTCGGCATCGTGGCGGTCGCCGCCGTGGTCGCCATCGTGCTGATGGCCACCTCCGGGAACGACGACTCGCCCGACAAGAAGCCGCCCGCCGAGAGCAGCACCGGCTCCAAACCCGCGCCGTCGCTGAGCATCCCGACCGAACTGCCGAGCAAACTGCCCAGCAGACTGCCGTCGAAGCTGCCGAGCGAGATCCCCAGCGAGATCGAATCGCTGATCCCGTCCGGCATAGAACTGCCGTGAGGCCAGGTCAGACGCGATCCGGCAGCCGCACGTAGGTCACCTTCGTCTCGATACCGCTGTCGACCAGACGGCCCTGCGCATCGAACGCGCCCGCGCCGTCGGTCATCCCGAAGTCGTTGTCATTGATGAGCGCGAGCGTGTCGTGGTCCACGCGCGCGATGCCCTCGATCTTCCCGGGCACCCCCGCGACCTTGCCCAGGTCGACGACCAGCTTCTTGCCGAGCACCGGCACGCCCGAGGCCGCCGGGTCCGCGAGCTGCTCCAGGGACGGCGACGTCGTGTCGTCGTCGTAGGCACCACCGAGGATGTTCGCGTCCCGGTCCAGCTTCACCAGCTGCAGCCGCGCGGCCTTGTCGGTGCGCTCCTCCACCAGCAGCCGGTCACCGCCCACGGCGACCACCGAGGAGATCTTCAGCTCGGAGGTGTCGTCCTCGCTCGGGTCCACCACGTTCACCGGGTCGAAGCGGTACGCGTACTCGGCGGTGACCGCCTTCTTCTTCGGCGCGAAACGCACCAGGCGCGTGGTGCGCGAGGCCTCACCCGCGGCGGTGTCCGGCAGGGAGAGCGGGCTCTGCAGGGCCATCACCAGGTCCCCGCCGGGCAGTTGGGCGAGCCCCTCGAAACCGCGGTTGATCTTCCGGTGCAGCAGGACGGACGGCAGCGCCTCCACCACCGGGTAGTCCGCGCCGGTCAGGTTCAGCCCCTTGGGTACGTAGCGGGTGAGCACCTTCCCGCGCGCGGAGACGTGCACGAGCGAGGGCCCGTACTCGTCGACAAGCCAGAAACTCCCGTCCGCGGCCCGCACGATGCCCTCGGTGTCCAGGCCGTTCGGGTTGAACGACAGCGGGGTCTTCGCGTCGTAGGAGTACGGCGCCTCATCGCGCCCCGCCTGGTTCGACAGCCCGGTGACGGCCTTCCCGGAAGCCGTGGTGATCGCAATCGCGTCCAGCACCTTCACGGTGTCGCCGGACACCCGGATCTTCACGATCGCCGGATCGAAGCCCGGCACCGGGAACGTACGGCGCTTCGTCCCGTCCACCTTGATCTGCCCGTTGGGACCACGGTCGGTGATGGTCCAGAACTCGCCCTTGCGGCCGGCCGGGTAGATGTCACTGCCGATGCCGCCCAGGTCGATGCCCCGGTCGTTGTCCACCGTCCCCGGCAGCAGGCCGTTGCTGAACGTGCCGAGCGGGATGTCCCCGAGCGTCGCCGTCCGCACGACATGCGCGTCCCGCGGCTGCGCACCCGCGGCCGGGCCCGCCGCCACGAGGGCCGCGATCACGGCGAGCGGGGCTCCTGCTGCGACGGAACGTCGTACACGGTGCCGACCGGCGGCGAGCGGGGACATCGGGCCTCCTGAGGGGCAAGTTCGCTGACAGCGGCCAGAGTTGGGTCCTGTGGCGAACGGGCCGCGACCGCCGGGTGAACACGGGGCGTCGGCTGTTCGAGCACACGGACTTGTGCATCGAACGTGCCGGAAATCCGCTCACCGCCCGGCGCGGCGGTGCTGGACGTCGGATGCGGCAGCGGGGCCCCGATGTGGTGGAGCCACGCCGCGCCGTCACCAACCGCACCTGGACCACCCAGGCCGGGCCGGCGGTTCCACGAGAGGAGTATCTGCCGCAGGGCGCCGACAGACCCGCCCTGTTCTGGTCCTGACGCCCCGCGGACCCGACGTAGTCCCCCGGCTCAGCCCTCGTCTCCGGCGCCGGTCTGCAGTGAAGCCAGAGCCGTCGCCGGGTCCCGGGACGGACCGCCGACGGGCACCCAGCGCCCGCGCTCCTTGCGATACGGCCACCAGCGCCCGTCCCGCCCCAGGCGCAGCTGGGCGGGGGCACCGACGACCGTCCACCGATTGCCCCTGGCCCGCAGCGGGGGCCGTTCGTCCTCGTCCCAGGCCGACTCCAGAGCGGCCCGCGCGCGTGCGAGCGTTTCGCCCGGAACGGCCCACTCCTCCTCCAGCACGGACAGCGCGGTCGCGCCCCCGAGGCACCACGCGCGCGTGGCCCGCGCCAGCCCCTCGCGGTCCCGCCCCGACCCGTCGGCCAGCCGGTCCGCGACGGCCCTCTCGGGCAGGCCCGCGGCGAGCCGGACCGCATCCTGGGAGAGCGTCAACTCCGGTTCAGGAGACCGCTGTTCCGCATCGGAACGGAGGACGCGGGCGAGCAGACTGTGCGCTTCTACGGCCGTCTGCGCGGCCAGGTACCGGACGGCGACGGGGTCGATGCCCGGCGCGGGCGGGGCCTCCGTGTCCAGGGACGGCGGCACACCGGGTTGCGCGGGCAGCTCCGGCGGGGCGGGCAGCGGCGGCAGGATGTCGCCGGCCGCGTACGCCTCGGCGGCCTCCACTCCCTCCGGTTCGGCACGTTCCTCGGCGGGGGCGGCGCTGCGGGCCTGGAGGTCGTCCAGCAGGGCGCGTTCGCCCCGTCCGCGCATCAGCAGCAGGACGAAGGGATCCTGGTCCAGCAGCCTGGCCACCTGGTAGCACAGGGCCGCCGTGTGCCCGCAGTGGTCCCAGGCATCGCAGTCGCACTCCGGCTCCAGATCGCCCATGCCCGGCAGCAGTTCGATGCCTGTGGCCGCCGAGTCCTCGACCAGGTGCGGCGGCATGTCGCGGTCCAGCAGCGCCGCGACATGCCCGGCCCGCTCGACGGTCATGTCCAGGAAGCGGTCCCACTGTTCGTCGCCCAGCTCCTCCAGCAGGACGTCGGCCCGGTGTGCCGTGCGGTCACGGCCCTGGACCACGGCCGTGATGCGTCCGGGGCGCACGGTCACCGCGCCGACCGCTCCCGCGCGCGCGAGCCTGCGGCCCGCCTTGAGCTGCTGAGAGTCCAGCGCCGTGTCCTCCAGCGCCTTCAGCCAGGCCTGCCCCCACCAGGTTTGCGCGAAGCTCCGCCCGCGCGCGGGCGGTAGGGCGGCGAACGTGCGCTGCGTGTCCGCGTCGTGCCGGTTCATCGTGTGCCCCCTCGAAGTTCCACCAGATCGGCCAGCTCCGCGTCCGTCAGCTCCGTCAGTGCTCCCTCGCCGGAGCCCAGCACCGCGTCGGCCAGCTCCCTCTTGCGCTCCAGCAGGGCGGCGATGCGGTCCTCGACGGTGCCCTCGGCGATCAGCCGGTGCACCTGCACGGGCCGGGTCTGGCCGATGCGGTACGCGCGGTCGGTGGCCTGCGCCTCGACGGCGGGGTTCCACCAGCGGTCGTAGTGCACGACATGCTCGGCCCGGGTGAGGTTCAGGCCCGTGCCCGCCGCCTTCAACGACAGCAGGAAGACGGGGACTTCGCCGTCCTGGAAGCGCCCCACCATTGCCTCGCGTTCTGCGACGGGCGTTCCGCCGTGCAGGAACTGCGAGTTGACGCCACGCGCCGCCAGGTGCCGTTCGACGAGCCGCGCCATGCGCACGTACTGGGTGAAGACCAGAACGCTCGCCCCCTCGGAGAGGATGGTGTCGAGCAACTCGTCCAGCAGCTCCAGCTTTCCGGAGCGGCCGGCGATCGTCGGCCGCTCCTCCTTGAGGTACTGCGCCGGATGGTTGCAGATCTGCTTCAGCCCGGTCAGCAGCTTCACGATCAACCCGCGCCGCGCCATGCTCTCGGCGCCGGAGATCTCCGCAAGCGTCTCGCGCACCACCGCCTCGTACAGCGCCGCCTGCTCCTTGGTCAGCGACACGGCGCGGTCGGTCTCGGTCTTCGGCGGCAGCTCCGGCGCGATCCCCGGGTCCGATTTGCGGCGGCGCAGCAGGAACGGCCGTACCAGCCGGGCCAGTCGTTCCGCCGCGGCCGGGTCCTGACCGCCCTCGACGGCGCGCGCGTACCGGGTCCGGAACGTACCGAGCCGGCCCAGCAGCCCCGGTGTCGTCCAGTCGAGGATCGCCCACAGCTCCGACAGGTTGTTCTCCACCGGGGTCCCGGTGAGCGCCACGCGTGCGCGTGCGCCGATGGAACGCAGCTGACGCGCGGTCGCCGAGTAGGGGTTCTTCACATGCTGCGCCTCGTCCGCCACGACCATGCCCCACGGCGCCTCGGCCAGCCTGTGCGCGTCCAGGCGCATCGTCCCGTACGTGGTGAGCACGAACTCCCCGTCGGCCAGGGCGTCCAGGCTGCGCCGCGCCCCGTGGAAGCGGCGCACCGGCGTGCCCGGAGCGAACCTCTCGATCTCGCGCTGCCAGTTGCCCATCAGGGACGTCGGGCACACCACGAGCGTGGGACCCGCCGTCGAGGTGTCGCTCTGCCGGTGCAGATGCAGCGCGATCAGCGTGATCGTCTTGCCCAGTCCCATGTCGTCGGCCAGACAGCAGCCCAGGCCCAGCGACGTCATCCGGGCCAGCCAACTCAGGCCCCGTCGTTGGTAGTCCCGCAGCGTGGCCGCGAGCGCGGCGGGCTGGCCGACCGGCTCCTGCGTCTCGGGCTCCGCGAGCCGCTCCCGCAGGGCCGCCAGCCATCCCGTGGGGGCCACGTCGACCTGGCGGCCGTCGACCTCCGTGGAGCCCGTCAGAGCGGCACCCAGCGCGTCGATGGGCGTGACCTTGCGGTCCTGCTGGGCGCGGGCGCGGTGCACCTCCTGGGGATCGACCAGCACCCACTGGTCGTGCAGCCGCACGACGGGGCGGTCGGCCTCGGCGAGCCGGTCCAGCTCCTCGCGCGTAAGGCGCTGATCGCCCAGCGCGAACCGCCAATTGAACGCGAGCAGCGCGTCGGCGGACAGGAACGACGGCGTGCCCGAGGAGAGCCGACCGGCCTCCTGCTCGTCGTCCGGTGGGCCGATCACCGCGCGGGCGGTCAGCTTCCGGCCGAGTTCCCGGGGCCAGTGCACGTCGACTCCGGCGCCGGAGAGGGCTCGCGCGCCCTCTCCGAGGAGTTCGGTGACCTCCTCGTCGGCGAGCTCGACGGCGTCCGGGACGCTCGCCGACAGCAGGGGCGTCAGCGGCGGCCAGGCCCGGGCCGCACGGCGCAGCGCGAGCAGGGCGTCCATCCGCGCGCGCGGACCGAAGCCCCCGCCGGTGCCCGCGGCCTCGGCCCAGATCGTGGAGGCGTCCGCCACGAGCGCCGGGTCGCTCACCGCGTGCACCTGCAGCACGGCCCGGAACGACACTGCAGCGTCCTCGTGCGTCAGGTCGGCGAGGCCGGGCGCCTCGATCCGCAGCGAGAGCCGTACGCCCGCGTCGTGGCCCGCGGCGACATCGGCCGCCCACGCACGCTGCTCGGGCAGATGCTGAGGCTCGCGCGCCGCGTAGGCGGGCCCGCCCGTCACGAGCGAGGCCGCGGGGGAGCGCGGAAGGGTGTCGGCGACCGAGTCCAGGAAGGCGCGCAGCAGCCGCTCCGGGTCGGGCAGCCGCAGCGGCTCGACGCCCGCCAACGGCACGGCGTGCGCCTCGGGCGGCATCGCGGCGGCCAGTCGGCGCACGCGGTCGATGTCCTCCGGGGTCAAGGGGCCGACGCGCCAGGCGTCGTGGTCGCCGGGGGACAGACCGGGCAGCAGCAGCCCGCGCGCCACCAGCTGCAGGGCCAGCACGGCGGCCGTACCCCAGAAGACCGCCCCTCGGTGCGCGCCCGCAGCGGCACGCGCACGCGTGAGGACCGGCAACGCCGCCCGCACCGGCAGCAGCACGGCGGACACTTCGACGAGCTCGACGCCCTCGGCGCCGGGCAGGACGACGGCCAGGTCCTCGACGGACCCGGCCGCGACGCTCGCAGGAGCGTCGCCGTCGGGTCGCCAGAAGGCGACCCGGCCGGTGCGGGGCGGGTCACCGGGCACGAAAACGGCGCAGCAGCGGGCCAGTTCGGAGATCTCGGACGGTGTTGCCGCAGGGATCCTCTGCACAGCGAAGCCGCATTCCTCAAATTTGACTACTGGGGTTGGGGTCGCCGAGAGTACAGCAAGCCGACGGGCTGCGCGGACTCGCGAACCGCGCGGGCTGCCCGAACCGTACGGATCGTCTCGCTCCGGGGTGTCGTCAACCCCCCTGCCCACCCGGGGCAGACCCCCGCCCGCACTCGGGGGATGGCGTCATGGTCGCCGCGGGTCATGGCTTCGTACGTTTTCTCAGGTCAGCCCGTTGCCCGAGAGAGCCGGAGACCGGACATGCCCGAGGCCACCACAGCCGTCGCCGAACCCTTCCCGGCCGCGCGCGACACACCATCCGCCGGAAGCGAGTTCGCGCCCCTGCTGCGCACGGTCAGGGGCCAGGGCCTCCTGGAACGCCGCCGCACCTGGTACGCGCTCGGCATCACGACCAACGCCCTCGCCCTGGCCGGCATCGTCACGGGCGTCATCCTCACCGGCAACTCCTGGTGGTCACTGCTCCTGGCCCCGCTGCTCGCCGTGTTCTGCGCCCGTACGGCCTTCATAGGCCACGACGCGGGCCACTCCCAGATCACCGGAGACAGGACGGCCGCCCGCGTCATCGGCCTCATCCACGGCAACCTGCTGTTGGGCATGAGCTACGCCTGGTGGAACGACAAGCACAACCGCCACCACGCCAACCCCAACCACATCGACAAGGACCCGGACGTCGTCGCCGACGTCCTCGTCTTCACCGGCGAACAGGCCAAGGAACGGTCGGGCTTCCGACGCTGGCTGACCCGCAACCAGGCCTGGCTCTTCTTCCCGCTCACCCTCCTCGAAGGCGTCGCCCTGAAGATCCACGGCTTCCGGGACCTGCGTCGCCAGCCGCCCAGGGAGCGCGCCGTGGAGGGCTTCCTTCTCGTGACCCATGTCGTCGCCTACGCGACGTTGCTGCTCACCTCGCTGTCCCCGGGCAAGGCGCTCGCGTTCGCCGCCATCCACCAGGCCCTCTTCGGCCTGCACCTGGGAATGGCCTTCGCCCCCAACCACAAAGGCATGGAGATGCCCGATCCCGACGGGGAGCGGTGGGGTCATCTGCGCCGGCAGGTGCTCACCTCGCGCAACGTCCGCGGCGGCGTACTGACGGACTGGTTCCTCGGCGGCCTCAACTACCAGATCGAGCACCACCTCTTCCCCAGCATGCCCCGCCCCCATCTGCGGCTCGCCCAGCCCCTGGTGCGCGCCCACTGCCGGGAGTTGGGTATTGCCTACACGGAGACCGGGCTCGTCGACTCCTATCGACAGGCCCTGAGCCATCTGCACAACGTGGGAGAGCCCCTCAGGGCGCAATGAGGGAGAGACTTCTCAGGGACGAGTCGGGGTCGCGCCTCAGGGACGTCTCAGGGTCGCGGTCCGGAACCGCGGGAAACGCGGGACCGTTTTCAGGACAGAGAGCGGCAGTGGCCGCGAAGGAGGCGACGCAATGTCGAAGAACGCGAAGATCGCCGCAGGAGGTGTGGCGGCCGGGATCATCCTGCTGATCTGGCTGCCCTGGTGGGCGGCTCTCCTGATAGTCCTGGGAGTGCCGGCCGCCGCCTACCTCACGCTGGACCCCTCGCAGCGGCGCAGGCTGCGCCGCGCCACCCGCAAGGAGCTCGGCCGCTGAGGCACTACCGCACGGGATCGGCCCGGTCGGCCAGCGCGCAGGAGTCGACCACATCGCCGTCCGCGGGCCGTGTGACGGTGTGGTCCGCGGGCGGCCGGGCGCCCTGCTCCACCCAGGAGACCAGCGCGTCGAACGCCGAGCGGTAGCAGGGCAGGATCGGCCGCAGCCGGTCCGGGTAGGTGTCGTACAGCCCGTCGACGTGCGTGCCGCCCTGGATCGTGTAGTAGCGCTGCAGCCGGCCCCGTCCGCTCGCGTCGACCATGCGCGCGTACACGTCCGAGTCGGCGGCCTTGGGCAGCAGCGCATCCAGGTCGCCGTGCAGCGTGATCAGCGGCCTGCCGATGCGCCCGGTGAGCGACACCCTGGCCACGGCGCGATGGACGGACGCGGGACGCGCGGCGTAGTCGTATGTCGCGTCGGAGGCACAGGGCGCAAGGATCCGCTCCGCGGTGCTGCCCGCGCTGGGCCCGGGGCAGCCGGGGTCGTAGGACGGGTCGAACTCGGCGCGGTAGATCTTCTGCGTGACGCCCCAGTAGGCCTTCTCGTGGTACGGCCACAGAAACTCCGACCCCCGCGCGAAGCCCGCCGCGTACAGGTCCTCGTCCCGTGCCGAGCCCAGCGTCCGCGCCACGGCGGTGGGCAGGGAGGTGAGCAGGTTGGGGCCGTACGCGGTCCACAGCGCGCCCTCCCAGTCCACGCCGCCGTCGTACAGCTCCGGGTGGTTCTCCAGCTGCCAGCGGGTGAGATAGCCGCCGTTGGAGATACCGGTCATGTACGTCCGGCGCGGGGCGTGTCCGTAGCGCTGGGCCACCGCACGCCTGGCCGCCAGGGTGAGCTGAGTGGTCCGTGCGTTCCATTCGGCGATCGCGTCACCGGGGCGGGTTCCGTCGCGGTAGAAGTCGGCACCGCTGTTGCCCTTGTCGGTCGCCGCGTAGGCGTAGCCCTCGGCCAGGACCTGGTCGGAGATCGCCGTGTCCGTGGCGTACTGCTTACGGGTTCCGGGCGCGCCGGTGATCACCAGGCCGCCGTTCCAGTGGTCGGGCAGCCGGATCACGAACTGCGCGTCGTGCCGCCAGCCGTGGGTGGTGTTGAAGTGCGAGGAATCCGGGAAGTAGCCGTCGACCTGCACGCCGGGCACCCCGGACGGCGTGCGGGTGCCCCGGGCCGTCAGCCCCGCCTGGTCGGCCATGTCGGTGTACGGCGTCCCCGCGAGCCCGGTCGTGGTCAGGTCGGGCAGACAGGCGCTCTGCTGGAAGGCCGCGCCCGGCACGTGGACCCGCTCCTGACGAGCGCAGTGATCCTCGCCGACTGCCGTGGCCCCGGCGGGAGTCGGCCAGGTCAGAGCCGCCGCCACCAGCGTGACGGCAGCGAGCGGAACACCGCGGGACGGACGCATGACGGCCTCCAGGGCAGGACGAGGGGGCGCCCGCGGAGGGGCGGAGCGCCGACGGCTGCCTCATGGTGCGGGGCCCGCCTGCACGGCATCCATGGGTCCGGAGCACATGGAATGAGGGCAGCGCATGGGTGCTCAGAACTGCGCCCGTCCGAGGTGGCGCCGTCGGAGGCAACCGACCGCTCCATCCAGGGCACCCCGGCCCCGATGGACAGCACGGCTTGAGTCTCTCCCTGCGGGAGGGTCCAGGGTCGAGGCCAAGAGCGCCCTGGCCGTTTACGGCAAGGAGCTCGCGAACGAGGTCGCGTCGGCCGGTGTCCGGGTCGACTCGGTGGCCCCCGGCTTCATCCGCACCGACGGTGCCGAGCACCTTCTCGCGCACCGGATGAGCCAGGGCCGAGGCGGCCGAGGTGATCGCCTTCCCACATCACAGGAGCAGACCATGCAGGACATCCAGGAATTCGCCGAGGAGTACTTCGGCGCGGCGATCGACTCCGACCGCGAGCGCTACTTCGCACTCTTCGGTGACACCGTCGTCGTGCACGACGACGGACGCAGCCACCACGGGCTCACGGCGGTGCGCCGCTGGCGCAACGAGGTCCCTTCGGTGCGCTACGACCTCCGGGAGGTCACCGGTACGGCCATGGCGGGTCAGGCCGTGGCCGAGGTCTCCGGCGACTTCCCCGGCAGCCCGGTCATCCTCCGCTTCACCTTCGAACGCGACGTACGGGGGAAGATCACCCTGTTGGACATCACATCCTGAAACCGGGACCTCGACCGGTCCGGATGCCTGCGCCGAGGAGGACGAGGAGGAGACCGTGGCCGACCGACTCACGATCGGGGAGTTCTCCCGGATCACGCACCTGAGCATCCGCACGCTGCGCCGCTACCACGAGCAGGATCTTCTCGTCCCCGCAGAGGTCGACCCGGCCACGGGCTACCGCTACTACGCACCCGCGCAGGTCCGGCCCGCGCTGACCATCAGGCGGTTCCGCGAGCTCGACCTACCGCTTGCGGATCTCCGGCGGTTTCTCGAGGCCGAGCCCGGCGGCCGGGGCGAGGCCGGCCATGACGCGGCACAACAGGTCGTCGCCGCCCACCTCCGCCGGCTCGAAGACCGGCTCGGCCGCACCCAGCGTGCGGTTCAGGCGCTCCGGGAACTCCTCGACCCCGAGGCCGAACGGACGGTGAGCCTCGAGGTCCTTTCCCCGCAGCGCGTCCTCGCCGTGTCCCTCGACGTCCCGCCCGGGGCCGACCTGAGCTGGTACGACGACGCGATGCGCGACCTGGACGCAGCAGCCGGCCAGCGTCCGGTGCTCCCGCCGGGCGGCCGCTACGAACACCGGCTCTTCACCGAGGGCCACGGCCGTGCCACCGTCTACCTCCCGGCCGAGGCGTCGCCGGCACCGGGAGCACCGGCCACCGTGAGGGAGCTCCGACTGCCCCGGCGAACCGCCGTCGTTGCCACCCATTCCGGTCCGCACGACGATCTCGACCTCACCTACGGTGCAGTGGGTTCCTTCGCCGCCCGGAACGGTCTGCGTTCCCATGACCTCGTCGAGGAGGTCTACCTCGTCGGGCCGCGCGAGACCGACCAGCCCGACCGCTGGCGCACTCTCGTCGCATGGCTGCTGGCCCCCGACACTGATCCGCGCCCCACCGGCACGCACGTCTGAAGGGGTGTCTTTCTACTGGTAGCAGGGGTTGCCGCACTGTGGGCTGGCGGCGTTTTCGTGGTGGCCGGCCACGGCGTGGGTGGTGGCGGGCTGCCGGCTCTCTCCCGGGGCATGGGGGCTGCTGCGGCGAGGGGAGCCAGGCCGCAACGCGTGAGAGTGCGGTTCTGCCGCGTGTGCCGCGCCCTGGGCCGATCGGCTCAGGCACGGCGTGCCTCGGTCACGTGGCCGATGGAGGATCGGTGGGGCGGCGGCCGCGGGACGGGCCGCCCGGCACCGCCCCACCGCGTGAAGAGGTCTGGCCATGAAACTGTTCGACGACCCACTGTTCCGCCCTCTCGCCGACCGGGCACCGGAAGCCCTGAAGGACGACCTCCTCGACGTCATGCCGAGTACGGCGTGAGTGCCGCTCCGCGCGGGGACGCGCCCGGCGGCGGCCGCTACGGCGAGACCGTGTTCCGTCCCGAACAGGCGGGCGAGGGTGAGCGCATCGACTTCGGCGCCCTCGCCTACGACGACATCACCATGGCACGGCTGCACGCGCTCGGGGTCGGCCCGGGATGGCGCTGCCTCGACGTGGGTGCCGGTACGGGCACCGTCTCCCGCCGCCTGCTGGACGAGGCCGGGGTGGCGAGCGTGCTCGCGGTGGACCGCGACGTACGTTTCCTCGACCTGCGGCCCGTCCCGGGGCTCGACGTGCTGGAGGCCGACATCACCGCCCCGGGCGCCGTTTCCGGCCGGTTCGGACTCGTCCACGCGCGCTTCGTGCTGATGCACCTGGCCGAGCGCGAGCGCCTGATCACGCACCTTGCCGAACTCGTCGCGCCCGGCGGTGTGTTGGTGCTCAGCGACGCGGTCGACCTCACGAGCGAGCGGACGCCCGGCACGCCGTACAGTGCGGCGATGCGGGCGATGTGGCAGGGTCTGCGGGCCACCATCGGCACCGATGTCTCCGGGGTGCCCGCGTACCCGCACCTGCTGCGTGGGGCGGGACTCGCGTCCGTCGCTGCCGAGATCCATGTGCCGCCGCTGCTGCCGGGCAGCCCCATCAGCCGCTTCTGGGCGGACACCTGGCAGCGGAGCAGAGCGGCGATGCTCGCCACCGGCCTGGTCGACGACACGGCCGTCGACACGGCGCTCCGGTACCTGGACTCCGACGAATGCGCCGACCTGTCGGCCGGCATGCTCACCGCCTGGGGATGGAAGCATGCGACGGCCCATGAGGATGCATGAGCAGTCACCGGCCGACGTTCGTCCCGTCATGGTGACGTCGGGCAGGACGCCGGCCTGTTCCTCGTACGCCGCTGGATAGGGTCGGGACGTGGACCGCCGTAGCAGAGAGCTGGACGACGTGTTCGCCAGGGAAGCGCGGGGCGAGCTGTCGGCCCGGGCGGCCCGGGCGCTGTGGTGGGGGTCGGCCGGTCTGGTGCTCGCCGTCCTCGGCACCTCGGTGCTCGCCGCCGGCGCGGGGCACGGCCGGCGACTGCCCGTGGCCGTGGTCCTGGTTCTTGTGCAGGTCTGTGCCCTGAGGTGGCTGGCGCGCGCCCCGGTCGCCGTACTGGCAGTGACCGCGGCGACGGGGCTCGCGGTGTGGGCGTTGCTGCCCGCGGTGACCTTGACGGGGGCGGTACTCGCGGCGCAGGTCGCGTTGTGCGTGCTGTCGGCCACCAGGCCGCGGCGGGTATCGGTGCGGGCGCTTGCGGCGATGTGCCTGCCGGCGCCGCTGGCCCTGGGGGAGGGCGGCTTGGCAGGTCTGGCGGTCTATGTGCTGGCGGTGGTTCTGGCGTGGACCGTGGGGCAGTGGCGCAGGGCGCAGCAGGAACGGACGAGGGCGGAGATGCGCCGGGCCGTGGTGGAGGAGCGCGCACGGATCGCGCGCGAGGTGCACGACGTCGTGGCGCACACCCTGTCGGTGATGGTCATTCAGGCGGGCGCCGCCGACGACGTGTTCACCCAACGGCCCGAACAGGCCCGCCAGGCGTTGCAGGCCATCGAGACGGGCGCCCGCTCGGCGCTCGGCGAACTGCGTCTGCTGCTGCGGGCGTTCCGGCCCGATGCGGAGGAGGACGGGGCCGCGGAGCATCGGGAACCGGGGCCCTCGCTGGCACGCCTGGACGAGTTGGCCGACACCGTGCGCGCGACCGGGATGACCGTGTACATGCACCGCGAGGGCGCCACCGACGGGCTGCCGGCCGCGGTGGACCTGGCGGCGTACCGGATCGTCCAGGAGGCCCTCACCAACACCCTGCGCCACGCGGCCGGCGCCGACGAGGTGAGCGTGCGTGTGACGGCCGAAGGGGACTGCGTGACGGTGACGGTGGTCGACAACGGGCGTACGCCGCAGGGCAGTTCGGCCGCGGCGGGAGCGGGGCGCGGTCTGGTGGGGATGAAGGAGCGTGCGCGGCTCGTGGGCGGCAGCCTGCGCGCCGGTCCGCTGCCGGGGGGCGGGTTCGAGGTGGCGGCGCAGCTGCCGGTGGAGCGTGTGTCATGACACTGCGCGTGGTGGTGGCCGACGACCAGGCCCTGGTCCGTACCGGATTCCGCATGATCATCGATGCCCGGGACGACCTCGAGGTGGTCGGTGAGGCGTCCGACGGCCGGGAGGCGGTGCGGCTGACGCGGGAACTGGCGCCCGACGTGGTGCTGATGGACGTACGCATGCCCGTCGTGGACGGCATCGAGGCGACCCGGCAGATCGTGCGGTGCGGCAGTCGGGCCCGGGTGCTCGTGCTGACCACCTGGGACGTGGACGCGCACGTGGTCGACGCCCTGCGGGCCGGGGCGAGCGGCTTCCTGCTGAAGGACATGCGCCCCACCGAACTCGTGGACGCGATCCGCCTCACCGCGCGCGGCGACGCGCTGCTGGCGCCGACCGTGCTGAGCCGCGTCCTCGACCGGTTCCTGCGCACCACGCCCGACCCGGCGCCGCCGCCCTCACTGCAGGAGCTGTCCGGCCGCGAGCGGGAGGTGCTCACCCTGATCGGGCAGGCGCTGTCGAACGCGGAGATCGCCGAGCGGTTGCGCCTGTCGGAGGCCACCGTCAAGAACCATGTCACCGCGGTGCTGCGCAAACTGGGCCTGCGCGACCGCGTCCAGGCCGTCGTCGCCGCCTACGACCACGGCCTCGTGCAGCCGCGCCGCCCCTGACGGCCGCCTCCTCCTGAAGGAGGAGGCCGGGCCGGAGTCCTCCTGCGTTCCCAGCCCCGGTCCCTTCCCGGGGCCGATCCGCGGCCGGGGCACCCGGCCCTAGCGTCGAGGTGTGATCGACGACCTGGCCTGCCTCATGTATCTGCTCGCCCACGACGACGCGGCCGAAGGCCCCTACGACCGTTCCCGCACCCAGCTGCTGGTGCGTGCCGCCGCCCTGATCGACCTCGCGTTGCGCGGCCGGCTGGGGGAGGACGGCGGCACGGTGACCGTGTCCGGCACAGCACCGACCGGCGACCGGGTCCTGGACGGCGTTCTGCGCGACGCCGCGGCAGGGCACGGCTGGAAGCAGCTCGTGCGCCGCCACCGCAAGCGGACCCTTACGGAGGTGGAGGAGCGGCTTGCCGCGGCGGGACTCCTGACCGTGAAGGCGCCCCGCAGCCGCTTCGGCACACGCCGGTCGACCGTGACGGACCGTGCCGTGCCCGCCGTGCTCCGCGCCCGCGTGTCCGAGGCGCTGCAGGGGGACGGCCCCGTGCGGGAGATCCCCGCCGCCGACGCCGCGCTGCTGGCGCTGGCCGCGGCGGGCGGCATGCGCTCGGTCGTGTCACGCCAGGACCGGAAGACCTTCCGGGCCCGTATCGACGCCTGCACGGGATCTCTCGGAACCCTGGCGCCCGGCCTGGAGAAAGCGGTACGCGCGCTGCCGACGACCATGATCGCCGCACAGGGCGGCATGGGCGGCAGCTGACCGAACGGGGAGACGATGACCATGCACCGCGTCCTGACCACCCTGGGCTGTGTCCTGACCGCCGTGCTGGCGTCGGCCTGGTCCGCGGCACCACCGACCCAGCCCGCCGCCACCACTGCCCAGTCCGTCAGGCCCGCCGCCACGACGGTCCGCACCCACGACGGCCCGGTGCGAGGCTCGGCCCACGACGGCTACCGCACCTTCGAGGGCATCCCCTACGCGGTGCCCCCGGTCGGCAGGCTGCGCTGGGCGCCGCCCCGCCGAGCGGCTCCCTGGTCCGGGGTACGGGACGCGACCCGGCCCGCCGGCGCCTGCCCGCAGCCGGCCGGCGAGGTGCCCGGCGGCAGCACCGACGAGGACTGCCTGTATCTCAACGTCACGACGCCCGACGACGCGGGACCGGCACACCCCCGGCCGGTGATCGTGTGGCTGCACGGCGGCGGCTTCACCACCGGAGCGGGCAGCTCGTACGACGCCCACCGCATGGCCACCCGCGGCGACGTCGTGGTCGTCACCGTCAACTACCGCCTCGGGGCGCTCGGTTTCCTCGCGCACGGCGGGCTGCCCGGCTCGGGCACCTTCGGCCTGGCCGACCAGCAGGCGGCGCTGCGCTGGGTCCGCGCCGAGATCGGCGCCTTCGGCGGTGACGCGCACGACGTGACGCTGGCCGGCGAGTCGGCGGGCGGCTACAGCGTCTGCGCCCAGCTCGCCTCACCCGCCGCCGCGGGGCTCTTCGACCGGGCGATCATCGAGAGCGGCCCGTGCACCGGCCGCCCCGCCCGGCCGTTCGCCCCGTCCTCCGTTCCTCTGTCCACGGCGCGCGCCGCGGGCGCGGACTTGGCCGCGAAGGTCGGCTGCGGCTCCGCCCGGGACGTGCGGGCCTGCCTGCGGCGCGTGAGCGTCTCCCGGCTCCTCGCGGCCCAGAACGCCGATCAACAGCCCGCCTACGCAACCCCGTTGCTGCCCAGCGACCCCGCGGCGGCGATCGCCGCCGGCCGCTTCCACCGCGTCCCTGTGCTCCTCGGCAACAACCACGACGAGGGCAACGGCTGGGCCGCCGGGATCGTCCAGGCCGGCAACCCCGTCACCCCCGACACCTGGCCCGACGTCGCGGCCACCTTCTTCCCCGCCCCCGGGCAGGCGAAGGCGATCGTCCGCGAGTACCCGGTGCACCGCACCGACGGCGGCCCGGTGTTCGGCGCGGTCATCGGAGACGCGAATTTCGCCTGCCCGACGGCGCGCACCGACGCCCTGCTCGCCGCCCAAGTGCCCGTCTGGCGCTACGAGTTCGCCGACGAACAGGCCCCGCCGCTCACCCCGGGCACGCCACCGTTCCCACTCGGCGCACCGCACGCCGGCGAACTGCCCTACCTGTTCGACCTGGGCGGCCGCCCCCGAGCCCTGACCGCGGCACAGCACCGGCTGGCCAACACCATGATCGACTACTGGACCCACTTCGCCCACAGCACCGACCCGAACGGCCCGTCGTCACCGCACTGGCCCCGACAGACGGTGCTGTCCCTGGCCCCGGACCACATCGCCCCCACCCGCACCACGCAGTCCCGCCACCACTGCGCGTTCTGGAACACCCTCGGGTGATCACGGAAGCGACCACCGTGAGGGTCCGCCGAACCGGCCGGCGGGCCCTCAGCGGCTGTCCTGCGTTGCGGGGTGGGCCGAGCCTGGCCGTGGATCGAGGCAGATCCGTGCACGATCGATGAGATCGGTGCCGCGGTCCGGTCGTACCGAACGACGATCCCAGCGCGAAGGGAACTGCGACCATGAAACTGACGACCGTCACGAACGTCTCCGTCGACGGAGTGACGCAGGGGCATCGACGGATTGATGCAGGGCACCGGCGCGGGGCCGGCGCGGCGGGCGAGGAGGACGGCGGTGCATTCGAGCGCTTCGGATGGGCCCCGCCACTGCTCGACGACGAGGCCTCGACCTTCATCGGCGAGACGTTCCAGCGCGCCGACGCGTTCCTGTTCGGTCGGCGGACCTACGAGATCTTCGCCGGCTCCTGGGGAACAGGCATGGATCCGGGAAACCCCGTCGGAGAGGCGTTGAACGCGCGGCCCAAGTACGTCGCCTCGACCACACTCACCGCCCCGCAATGGGCGCACACAACCGTCCTGTCCGGTGACGTCGCGGGCGCCATCGGCGAGCTGAGAGCCAAGCCGGGCGGTGAGCTGCAGGTGTGGGGCAGCGGCACGCTGATCCGCTGGTTGCTCGACCACCGGCTGGTCGACGAGATCGTACTGCTCACCTATCCCGTGGTCGTCGGCCAGGGCACGCGGCTCTTCCCCGCCACCGGCCCGGACATGGGACTCGAGCTGGTCGATCTGCAGTCGACTCCGAAGGGGCTGACGATCCAGACCTACCGCACCACCGGTCGCCCGCAGTACGAGACGGCCACGACCTGAAGCGCACAGGAATGCGGGGCGGCTCACCGACCGGGCCCGCCGGCATGGCGAGCCCGGTCGTGTCACCGCCCCGAAGTGTGGCCCGTGCGGACTCAGCTGGGCCGTACGGCCATCTTGTCGAGCGCCTCCAGCAGACCCGGCAGCTCCGGTCCCCGGCCCACCGGCAGTACTTCGCCGGGCTCCGCGTCGAGCAGCACGAAGGCGATGTCGTCGGTCCTGGCCACGAGCGACCAGCCGGGACCGTCGGCCCGCAAGGTCCGCGCATCGCCCGGAGCGAAGGACGACCGGACGCGGCCGAGGGGCGGCGGCGTTTCCACGTACGCGCGCGCCTCGGCGAGCACGCGCCGGATCCCGACGTGGCCCTTGGGCGCGTCCGCCTGCTCGCCCGTCTCGCTGTTGTCGGCCCGCTCGCTTTCCTCGGCCGCCTCAGCGCCCTCGGCGGCCTCCGAAGTCCCGCCCGCAGCCGGGAAGGAGGAGTCGTCGAGCTGCTCGCGCCACACCGCCCACTGCAGCGCGATCTCGTCGGCACCCAGGCGCCGCTGAGCCGGGCCCCAGATGGCGGTGTCCGGCGGCGCCAGCGGGGGACGGTCCGCGACCTCGGGGCCGGGATCGTGCGGCGCGGGCACGCCCGGCGCCGCGACCGCCACCGCGAGGGGCCAGCCCGGCAGTGCGGCCACGACCGAGTGCTCGTCGGGCGACAGGTCGTACTCCATCCCGCAGTCCCAGGACGCGATGGCGACCGCGACCAGGGAGACGTCGTCGACCACGACGGTCCATCGGGCACCGCCGCCGTCCTGGCCGAGCACCAGGCCGTACCCGTCGGCGAGCGGCGCGAGGCCGAGCGCGGCGCAGGCCTCCGGATAGTCGTCGCCCAGCACGCTCGGGAACTTCGCCGGCGTCAGCAGTACCGCCGTCAGCACATAAAGCGCGTCGTCCTCGGCGGCGACGGCGTCCTCGTCCGTCCCGGCCATCCCAGCCTCCCATTGCTATGTCCAACGGCGCGCACCATAGTGCGCGATGAGACCGCTTGTCACGACTCCCAAGCACACCCGGAGCTGCAGTTTTCCGGCTGGACGGGGCGAATCGACCGCACGCCGCCCGGTTGTGTCAAGCCGCCGGGAGCCCCAGGAGGGTGCGTGCGACGGTCCGCGGCGACTCGTCGCGCTCCCGTGCGAGGGCGATGACGGCGCGGCAGGCCAGCTCGTTGACCCCGAAGGACAGGGCCTCCGGCGACACCCAGCCCGCCGCCTCCTCGATCCGGTCCTGGTCGTCCTCCGCGCACGCCGAGACATACGCGGCAGCGGCTTCGAAAAGATTGTGTGTACGTTTGTCCCGGCCGTTGCTCACCTCCGCGCGCACGGCGTTGAGGAATCTGGCACAGGACTTGCGCACCCTGCCCAACATGCTGACCACCTTCCCCCTGCGTGGTTACCGTGCCTGATCGCTCATGTCCTGCTACTCAACGTAGAGTTGGAGCCCGGGCGGCAGAAGGGGGACGCAACGGTGAAGCGATTCGAGCGGCTCGAACAGATCCGCCGGATGGACCCGCACAAGGACGCCTCCGAGATCTACCGGCTCAGCTCGGCCTACGAGTTCCCGTGGGACTTCACCCGCTCCCTCGAGCTGGCGCTCTACCGCACCTACGCCGTGCCCAGCATCGGAGGGCTGCTGGCCGAGACGGCGGAGCTCACGCAGCGCACGCAGAAGCGCTACGACGACACGGTGCTGCTGCTCGACGCGATCGTCGAGCACGGCTTCGGCAGCGAACAGGCCTGCACGGCGATCCGCCGCGTCAACCAGATGCACCGCAGCTACGAGATCAGCAACGACGACATGCGCTATGTGCTGTGCACGTTCGTGGTGATGCCCAAGCGATGGATCGACGCATACGGCTGGCGCAGGCTCTCGCGGCACGAGACCGTCGCCTCCGCCGTCCACTACCGCACCCTGGGCCGGCACATGGCCATCAAAGATCTCCCCGAGTCCTACGAGGAGTTCGAGGCCTGCCTCGACGCCTACGAACAGGCCCACTTCGCCTGGGACGAGGGAGCCCGCAGGGTCTCCGACGCCACCCTCGCGCTGATGGCGTCCTGGTACCCGCGCCCGCTCGCACCGCTCCTGCGCACCTCGACCCTCTGCCTGCTCGACGACCACCTCCTGCGGGCCTTCCGCTACCCGCCCCCGAACGCCTTCACGCGCGCGTGCGTCCGTTCTGCGGTACGCGCGCGTGGCCGCGCCGTCCGCCTGCTGCCGCCCCGGCGCGCACCGCACCACGCGCGAGAGAACTGGGAGATCAAGGGCTACCCGAACGGCTACGAGCTGGGCGAGCTGGGCACCTGGCCGACTCCCGGGGTACGGGGGTGTCCCGTGCGGCCCTCGGGCGGATCAGCCGGCGAGTGAGCCGATGGTGTCCCGCAGCCAGGTGAGTTCGGCCCGGGACGTGGCGCGCGCGATGGTCAGCAGCCCGCGGCGGAAGGGGTCGTCCAACTCCTCGGCACGCAACGGCCGGTCACCCTCGTAGAAGAAACTCGCCGGCTCCTCCAGGAAGGCCAGCCGACGCCGCAGTACGGCCGCCTGGGCGGTGGCGTCGTCGAGGTGGCGCAGGAAGGCCAGCACCGTGAACCAGCGGTTCTCGTCGGTGATGTCGCGCTGCGCGGGTTCGGCGAGCCGGCGGCGCAGCTCCTGTCTGCCCTGCTCGGTGAGTGTCAGGACGTGGCGGGGGGCGGCCACGGCCCCGGGCTCCGTGGTGCGCGCGAGCAGGCCCGCCTTCTCCAGACGCTTGATCGCCGGATAGAGGGTGCTCTCCGCGACGGGTTTCACGTGACCCGTCAGCGCGGTGATGCGTTTGCGCAGCTCGTAGCCGTGCAGCGGGGCGTCGTAGAGGAATCCGAGGATGGCCAGCTCCAGCATGGCCGCATTCTCTCGCACGCCCGCTGTACAGCGGTCTCTGTATACCTCGACTTCTCTATACCTCGGAGCCGATGTATTGTCGCCCGGGTGCCGAGGGACGGCCGAGGGGTCATGGGGAGGACGCGATGAAGCAAGCCGAGTTCGACGGCAAGGGAAGCTGCATTCGCTGGACGGAGACGCCCGGTGCGGAACCCGCGCGCGTGTATGTGCACGGCCTGGGCTCCGTCTCGGCGGTGTACCACGCGCACATCGCGGCCCGGCCCGAACTCGCGGGCCGGCGCAGCCTGTTCGTCGATCTGCCCGGACACGGCATCAGCGACCGCCCCGAACACTTCGGCTACACCCTGGAGGACCACGCAGACGCACTGGCCGCCGCTCTGGACGCGGCCGGCCTGAGCGGCGCCGAGCTGGTCGCGCACAGCATGGGCGGCTCGGTCGCCGTCGTGCTCGCACACCGGCGGCCCGACCTCGTCTCCCGGCTGGTTCTCACCGAGGCCAACCTCGACCCCTTCCCGCCGCCGACCGCGGGCAGCAGCAGCATCCACGCCTACGAGGAGGACGCCTTCGTCGACGGCGGGCACGCGCGCGTGCTCGAGCACGTCGGCCCGCTGTGGGCGGCGACCATGCGGCTGGCCGACCCGCGTGCCCTGCACCGCTCGGCCGTCGGCCTGCGGCACGGATCGCAGCCCGCCGTGCGCAGCCTCCTCGAGGAGCTGCCCATCGAGCGCGTGTACCTGCAGGGCGAGCTGAGCGGTGAACTCGCGGGCGCGGAAGCCCTGGAGGCGGCGGGCGTGCGCGTGCTGACCGTGGCCGGCGCCGGCCACAACGTCATGTTCGACAACCCCGACGCCTTCACGGCGGCCGTCGCGGGCCGGTCGTGAAGGTCAGTCCTCGCGCACGGCCAGCGCCAGGAAGCGATCGTCCTCGTCGACGTACGACGTCATCCGCCACCCCGAACCGGCCAGCAGCGGACGGAGGTTGGGCTCCGCGCGCAGGTCCTCCGCAGTGATCTGCCTGCCCTGGCGTGCCGCGAGCGCCGCGCGGCCGATGGGGTGGAACAACGCGAGCGTGCCGCTGGGGCGCACCACGCGTGCCAACTCCCGCAGGTTCTCGGCGGGTTGCGGCAGATGCGCGATGAGGCCGGCGGCGAACACGGCGTCCAGCGACCGCGACCGCAGCGGCAGCGCGGCCACGTCGGCCAGCAGCAACCGCCCGTCCCGGTCCCTGCCCGCCCGTACGGCGGCCTCGAGCATGGCCGGGGTCAGATCGGCACCGATGACCACTCCCGAGGGCCCCACGGCGCCGCGCAGCGGCGTCAGGGCCCGCCCGGTGCCGCAGCCCGCGTCCAGCACACGGTCGCCCTCGCGCAGCCCGAGCTCGGCGACGGCGGCCGCGTAGGCCGGGCCGTCGTCGGAGAACCGGCGGTCCCACTCGGCGGCACGGGCGCCGAAGAACTCCTGGACGTGTGTGTGGTCGTCGCTCATGTTCCGCATGATCCCTCACCGACACGGATGACGCCGCAGCGCACACGTTCGAGCGGGACGCGGTCGTCGAGATGCATCACTGGGTCATATTCCAACACCTTTCGAAACGCGCCCCTGTTGTGCGCCCCTGCCCGGACTAGCGTCCCGGGGCCATGGGACATCTGGACCACGCCACCCTCGGCTGGCTGACCCCCGTGCTGTCGTACGCGATGGCCTGCATCGGCGCCGCGCTGGGTCTGCGCTGCACCGTCCGCGCGCTCGGCGCCACCGGGCGCTCGCGCCGCAACTGGCTGATCACCGCCGCCTCGGCGATCGGCACCGGCATCTGGACCATGCACTTCGTGGCCATGCTCGGCTTCAGCGTCAGCGGCACCGACATCCGCTACGACGTGCCGCTGACCATCGTCAGCCTGCTCGTCGCCATGATCGTCGTCTGCGTCGGCGTCTTCGCCGTCGGCTACAGCCGCGACCGCGTCCGCGCACTCTTCCTCGGCGGCCTGACCACCGGGCTCGGCGTCGCCAGCATGCACTACCTGGGCATGGCGGCGGTCCGGCTGCACGGCCACGTCGACTACGACCCGGTCCTCGTCGGACTGTCGGTCCTGATCGCCGTCGTGGCGGCGACGGCTGCGCTGTGGGCCGCGCTCAACATCAAGTCACCCGTCGCCGTCACCGTCGCCTCGCTCATCATGGGGGCCGCGGTGAGCAGCATGCACTACACCGCGATGTTCGCGGTGAGCGTCCGCGTCACACCCTCGGACACGGCCCTGCCCGGAGTCACGGCGATGCAGTTCATCTTCCCCCTCGCCGTCGGCCTCGGCTCCTACCTGTTCCTGACCTCGGCCTTCGTCGCGCTGTCGCCGACGACCGGGGAGCGCGAGGCGTCCGCCTCGGCCCAGCGGCCAATCGAGCCCGTCGCCCCCTAGCGACGCGTCCTTCGGCACGCCCCCGAACCACTCCCGAGCGAGGAGGCCATGCGTACACCCCGTAGGACCCCCAGCCCCGGCGCCGAGACGCCGCACCCGCCTCCCGTGCGCGGCCGTCGCGCCCATGCCGGACCGCCGGCCGACGAGGTCCCGGACGAGCCCGCGGGCCCGGTGCAGGACGACGCACCCGAGCCCGGGGGCCGCTGGCGGATACGCCCGCGCACCGTACGAGCCAAGATCGTCTGCCTGCTGATGGTGCCGGTCGTCTCGCTGCTGGCCCTGTGGGCCTACGCCACCGTCAGCACCGCCCAGGACGTCGCCCGGCTGCGGCAGTTGCAGCGCGTGGACGCCCAGATCCGCACCCCCGTCGCCACGGCCGTCGCCGCCCTGCAGGCCGAGCGCGCGGCCGCGGTGCGCTACGCGACCGCGCCGTCGGCCGGGCAGAACGGCGACTACAAGAAGCTCGCCGACCGCACCGACCGGGCGGTGGCCCAGCTTCGGCTGGGCGACGACAACACCGTCGCCGACAGCGAGGAACTGCCCGCCGGAGTGGCCCGCCGGCTCGAGACGTTCGTCGCCGGCGCCGAGCAATTGCGCTCGCTGCGCACCGCGGTGCTCGACCGCCGCGCCGACTGGGACGACACGTACGGGCAGTACACGAAGACCATCGCAGGCGCCTTCGCGGTGGGCGGCGCGCTCACCGGCATCCAGGACGCCGACCTCGGCTCGGACGCGCGCGTGCTGCTCGAATTCTCCCGCGCGGGCGAGGCGTTGGCCCAGGAGGACACCGTGCTGGCCGGCGCCCGCGTGGCCGACGGCCTCAGCGGTGAGCGGCTGCGCCTGTTCACCGGCGCCGTCGAAACCCGCCGTGCACTCACCGAATCGGCCGTCGCCGACCTGAGCGGTCCGGAGCGCAGCGCCTGGCGCAAGCTCGCCGCCTCCAGCGCCTACGCCACCCTGGGCGCCGCGGAGGACCAGGTCCTCGCCGGCACCCCGGGCCCCCTCAAGGCCGCTCCGGAAGCCACCTGGAACAAGGCACACACGCGCGTACAGGACGGCATGCGGACCATCGAGGAGGACGCCGGACGCGGGGTCGCGGACCGGGCCGACCCCTTCACCCGCGGCCTGCTCACCCCGGCCGGCGCCGCGGTGCTCCTCGGCCTCGCCGCCGTCGCCGCCTCGCTCGTCATCTCCGTACGCATCGGACGCGGCCTCGTGGTCGAGCTGGTGAGCCTGCGCAACAGCGCCCTGGAGATCGCCCGGCGCAAGCTCCCCGAGGCCATGCGGAAACTGCGCGCCGGCGAGGAGATCGACATCCAGGCCGAAGCACCGCCCGGACCGCCCGCCGAGGACGAGGCCGGGCAGGTCGCCGAGGCCCTGGGCACCGTGCACCGCGCCGCCCTGCGGGCCGCCGTCGAGCGCGCCGAACTCGCCAGCGGCATCTCCGGAGTCTTCGTCAACCTCGCCCGCCGCAGCCAGGTCCTCGTCCACCGCCAACTGAGCCTGCTCGACAGCATGGAACGCCGCTCCGACGACCCGAACGAGCTCAGCGACCTGTTCCGCCTCGACCACCTCACCACCCGTATGCGGCGCCACGCCGAAAGCCTGATCATCCTCTCCGGAGCGGCACCCGGCCGGGCCTGGCGCATGCCGGTCTCGCTGACGAACGTGGTGCGCGCGGCCGTGTCCGAGGTCGAGGACTACGCGCGCGTGGAGGTCCGGCAGCTCCCCGAGGCGCTGGTCATCGGCTCGGCCGTCGCGGACCTCACCCACCTCCTGGCCGAGGTCGTCGAGAACGCGGCCCAGTTCTCGCCCCCGCACACGCGCGTGCGCATCGTCGGCGAACCCGTGGGCAACGGCTACGTCATCGAGGTCGAGGACCGGGGCCTCGGCATGGGCAAGGAGACCCTCGCCGAGGCCAACCGCCGCATCGAGCAGTCCGAGGCGCTCGACCTCTTCGACAGCGACCGGCTCGGCCTGTTCGTGGTCAGCAGGCTCGCGGCCCGCCACGCCATCAAGGTGCACCTGCGCACCTCGCCCTACGGCGGCACCACCGCGGTCGTCCTGCTGCCCACCGCCCTGCTGCACAGCGGCATGGCGGAACGTTCCCCCGGCAAGGCCGCGAGCAGCGAGCGGCAGGCGGAACGCGAGCACGCGCGCGTGCCCGGCGCCACCGCGCACCAGGAGCCCGTACCGGCAGCGGCCGAACGGCCGGCGCTGGTGGCCCCCGTGCCGGCCGCGGTGGAGGCGACGGCCGAAACCCCACCCCCCGGAGTCACCACCTTGCGCCTGCACCGTCCCGCCGAGGACACCGAAGAGTCCGACGACCTGCCCCGCCGCGTGCGCCAGGCAAGTCTCGCCCCCCAACTGCGCGAGCAGCGCCCCGAAGAGCCGGCCCAGCCGTCCGCATCCCGCCACGACGACGAGCGCACACCGGAGGCCGTACGCGACCGCATGGCGGCCTACCGCGCCGGCTGGACGCGCGGCGGTGGCAGGCAACCCGGCCGCGCCGCCGGACCCGATTCCGCAGCGCGCAGCGACAGCAGCGAAGGAGACCGCGCATGATCCAGGACCCGAGCACGAGGGCCGCACAGCGATCCGGCGAACTCGACTGGCTGCTGGACGACTTGGTGCTGCGTGTGCGCGAAGTGCGGCACGCCGTGGTGCTGTCCAACGACGGTCTGGCGGTGGGCGCGTCGACCGACCTGCGCCGCGAGGACGCCGAGCACCTCGCCGCGGTCGCCTCCGGCTTCCACAGCCTGGCCAAGGGCGCCGGCCGGCACTTCGGCGCCGGCGGCGTACGCCAGACGATGGTCGAGATGGACGACGGGTTCCTGTTCGTGGCCGCCGCCGGCGACGGCTCCTGCCTGGCCGTGCTCACCGCCGTGACCGCCGACATCGGCCTGGTCGCCTACGAGATGGCACGGCTGGTCAAACGCGTCGGCGAGCACCTGTACACGCCGACGCGCGTCGGCGCGCGGCCGCCCGCCGCCCGATGAGGCGAGAAGGCGGTCCGCGCAGATGAACGAGGACAGGACCGGCGCTCCGAACGAGCCGGGCAGCCAGTGGTACGACGGCGAGGCCGGGCCCCTGGTGCGCCCGTACGCCATGACGGGCGGCCGCACCAGGCCCGGCCCCAGCGGGGTCCGCTTCGACCTGATCGCCCTCGTCACCCTGGACACGGGGGCGCCCGGCGTTGACGACGACACCGCGCTCGGCCCGGAACACCGGGCGCTGATCGAGCTGTGCCGCACCGAGACCCAGTCGGTCGCGGAGCTGGCCGCGGGCGCCGATCTGCCCGTGGGCGTGGTCCGGGTACTCCTCGGCGACCTGCTGGAGCTCGGCTGCGTCACGGTCAGCCGTCCGGTGCCGCCCGCGCAGCTTCCTGACGAACGGATTCTGCGCGAGGTGATCGAGGGGCTACGGGCGCTGTAGATGAAACTTCACAACGATCCGGTCCCATACGGTCCCGATTCGCGCACCCACCCGGACGTCAAAAGGGAACGATCCGTTCGCATCGGGCAAATAACGGTCCAATCCACTGGAGAAGGGGCGCAGTTGTCATGATGCTGGTTTGCCGGTACTCCCGAGAGAAGTGATCGATGGTCTCCGAGCACCCCGATGCCCAGGGCGGCGAGTCGGCCGCGCTGGCGTTGAAGATACTGGTCGCAGGCGGATTCGGCGTGGGCAAGACCACCCTGGTGGGCGCGGTCAGCGAGATCAGGCCGCTGCGCACCGAGGAACTGCTCAGCGAGGCCGGCCAGTTGGTGGACGACACGGACGGAGTGGACCAGAAGGTCACGACGACCGTCGCCATGGACTTCGGACGCATCACCATCCGCTCCGGCCTCTCCCTGTACCTCTTCGGCACGCCGGGCCAGGACCGTTTCTGGTTCCTGTGGGACGAGCTGTCACAGGGCGCCCTCGGCGCCGTGGTCCTGGCGGACACCCGGCGGCTGGAGGACTGCTTCCCCGCGGTGGACTACTTCGAGCACCGGCACATCCCGTTCGTGGTGGCCGTCAACTGCTTCGCGGGTGCCCGCGCCTACGGGGCCCAGGACGTCTCGCGCGCCCTCGACCTCGACCGGGGAACGCCGGTGGTGCTGTGCGACGCCCGTGACCGCGACTCCGGGAAGGAGGTGCTGATCAGGCTCGTCGAGTACGCCGGGCGGATGCACACCGCCCGGCTTCTCGACTCGGTCGGCTGACCGGCTGCCAGCGGGCCGCCACGGTCAGTTCGCGACGCCCTTCTCCGCCAGCACCTTGTCGATCGCGATACGTACCAGGAGTTCCCCCGGCACGCCGTTGCGCTCCCCGAACTCCTCGGCCCGGTCCTCGCCCATGTACCGCGCCCCGATGCGGGCGGCCCAGTGCTTCAACTCCTCGAGGTCCTCCGAGATGCGGGCACGGCCCTGCAGCACGACGAAGTCGAAGGGCGGCCGGTCGTCGTCCACGCACAGGGCGGCCCGCCCGTCACGGGCCAGATTCCGCCCCTTCACACTGGTCTTCGCGGTGTTGAACACCACGTCGTCCCCGTCGAGCACGAACCAGATCGGTGTCACATGGGGACTCCCGTCGGCCCGGACGGTCGACAGCTTCGCGGTGCGGGTGCCGTGCGAGACGAACGCCCGCCATTCCTCATCGGTCATCTTCTGCGCCATGCCCCTATCCTCCTTGCCCGTGCGCCGGTAGGTGGGGAAGGCTGGCGGGAGATCCTCCGGCCAGGGGGAGTCGTCACACGGGGAGACCGGAAACATGGGGCAGAACCAGGGACTTGGCTGGCTGTTGGAAGACCTGACCGAGCGCGTCGAACATGTGCGGCACGCATTGGTGCTGTCCAACGACGGGCTGGTCACGGGCGCGAGCACGGGACTGCGGCGCGAGGACGCCGAGCATCTCGCCGCCGTCTCGTCCGGACTGCACAGCCTGGCCAAGGGCTCGGGACGCCACTTCGGCGCGGGCAGAGTCCGTCAGACGATGGTCGAGTTCGACGACGCGGTGCTGTTCGTGACCGCGGCCGGCACCAGCAGCTGCCTGTGCGTGCTCAGTGCTGCGGAGGCCGACATCGGCCAGATCGCCTACGAGATGACCCTGCTCGTCAACCGGGTCGGCGAGCACCTCGACGTGGAGGCCCGCCAACCCGAGCGCAGTCCGCTCACAGACATCTGACCTGCACGTTCGGCCCCTTCCATGGAGTTATCCACAGGCCCGCCATGAGATCCGCCGAAACGGCTACGGTTTTTTCCGAGGCCGCGCGGACCGCGTCGGCCGCCTACTCCACGGGGGAGACCAGCCATGTCGGGCAACACCGTCACCACACCGCACAGCCCCTCCTGCACGCCGAGCCGCGCAGCCCGTGAACTGGGGCTCAAGCGAGGGGAGTTCGACCTCGCCGTGAGCCTCGGCCGGATCCGGACCGTGCCCGACGAAGGAGGCGGGGGCCCGCAGGTCAGCCGCACCGAACTCGACCGGCTGCGCAGCGAGGAGGGCTTTCCCGAGACGCTGCAAGAACGCGTCCGGACCGTGGGCACCAAGGAGGGTGCCGAGCTGCTGGAGGTGCCGCCCGGCAGGTTCACCCGCCTCGCCCGGCTCGGCGTCGTCGTACCGGTGAGGTTCTACCTGAATCGCTACCGGGCCGTGGTCTGGGTGTATCTGGCCGACGAGCTGCGGCACTTCGCGGCCGACGAGAACAACGCCCCCCTGCTGAGCGGCCGTACACCGTCCGCGCTGCGGGAACAGTTGCAGGAGGGTCTGGACCTGCGGCCCCGCAACTGGCGGGGACGGCATGTCGGGTTCCTGGTGCGGCAGCTGGGTGGGCACCCCTGGGCGCACGCGGCGGCCGTTGCATCCGTGCTCGACCCCGTCCAGGTCGCGGAAGTCGTCCAGGACCCTTACGAGCGGCTCCACTTGAGCCGGTTCCAGCCCAAGCCGATCGGCTACGGCCCACCGGGATCCCTCGCCGCACAGCTCACCGAGAACATCACGCGGGCGGACGACCCCGACGAGGTCGGCTGGCTGCGCGCCGACCTTGCCGAGGCGGTGAGCGAGGCGCGCAGGCGCCACCCCGCACCGCGCCCGGCGTCGCAGTCGGCTGCTCCGACGTCACAACCGCCCGCACCGACACCAGTGGCGGAACACGAGGATGCCGCCCTGGAGGAACCAGCACGCCCCCGCAGCCTGCTGGGCCGGCTGAGGCGCCGAAGGCCGTGACCTACAGCGTCCGGAACAGACCCTCCTGGACCACGGACACGAGCAGCCGTCCCTCCCCGTCGTAGATCCGCCCGCGGGCAAGGCCCCGGCCGCCGATCGCGATCGGTGACTCCTGGTCGTACAGGAACCACTCGTCCGCGCGGAACGGCCGGTGGAACCACATGGCGTGATCCAGGGACGCGATGTCGAAGCTGCGCGGACCCCACAGGGGCTGGACCGGGATGCGGACGGCGTCCAGGAGGGTCATGTCGCTGGCGTAGGTCAGCGCGCAGGTGTGCACCACCGGGTCGTCGCCGAGCGGCCCGACCGCGCGCATCCACACGGCGCTGCGCGGCTCGGCGTCCTTGACCTCCTCAGGTGTCCAGCGCAGCCGGTCCACGTAGCGGATGTCGAAGGGCTGGTGGCGCGCCATCCGCTCCAACTGCTCGGGCAGTGCGCCGTGGTGCTCCCGGATCTCCTCGGTGACCGTCGGCAGGGACTCCGGGTCAGGGACCTTGCGGGCGGGCGGCAGCTGGTGCTCGAAGGGTCCTTCCTCGGGCTTGTGAAAGGAGGCGGTGAGATTGAAGATCGTGCGGCCCTGCTGCACGGCGGTGACCCGGCGGGTCGTGAACGACCTGCCGTCCCGCACCCGTTCGACCTGGTACACGATGGGCACGCCCGGGCGGCCCGGGCGCAGGAAGTACGCGTGCAGCGAGTGCACCGGACGCTCGCCGTCCGTGGTGCGGGCGGCGGCGACCAGCGCCTGGCCCGCCACCTGCCCGCCGAAGACCCGCTGCAGGGACTCGTGCGGGCTGCGGCCACGGAAGATGTTGACTTCGATCTGCTCCAGGTCGAGCAGGTCGACGAGTCTCTCGGCCGGGTTCGTCATGCGTGGGTTGCTCCTTGGCTCACGGCTGGCCGACGGCTCACAGCTGACCGACGTCGGTGACACGGACGATGGCACGGCCCTCGGCGTCGGAGGCCTCGAGGTCGATCTCCGCGCTGATGCCCCAGTCGTGGTCGTCGTTCGGGTCGTCGAAGATCTGCCGGACGCGCCAGACGCCTTCCTTGGGCGCTTCCTCGATCACGAGCAGCTTGGGGCCGCGCGCGTCCGGTCCGGTGCCCAGGTCGTCGTACTCGTCCCAGTACTTGTCCATGGCCTCGCCCCACGCGTCGGCGTCCCAGCCGGCATCGGCGTCCATCTCGCCCAGCTCCTCGACCTGGTCGAGGGCGGCGAGTTCGACGCGGCGGAACATCGCGTTGCGGACCAGGACGCGGAAGGCGCGGGCGTTGGAGGTGACCGGCTTGACCTCGTCGGCCTTCTCCTGGGCCTCCTCGGCGGTCATCTCCTCCGGGTTGGCGAGCTGTTCCCACTCGTCCAGCAGGCTGGAGTCGACCTGGCGGACCATCTCGCCGAGCCACTCGATCAGGTCCTGCAGGTCCTCGGACTTCAGGTCGTCCGGGATGTTGTGGTCGAGGGCCTTGTAGGCGCTGGCGAGGTAGCGCAGCACGATGCCCTCGGTGCGGGCCAGCTCGTAGAAGGACACCAACTCCGTGAAGGACAGCGCCCGTTCGTACATGTCGCGGATGACGGACTTCGGCGACAGCGGATGGTCGCCCACCCAGGGGTGGCTCTTGCGGTACGTGTTGTACGCGTGGAAGAGCAGCTCCTCCAAGGGCTTCGGGTAGGTGATGTCCTGGAGGCGCTCCATGCGCTCCTCGTACTCGATGCCGTCCGCCTTCATCGCGGCCACGGCCTCGCCCTTGGCCTTGTTCAGCTGGGCGACGAGGATCTGCCGCGGGTCGTCGAGGGTCGACTCGACGACGGACACCATGTCCAGGGCGTAGGACGGGGATTCCGGGTCGAGGAGCTCGAACGCGGCGAGCGCGAAGGTGGACAGGGGCTGGTTGAGGGCGAAGTCCTGCTGCAGGTCCACGGTGAGACGGACGATGCGGCCGGTGGCGTCCGGCTCGTCGAGCTTCTCGACGATGCCGCCGTCCAGCAGCGAGCGGTAGATGGCGATCGCGCGGCGGATGTGCCGCAGCTGCGCCTTGCGCGGCTCGTGGTTGTCCTCCAGCAGATGCCGCATCGCCTCGAAGGCGTTGCCCGGGCGGGCGATCACCGACAGCAGCATCGTGTGCGTCACCCGGAACCGGGACGTCAGCGGCTCCGGGTCGGAGGCGATGAGCTTCTCGAAGGTGTTCTCCGTCCAGCCGACGAAGCCCTCCGGCGCCTTCTTGCGGACCACCTTGCGGCGCTTCTTCGGGTCGTCGCCCGCCTTGGCGAGCGCCTTCTCGTTCTCGACGACGTGCTCCGGCGCCTGGGCGACGACGAAGCCCGCGGTGTCGAAGCCGGCCCGTCCGGCGCGGCCGGCGATCTGGTGGAACTCACGGTTGCGCAGCGTGCGGACACGGTTGCCGTCGTACTTGGTCAGGGCCGTGAACAGCACTGTGCGGATGGGGACGTTGACGCCCACACCGAGCGTGTCCGTGCCGCAGATGACCTTCAGCAGACCGGCCTGCGCGAGCTTCTCCACCAGGCGGCGGTACTTGGGCAGCATGCCGGCGTGATGGACGCCGATGCCGTGTCGTACGTAACGGGACAGGTTGCGGCCGAACTTGGTGGTGAAGCGGAAGTTGCCGATCAGCTCGGCGATCTGCTCCTTCTCCTCCTTCGAGCACATGTTGATGCTCATCAGCGCCTGCGCCCGCTCCACGGCCTGCGCCTGCGTGAAGTGCACGATGTAGACCGGCGCCTGCTTGGTCTGGAGGAGCTCGGTCAGCGTCTCCGTGAGCGGGGTGAACCGGTACTCGTAGGACAGCGGCACAGGCCGGGTCGCCGAGCGGACCACCGCCGTGGGGCGGCCGGTGCGCCGGGTGAGGTCTTTCTCGAACATCGAGACGTCGCCGAGCGTGGCCGACATCAGGATGAACTGCGCCTGCGGCAGCTCCAGGATCGGGATCTGCCAGGCCCAGCCGCGGTCCCCCTCCGCGTAGAAGTGGAACTCGTCCATCACGACCTGGCCGACGTCCGCCTGCTTGCCGTCGCGCAGCGCGATCGACGCCAGCACCTCGGCGGTGCAGCAGATGACCGGGGCGTCGGCGTTGACCGACGCGTCGCCGGTGAGCATGCCGACGTTCTCGGTGCCGAAGATCTTGCACAGTTCGAAGAACTTCTCCGAGACCAGCGCCTTGATCGGGGCGGTGTAGAAGGTGACCTCGTCGCGGGCCAGCGCGGCGAAGTGCGCGGCCGCCGCGATCATGCTCTTGCCGGAGCCGGTGGGCGTCGAAACGATCACGTTCGCGCCGGAGACCACCTCGATCAGCGCCTCCTCCTGGTGGGGATAGAGCGTGAGACCGCGCTCCTCGGCCCACGACTCGAAGGCTTCGTAGAGGGCGTCGGGGTCGGCGGTCGGCGGCAGCTGATCGATGAGGGTCACGGACCCATCTTGCCTGGCGTCCTCACCTATAGGGGAATCGGTTGCCGGGGTGAAGATCACGACCAGTACGCTGTGTCGCCGACGGAGCGTCAGCGCACCCGGTCAACTGGACAGCGGCACAAGAGGAATGGGGCGGGCAACGGCCATGATGGGACCAGCACACTCACTGTCGGGGGCCGCCGCCTGGCTCGGCGTCGGTGCCGCGGCCGCCGCGGCCGGGCATCCGATGCCCTGGCCGGTCATCCTGGTCGGCGCGCTGATCTGCGCCGGAGCCGCACTCGCCCCGGACCTGGACCACAAGGCGGCCACCATCTCCAGGGCCTTCGGCCCCCTCTCACGCGGGCTGTGCGAGATCGTCGACAAGCTCTCGTACGCCGTCTACAAGGCGACGAAGAAGCAGGGCGACCCGCGTCGCTCCGGCGGCCACCGCACCCTCACCCACACCTGGCTGTGGGCGGTGCTGATCGGCGCGGGTACGTCGGTCGTCGCCATCACCGGTGGCCGCTGGGCGGTGCTCGCCATCCTCTTCGTCCACATGGTGCTGGCCATCGAGGGCCTGCTGTGGCGGGCGGCCCGGGGCTCCAGCAGCGACGTCCTGGTCTGGCTGCTGGCCGCGACCAGCGCATGGATCCTCGCCGGGATACTGGACAAGCCGGGCAACGGCTCCAACTGGCTGTTCACCCAGCCGGGCCAGGAGTACCTGTGGCTGGGACTGCCGATTGTGCTGGGCGCGATAGTGCACGACATCGGGGACGCGCTGACGGTGTCCGGCTGCCCGATCCTGTGGCCGATCCCGGTGGGCCGCAAGCGCTGGTACCCGATCGGCCCGCCGAAGGTCATGCGGTTCCGGGCCGGCAGCTGGGTCGAGCTCAAGGTGCTGATGCCGGTGTTCATGCTGCTCGGCGGAGTGGGCTGCGCAGCCGCGCTGAACTACATCTGACGGGCGGGGCTCCTCCGCATCCGACCGGCGGGGCTCCTCCGGGCGAGGAGCCCGCGCCCGGGGGGAGCCCCGCAACGGTCAGCCCGGGCCCTGGCCCGTCCCGCCGCCGTAGCGCCGCTCGAACTGGGCGATGCGGCCCTCCGAGTCCACCGTGCGCGCCTTGCCGGTGTAGAACGGGTGGCTCTCCGAGGAGATCTCCACGTCCACGACCGGGTAGGTCTCACCGTCGTCCCACCGGATGGTCTGGTCGCTGGTCGCGGTGGACCGGGTCAGAAAGGCGTATCCGGCGGCCCGGTCGCGGAAGACGACCTCGTGGTAGTCGGGGTGCTTGTCCTGCTGCATGCGTGCTCCTTGACAGGTCAGCCGGACAGGGCGTCCTCGTCGACGATGTGCATAGCGGCCTCCTCGGCGGAGGCGGCCGCACCGTCGATGCCCACGTCCGTGGCGATCAGCGCGCTCTCCTCGTCCTCGTGCGCCCCTTCGTCGGGGGCCACGAGACGGCCGGAGCGGACGGCGCCGACCTCGTTGTCCAGGAGTTCGCCGTCGGTGCCCTCGCAGTCGCCGAGGTCGTCGCCCTCGGGCGCGACCAGGTCCGGCAGCTCCTCGGCGAGCCGCTCGTCCAGCGTCTCGCCACGGTGTCGGACCGCCGCCGTCACATCGGCGCGCTCCACCGCCCATGGTCTCTCCGGAGGGGACCAGCCGCGGTCGAGGGGGTCGCCGACACCGTCGTTCTCCAAGGTGTCCTCGACGTCCAGCAGCCCCGAGTCCTCCTGGATCTCGGATCCGTCGGGCTGGTAGACGTCGTCTCCCCATCCGTCGACGCTGTTCACGGGTACCTCCAGGTGATGGGGACGGGCCCGTTTCTCACCGCGCCGGGCGTCGGGTCGCCGTACGCGGAGCACAGGCCACGCCCGGGAGGGACCGACGGTCCCGGAGGCGCTCCCCGAGCCGGTGCCGATATCCAGCCTTCCACCCCTTTTCGGGGCAGCGCAACGGCACGGAGCAAGGTGGTGGTCAACGCCCAGGACACCGGCCTGTGGGGACCGGCTCGTGGAGAGCGGCCCGTGGGGCAGTCCGTGTGCGGCGGGACGCAACCGGCGTCAGCCGTGCAGGGCGGCCGACGACCAGATGTGCCCGTCGTCCGTCACCAGCTCGACGCGGTCGACGGCGTCGGCCGATCCGTAGGCGATCCAGGTGGCCCGCCCGGAGGCCGGCGTCCACCATTGGCCGGCGTCGCGGGTGGAGCCGTCCTTCAGCAGGAGCCGGCAGGTGTACCGGGTGCCGGGCCGGCCGGCCGTGATCTGCATGACCATCACGCGCTCGTCGCCGGCGCGGCTCGGTTCCACGGTGCCGACCCGCGCGCCGGAGCCGGTGACCAGCACGGCGCCGTGATCGCTCGCGGACACCTGGACCGGGGCCGACTCGTGGTGCAGGAGTACGGCGCCGACCCCGCCCAGGCCGAGTCCGGCCGCGGCGGCAGCGGCGACCAGCAGCGGGACCCGGTACGACCGCCGGACCGCAGCGGGCCGCCGCAGCTCCAGGCGATCGAGGACCCGGGCGTCGAAGCCGGGCGGGGCCGCGACCACGGGGGCCGCCGGCAGCACCGCGTCGACGGCCGCCGACAGGTCGTCGTAGGCCGAGCGGCAGGTCGCGCAGGCGGTGAGGTGGCGCAGCAGCTGCGCCGGTTCGCCGGGGAGGGTGCCGAGGGCGAGGGCGGTCAGTTCGTCCTCGTCAGGGTGGCGTTCCATCGCGGCTTCCCTCCTTCAGTGCGTCGCGCAGCCGGCGCAGACCGGTGCGGATGCGGGTCTTGGCGGTGCCCAGGGGGATGTTCTCGTGCCGGCCCACCTCGGCGGCGGTGCAGCCGCCGAGCACGGCGAGCGCGACCGCGCGGGCCTGCTCGGCCGGCAGGGTCCGCAGCCGGGCGAGGGCGCGCTCGCTCTCCAGGGCGACCAGGGCCTGCCGCTCCGTGCCGTCGGCGTCGGTCTCGGCCCGCAGGGTGGCGTCCAGGAGCCGTTCCAGGGTCTCGGCCAGGACGGGAGTGGAGCGCCGTGCCCGGACGGCGTCGATCGCGGTGTTGCGGGTGATGGTCAGCAGCCAGGTGAGGGCAGAGGCCCGCCGGGGATCGTAGTTGCCCGCCGCGCGCCAGGCCCGTACGAACACCTCCTGGCTCACGTCCTCGGCGAGCACCGGATCGCGGGTCACCGACAGGGCCAGGCCGTACACCGCGTCCTGGAAGCGGCGGACGAAGGCGACCGCCGCCTGTTCGTCGCCCAGCGCGAAGCCGGCGACGAGCGAGGCGTCGTCGACCCGGTGCGTGCGCGGGAACAGCTCCACGCCCTTGTGTACGTATGGGAGTGCCGAGGGGATTGAGGTCGGGCCGCCGCAATCCGTCGACGTCTCTCGCCCGTACAACCTCCGTCAGGAAGGACGGAGAGATCATGAGGCGATACAGCATCACCGTGGCGGGGTTTGCCGTCGCGGCACTGGCGCTGGCCGGCTGCGGAGGCGGGGGCGGGAACAGCGGCGCCGGGAACGGCAGCCCGGCAGCGGCGGCCATGGACACCTCCACCATCAAGGTGAGCCACTCGCCGCTGGGCGACATCCTCGTCGACGGCAGTGGACGCACGCTGTACCTGTTCACCGCGGACGGTAAGAACACCAACTCGATGAACTGCGACGCCGCGTGCATCAAGCTGTGGCCGCACATGGAGGGCAGGCCGCACGCGGGCGCCGGCGTCGACGCGGGCCTGATCGGCGCCACGAAGGGCGCGGCCAAGGCGCAGGTGACGTATGCCGGGCACCCGCTGTACTACTACGCCAAGGACCGGGCGGCCGGTGATCTCAAGGGCCAGGGCATCGACAAGATCTGGTACGTCCTGAACACCAAGGGCACGGCGATCAAGAAGGCCGCCCCGGCGTCGAGCGGCAACAGCAACGGCGGCGACTCCGGCGGCTACGGCTACTGACCCGGCCGGGAGCCGCCGCAAGGCAGCCCCCGACCGGTGCTCGAGCAGTCCCGGGCCAGCTCCCGACCGGCCCGAGGTTCAGCGGCTCACCCGTGCCAGGACTGCCACAGCGCCGCATACGCCCCGTCCGCCGCGACCAGCTCGTGGTGGCTGCCCAGCTCGCTGATGCGGCCGTTCTCCACGACGGCGATGACGTCGGCGTCGTGGGCGGTGTGCAGCCGGTGGGCGATGGCGACCACCGTGCGGCCGTCGAGGACGCGGGCGAGGGACCGCTCCAGATGGCGGGCCGCGCGCGGGTCCAGCAGCGAGGTCGCCTCGTCCAGGACCAGCGTGTGCGGATCGGCCAGCACCAGACGGGCCAGCGCGATCTGCTGGGCCTGGGCCGGGGTGAGCGCCAGCCCGCCCGAGCCGACCTCGGTGTCCAGGCCGTCGTCCAGTGCCCGCGCCCAGCCGTCGGCGTCGACCGCGCCCAGCGCCGCCCACAGCTCGGCGTCCACGGCGTCGGTCCGGGCGAGCAGGAGGTTGTCCCGCAGGGAGCCCACGAAGACGTGGTGTTCCTGGTTGACGAGGGCGACGTGGGAGCGGACGCGTTCGGCGGGCATCCGGGACAGTTCCGCACCGCCGAGGGTGATGCGGCCGGACCGGGGCGCGTAGATGCCGGCGAGCAGCCTGCCCAGGGTGGACTTGCCCGCGCCCGACGGGCCGACCAGCGCCAGCCGGGTTCCGGGCGCGACCTCCAGGGAGACCTTGCGCAGCACGTCCACGCCCTCGCGGTAGCCGAAGTGCACCCGGTCCGCGTGGACATCGCGTCCGTCGGGGGCGAGGGACTCCTCACCGGCCTCCGGTTCGATGTCCCGCACGCCGACCAGGCGGGCCAGCGACACCTGGGCCACCTGCAGCTCGTCGTACCAGCGCAGGATCAGGTTCACCGGGTCGACGAGCATCTGCGCGATGAGCGCGCCCGTCGTCAGCTGGCCCACCCCGATCCAGCCCTGCAGCACGAACCAGCCGCCGATCATCAGCACCGAGGCGAGGACCGTGACATGGGTGAGGTTGATGACCGGGAACAGCACCGACCGCAGATACAGCGTGTAGCGCTCCCAGGCCGTCCACTCCTTGACCCGCCGCTCCGACAGTTCGATGCGGCGCCCGCCGAGGCGGTGGGCCTCGACGGTGCGGCCGGCGTCGACGGTCTCGGCGAGGGCGGCGGCCACGGCGGCGTATCCGGCGGCCTCCGAGCGGTAGGCGGACGGCGCCCGCTTGAAGTACCAGCGGCAGCCGACCACCAGCAGCGGCACGGCGACCAGGACGGCGGGCGCCAGCGGCGGCACCGTGACGACGAGCCCGCCGATCAGCAGCACCGCCCACACCACGCCGATCGCCAGCTGGGGCACGGCCTCGCGCATCGCGTTGGCGAGCCGGTCGATGTCGGTGGTGATGCGGGAGAGCAGGTCTCCCGTGCCCGCCCGCTCCAGGACGCCCGGCGGCAGCCCGACCGACCGCACCAGGAAGTCCTCGCGCAGGTCGGCCAGCATCCGCTCGCCGAGCATCGCGCCGCGCAGCCGCACCTCCCGTACGAACACGGCCTGGACGAGCAGCGCGAGCACGAACAGACCGGCGGTGAGCGGCAGATGAAGCTCACGCGCATGGTCGGACACCCGCTCCACCAGCCCGCCCAGCAGCCACGGGCCCGCCATCGAGGCGACGACGGACACCGTGTTGACGGCGATGAGGACCAGGAAGGCGCGCCGGTGCCGCTGGAACAGTTCGGCCACATAGGCGCGTACGGTCGCGGGGGCGCCGACCGGCAGGGTGCTCGCCGTCGTCGGGGCCGCCGGGTCGTACGCCGGTGGCGCCACGCCGATCATGCCGTCTCCTCGATCTCTCGCAGTTCGTCCAGTTCGTCGAGCACGCCGCTCAGGGCGGACTCCTCCTCGGTCTCCCGGGTCACCACGGCCCGGTACCGGGGGTCGGTGTGTACCAGTTCGCGGTGCACACCGACCGCCGTGACCTCGCCCTCGTGCACCAGCACGACCCGGTCGGCGCGGTCCAGCAGCAGGGGCGAGGAGGTGAACACCACCGTCGTGCGCCCCTCGCGCAGCTCCCGCACGCCCCCCGCGATCCGTGCCTCCGTGTGCGAGTCCACGGCGGAGGTCGGCTCGTCCAGGACCAGCACCTCCGGGTCGGTGACCAGCGAACGGGCCAGCGCGAGCCGCTGCCGCTGCCCGCCGGACAGGGACCGGCCGCGCTCGGTGATCCGCGCGTCCATCGGGTCCTGGGCGTCCAACGACCCCTGGGCGAGCGCCTCCAGGACGTCCCCGCACTGCGCGGCCGCCAGCGCCTCGGCCGCGCCGACCTCGCCCGAAGCGGGCACGTCGAGCAGCTCGCGCAGCGAACCGGACAGCAGCACCGGGTCCTTGTCCTGGACGAGGACGGCCCTGCGGGCGGTGTCGAGCGGCAGTTCGTCGAGCGGTACGCCGCCCAGCAGCACCGCGGTGCCCTCCTCCGCGGGGTGCCCGCCCAGCCGTTCGGCCAGCCGCCCCGCCGCGTCCGGGTCGCCGCACACCACGGCGGTCAGCCGGCCCGCGGGCGCGAGCAGACCGGTCGCCGGGTCGTACAGGTCCCCGGAGGGGACGTCGGCCGGGCGCGAACCCCCGGTGTCCGTGGCCCGCTCCAGCGACAGCACACGTGCGGCCCGCTTGGCGGAGGGCCGCGAGAAGGAGTACGCCATGGCGATCTCCTCGAAGTGCCGCAGCGGATAGGTCAGGACCATCACCGAGCTGTAGACGGTGACCAGTTCGCCGACGGTGATCCGGCCCTGCCGGGCCAGATGGACGCCGTACCAGACGACCCCGATCATCAGCAGACCCGGCAGCAGCACCTGGATCGCGGAGATCACGGACCACATGCGGGCGCTGCGCACGGCCGCGTGGCGGACCTCCTGCGAGGCGCGGCGGTAGCGGTCGAGGAACAGTTCCTCGCCGCCGATGCCGCGCAGCACGCGAAGGCCGGCCACGGTGTCGGAGGCCAGTTCGGTGGCCCGGCCCGCCTTCTCGCGCTGGAAGTCTGCCCGGCGGGTGGCCCGCGGCAGCAGCGGCAGCACCGCGACCGCCAGGACGGGCAGGCCCGCGGCGACGACCACGCCGAGCGCCGGCTGGTAGAGAACCAGGGCGACGCAGACCAGCACGACGGTGACCGCGGCGGCGGTGAAGCGGGAGACGGCCTCGACGAACCAGCCGATCTTCTCGACGTCTCCGGTGGACACGGCCACGACCTCGCCCGCCGCGACCCGCCGGGTCAGTGCCGAACCGAGCACCGCGGCCTTGCGGGCGAGCAGTTGCTGCACGCGGGCGGCGGCCGTGATCCAGTTGGTCACCGCGGTCCGGTGCAGGAAGGTGTCGCCCAGCGCGACGCAGACGCCGACCAGCACCATCAGCCCGCCCGTCAGCGCCAGACGCCTGCCGGAACGATCCACCACGGCCTGCACGGCGAGGCCCACGCAGAACGGCAGCGCGGAGACCGCCACGAAGTGCAACAGCCCCCAGGCGAGCGCCCTGAACTGCCCGCCCAGCTGATTCCGGCCCAGCCACCACAGGAATCGGGGACCCGAACGTGCGTCCGGCACGCCCGGGTCGGGATACGGAAGGTCTTGAATCTGCATGACGACTGACGTCCCAGTGGCTCGTGTCAGGGGGGTGGAGGAGCCGCGAACGGCGGCAGCAAACCGTGCAAGGTTCGCTTCGGAGAGTGGTCGGAGGCAAACGGTTTTCTGCGCGCGGTACAAGCCGGGTACAAAATGGGGCGATGCGAAAGATTGGCGCACCGCGATCGGCGGTCGTGTTGGCGGCCCTGGCAACCCTTCTCACGACGGCGGCCTGCGGGGGCGCGAAAGAGGGCGGCGGCGATACGGCAGGGGGCGCCAAGTCGGGTTCCACACACGTGAGCAGGGCCGACCCCACCCGCATCCCGGACGTCGGCGACCGACTGCAGCGCCGGATCCCCGCCGACTCCCGCCAGGTCGTGGCGGTCTACGGCGCCGGCCGGGACTCCGCCGACTCCACGGTCGTGCTCTACACGAAGCAGGGCTCCACCTGGGACCGCATCCGCAGCTGGCCCGCGCACAACGGCAAGAGGGGCTGGACCGCCGACCACCACGAGGGCGACAAGCGCAGCCCGATCGGCGTGTTCACGCTCACCGACGCGGGCGGCGTGCTCGCGAACCCCGGCGCCCGGCTCCCGTACACCCGCTCCGCGTCCTTCGCGGCCCCGCGCTGGTGGGCCGAGTCGCACTGGCACGACTTCGACTACGTCATCGCCATCGACTACAACCGCGTCAAGGGCCGCCCGCCCAACGACCCGGCCCGCCCGGAGGGCGCCGCGAAGGGCGGCAGCATCTGGCTGCACATGGACCACGGCAGCGGTACGTCGGCCTGCGTCAGCCTGTCCAAGCCGGCCATGGCGTACCTGCTGCGCGCGATCGACCCGGCTCGGCATCCCGTGGTGGTGATGGGGGACAGGGCGGACCTGAAGGCCTAGCACCCGCGCACGACGCCTCATTGTCAGGGGTGGCCGACTCCCCGTAGAACACCGGCCATGAAGAGACGGATAGTCATGTCCATGCTCGCCGGGGCGACCCTCCTGGCGAGCACCCTCCTCGGGGCGGTTCCGGCCCGATCCGCCGACGTGCCCGCCGAGTTCGGCACCGACTGGCACGACCCGGTGACCGCGGCCCCGCCCGTCGCCAAGCCGGCCGGCAAGTCCTGCCGAGTCACCCTCGCCGAGGCCCAGTTCAGGGACTTCACGCCGTACAGGGGCACGTACACACCGCCCGACGGCTGCGGCGACCGCTGGAGCAAGGTGGTGCTGCGCCTCGACGGCAAGGTCAAGGGGCGACAATTCGACCGGCTCGGCCATCTGCACGTGGGCGGGGTCGAGATCTTCCGTACGTCCACTCCCGAACCCTCGCCCGACGGCATCGAGTGGTCCGTCGAGAAGGACGTCACGCGCTACAGCGACACCTTCCGCGGCAAGCAGGACGTCGAGATGCTCATCGGCAACGTCGTCGACGACACGTACACGGGCGTGATCGACGTCGAGGTCACGCTGACCTTCTACGCCGGGAAGCCGGCCGCGGCCCCCGACAAGGTCCTCACCCTCGGCGACGGCGGCAGCCTCACCGCACCCCGCAACGGCGAACGCATCCTCGCCGAGGTGTACGCCACCGGATCGGGCGGCGGGTGCGAGGAGTTCTGGTACCTGGCGGTGCCCGACAAGGCCCCCTACTCCTGCCGGGCCGACGACGGACCGTACCGCGAGGTGCAGATCGAGGTGGACGGCCAACTGGCCGGAATCGCCGCGCCGTTCCCGCACGTGTGGACCGGGGGATGGTCCAACCCCTTCCTCTGGTACGTCGTTCCGGGTCCCCGCGCCTTCGACGTCAAGCCGATCGAATACGACCTGACGCCCTTCGCCGGGATCCTCGACGACGGCCGTCCGCACAAGGTCGAGGTCTCGGTCGTGGGCGTCCCCGAGGGGCAGAGCGGCTGGAGCGCTCCGGTGAACGTCCTCGTCTGGCAGGACGCCAAGCGGGCGCAGGTCACCGGGAAGCTCACCCGGCTCGAGGCGGGCGAGCTCGCCAACTCCTCGACGTACACGGCCGGTTCGCCGCATCGCGTGGACACCGAGGCAGGTCACCGGCTGACCGTCGCCGGTTACGTCGACACCTCGCACGGCCGCGTGACGACCACCGTCAGCCGCACGCTCGCCGACAACTCCGTACACCGGTGGATCGACGGCGAGAACGTCGACGGGCTGGATGCCACCTGGACCGACGACGAGTCGGTCACCGTCGACGGACGCGGACCGGCCCGTACGACGGCCACGCACCGGACGTACACCATGAACGGCACGACCACGCTCGGCGACGACGCCCGGCTGCGCACCGAGCTCACCCTCGGCGACCGTGCCACGGTCGTCGAGTCGCGCGCCGGCCGGCGGACGGGCTGGTCGCGGCTCGACGACACGGTCACCGGTGACGCCACGTGGACGACGGGAGTGCCCCGCGACCAGCGGCACGCGGTCGGTACGACGAGCGAGCGGTACCGGCTGTACGGTTCGGCGGGCTGCTACGACCGTTCCCTGACCACTGTGCAGGGGGTGCTCACGGAGGAACGCGACCACTGCTGAGGCCAGTTGTGTGCGATGCGTCACACGGGGCGTGATTTACATGTCCGCAACACGGAGGTTGCTGCAGGGATCAACAACACGCCGAAAGTGATCGTCACGGAAGCCGCTTTCCGTATTGCAGAAGTCCCCACGGCTTCTGTCGTGTTGACGTCCCCACTAGGAGTGCCCGTGCCGCCGTCCGTCCCGTCCGCCCCGCGACGCGTCGCACGCATACTGCGTACCTCACTGTTCGCGCAGGTTCTCTGCGCGTTGGTCCTCGGAATCGTCGTAGGAAAGCTGTGGCCCGACGTGGCCACGGATCTCCAGCCGCTCGGCGACGGTTTCACCCGCCTCATCAAGACGATCATCTCCCCGCTCGTGTTCTGCGTGGTCGTCGTGGGCATCGCCAAGGCCGGCGACTTGAAGGCGTTCGGCCGGATCGGGCTCAAGGCGCTGATCTGGTTCGAGGTCGCGAGCACGCTCGCCCTGCTCATCGGGCTGATCGCCGCCAATGTCGTGCAACCCGGCTCGGGGATGCACGTCGACCCGTCCACGCTGAGCACCAAGGCGGTCGACGCGAAGACGGGCGGCGGCTCACTGCCCTCGACCACCGAGTTCGTCCTGAACGCGCTGCCGACCAGCTTCATCGGCGCCTTCGCCGAGAACTCCCTGCTCCAAGTCCTCATCCTGGCCTGCCTGGTGGGTGCGGCCCTGCTGCATCTCGGGCACACCAAGGTGCCGCAGGTGCTGCCCGCCATCGAGCAGGCCCAGGAGATCATCTTCGCCATCGTCGGGTTCGTGATGCGGCTCGCCCCGATCGCGGTGTTCGGCGCCATGGCCGTCCTGATCGGCCAGTACGGGCTCGGTGTCATCGAGACCTACGCCAAGCTGATCATCCTGTGCTACGTCGCCGCCGCGCTGTTCGTCGCGCTGCTCGCCGTCGCCCTGCGCATCGTCACCGGGCTCAGCCTCCGGAAGTTCCTGCGTTACATCCGCGAGGAGATGCTGCTCGCGCTCGGCACCGCGTCCACCGAGTCGGTCATGCCGCGCGTGATGCAGAAGCTGCGCAAGGCCGGGGCCCGCGACGACGCGGTGGGCCTGGTGCTGCCCACCGGGTACTCCTTCAATCTCGACGGCGCCTCGCTCTACCTCTCCATCGGCACCCTGTTCATCGCCCAGGCCGTGGGCGTCGACCTCAGTCTGAGCCAGCAGATCACCGTGGTCCTGGTCCTGATGCTGACCAGCAAGGGCATGGCGGGCATCCCCGGCTCGGCCTTCCTCGCCCTGTCCGCGACCGCCTCGTCCCTGGGCGCGATCCCCGCCGGCGCGGTCGCCCTGCTGCTGGGCGTGGACCGCATCATGGACTCGATGCGCGTGGTGACGAACCTGCTGGGCAACTGCGTTGCGGTGTTCGCGGTGTCCCGCTGGGAGAACGCGCTCGATCTGGAGCGGGCGAAGAAGGTTCTGGACGGCGAGGCCGTGGCCGCCGTATCGGAAGGCGACGAGGAGACGGCTCCCAAGGCCGAGATTCCGGCCCAGGCCACCAAGGAGGCCGCTGCCGAGGCGAGTTGAGCCGACTCCGACTCGTACGGGTCGCGTGCCGCAGCTCCGGGAGGACGGAGCGACGGTCGCGGCCCGTCGTCGTTTACGGCTGGCCTAGGGTGCAGCAGGCGGACAGCCGGGTCCGCAGCGGCTGATCGCTCCCGTTCCGTACGACGAGCTCGACCGTGAACCAACCGTCGTGCAGACGCGAGGGATTGAGGCGGACGTCCACTGAGACTGGCGACACCTGAGTGAGGGCCTGGCGTTGCTCATCCAGCGCCCGCTCCTCGACCCGGCTCTCGCGCCTGTCCAACTCCCGGCCCCGCCCCACCTGATGGCGACGGACCCTGTGGCGGGTCAAGGCCGCCCCAGGGCGATGAGCGCACCGATCGGAGTCTCCGCCACAGCCATATTCGGCGCGAGCGTGCGGCGCGCGTCTGCCCGTTGCCGGGTGTCAGGTGCGACCGAGCCGTGAAGTCCTGCCCCCGGAGCGGCTCAGCACCGTCGCCCCGGCTCCGGCGCCCCGTCCACCAGCGTGTCCAGCAGTCCGCCGAGCACCTCGCGCTG
Source organism: Streptomyces sp. NPDC047043 (assembly GCF_040644055.1). Lineage (NCBI taxonomy): Bacteria > Bacillati > Actinomycetota > Actinomycetes > Kitasatosporales > Streptomycetaceae > Streptomyces > Streptomyces sp. NPDC047043. The sequence continues at coordinate 110,092 of NZ_JBEYVO010000010.1, forward strand.
CTCGTCCGTCAGCGGTGCCAGGATCTCCGCGGCGGCGGAACGGCGCGCTCCGCGCAGTTCGCGCAGCGCCTTGTGGCCGTCGTCCGTGAGCTCGATGCGGATCACCCGGCGGTTGGTCGGATCGGGCACCCGGCGCACCTTGCCGCTCGCCTCCAGACCGTCGACCAGTGAGGTCACGGCACGGGGGACCACCTCCAGGCGCTCGGCGAGGTCGGCCATGCGCGGCGGCGAGCCGTAGTGCGCCAGCGTGCGCAGCAGCCGGGACTGGGCCGGGGTCACGCCGAGGCCCGCCTGCTCCATATGGCGCTTCTGGATCCGGTGCACACGGCGCGTGAGCCGCAGCAGCTGCTCGGCGAGCAGGCCGTCGGGATCGGGGGTGGTCATGCGGGAACAATATCAGGACCTATTTCATTGTGAGCATAGGTAACAATGAGCTAAGGTCCGTCAGTCGGCGCCGCATCTCACCGCACCGCGCCGGCCAACGTCGTCGAAACCCGTAGGAGCCCATGCATCCCGACCGTGAACCCAGATGGACGCCGCCTGCCGATTCCAAGGAACAGCCCCGGCAGGTGCGCCGCATCCTGAAACTCTTCCGCCCCTACCGCGCCCGCCTCGCCGTCGTCGGCCTGCTGGTCGGCGCCTCGTCGCTGGTCTCGGTGGCCACGCCCTTCCTGCTGAAGGCCACCCTCGACGTCGCGATCCCCCAGGGCCGCACCGGGCTGCTCAGCCTGCTCGCGCTCGGCATGATCGTCAGTACTGTCCTGACCAGCGTCTTCGGCGTCCTGCAGACCCTGATCTCGACGACCGTCGGCCAGCGCGTCATGCACGACCTGCGCACCGCGGTCTACGGCCGCCTGCAGCGCATGTCCCTCGCCTTCTTCACACGCACGCGTACCGGCGAGGTCCAGTCCCGCATAGCCAACGACATCGGCGGCATGCAGGCCACCGTCACCTCCACCGCCACCTCCCTGGTCTCCAACCTGACCAGCGTGGTCGCCACGATCGTCGCGATGGTCGCCCTCGACTGGCGCCTGACCGTCGTCTCGCTCCTACTGCTGCCGGTCTTCGTGTGGATCAGCCGCCGCGTCGGCCGGGAACGCAAGAAGATCACCACCCAGCGCCAGAAGCAGATGGCCGCGATGGCCGCGACCGTCACCGAGTCCCTCTCCGTCAGCGGCATCCTGCTCGGCCGCACCATGGGCCGTTCCGACTCGCTGACGAGGTCCTTCGCCGAGGAGTCCGAGGGCCTCGTCGACCTCGAGGTGCGTTCGAACATGGCCGGGCGCTGGCGCATGGCCGTCATCAGCATCGTCATGGCCGCCATGCCGGCCGTCATCTACTGGACCGCCGGGATGACCCTCCAGATGGGCGGCCCGAAGGTCTCGATCGGCACCATCGTCGCCTTCGTCTCGCTCCAGCAGGGCCTGTTCCGCCCGACCGTCAGCCTGCTGGCGACCGGCGTCCAGATCCAGACCTCGCTCGCGCTCTTCCAGCGCATCTTCGAGTACCTCGACCTGCCGATCGACATCACCGAGCGGGACGACGCGGTCCACCTCGACCGCATCAAGGGCGAAGTCCGCTTCGAGGACGTCGAGTTCCGATACGACGACAAAGGCGGCCCCATCCTCGACGGCATCGGCATCGACGTCCCCGCGGGCAGCAGCCTCGCCGTCGTCGGCCCGACCGGCGCCGGAAAGTCGACGCTGGGCTATCTCGTCCCGCGGCTGTACGACGTCACCGCCGGCCGTGTCACCCTCGACGGCGTCGACGTGCGCGACCTCGACTTCGACACCCTCGCGCGCGCGGTCGGCGTCGTCTCCCAGGAGACGTACCTCTTCCACGCCTCCGTCGCGGACAACCTGCGCTTCGCCAAGCCGGACGCCACCGACGAGGAGATCCACCAGGCGGCCAGGGCGGCCCAGATCCACGACCACATCGCGGCCCTGCCCGACGGCTACGACACCGTCGTCGGCGAGCGCGGCCACCGCTTCTCCGGCGGTGAGAAGCAGCGCCTGGCCATCGCCCGCACCATCCTGCGCGATCCGCCGGTGCTGATCCTCGACGAGGCGACCAGCGCCCTGGACACCCGTACCGAAGCGGCCGTCCAGGACGCCATCGACGCCCTGTCGGCCAACCGCACCACCCTCACCATCGCGCACCGTCTGTCCACCGTCCGCGATGCCGACCAGATCGTCGTCCTCGACTCCGGACGCGTGGCCGAACGGGGCACGCACGAGGAACTGCTGGGGCAGGACGGGCGGTACGCGGCCCTCGTACGCCGGGATGCCCAACTGGAACCGACAGGGTGAACATATGCCGTGTTTGTGACGGTATGCGGGTTACCGTGCCCGCATGTACCAGAACACTCCGCCATGGAGAACGATTCGACTGACGCGCAGGGGCCGGTTCGCCCTCATCGCGACCGGCGCGGTCGTGGCCGGCATCGCCGTGGCGGTGCCGCTGCTGACCCTGGAGAGCGACGGGGACAGCCGCCCCTCGTCCCTGCTGATCCCGGAGGGCTGGCGCTCGGGCCAGGTCTACGCGGCCGTCGACAAGGCCCTCGCCCTGCCCGCCGGCACCACCAAGAACTCCCTCGGCAGGGCCGGGCTGAAACTGCCGAACGACGCCGAGGGCAACCCGGAGGGCTACCTGTTCCCGGCGACGTATCCGCTGGCCGAGAAGACGACCCCCGAGTCCCTGCTGACGTCCATGGTCGACACCGCCAACAAGAAGTTCAACGGAGCCCCGATGGCGGCCGGTGCGCAGCGCAACGCCATGAACGTCTACCAGGCGGTCACCATCGCGAGCATTGTGCAGGCCGAGGCCGCGTCGAAGGCCGACATGGGCAAGGTGGCGCGGGTCGTCTTCAACCGGCTCGAGCGCGGGATGCCGCTGCAGATGGACTCGACCATCAACTACGCCCTGAACCGCGCCACGTTGAAGACGACCTCCGACGACACGAAGCTCGACAGCCCCTACAACTCGTACCAGCGCATGGGTCTGCCGCCGACGCCGATCGACAACCCGGGCGAGGACGCGATGCGTGCCGCGATCAGCCCGACCCCGGGCGACTGGCTGTACTTCGTCACGGTCAAGCCCGGCGACACCCGCTTCACCGCCGACTACGCCGAACACCAGCGCAATGTCGCCGAGTTCAACGCCGGGCAGAAGAAGGCGGGTTCGGCCAAGTGACGGGGTGCCGCATCACGCTGCGACCGGCTGATCGGCGAGCAGCCGCCTGATGTCCCGTACGGCGGCCCTGCCCGCACGGTTGGCGCCGATGGTGCTGGCCGAAGGGCCGTAGCCGACCAGATGGATCCGCGGATCGGCGACCGCGCGCGTCCCGTCGACGCGGATGCCGCCGCCCGGCTCGCGCAGCCGCAGCGGTGCCAGGTGGTCGACGGCCGCCCGGAACCCGGTGGCCCACAGGATGACGTCGGCGCCCACGCGCTGCCCGTCGTTCCACTCCACCCCGTCCGGGGTGATCCGGTCGAACATGGGCCGGCGGTTCAGGATCCCGTCCTCGATGCCCTGCCTGATCGCGTCGTTGAGCGGCAGCCCGGTCACCGACACCACGCTCTTGGGCGGCAGCCCCTGCCGCACCCGCTCCTCGACGAGCGCAACGGCGGCCCGGCCCACGTCCTCGGTGAACGGCCCCTCGCGGAAGACCGGCTCCCGGCGGGTGACCCAGGTGGTCTCGGCCGCGTACGGGGCGAGCTCCAGCAGATGCTGGGTGCCGGACGCACCCCCGCCCACCACGACGACCCGCTTCCCGGCGAACTCCTCCGGCCCGGCGTACTGCGCCGTGTGCAACTGCCGCCCCCGGAAGGTCTCCTGGCCCGGATAGCGCGGCCAGAACGGCCGGTCCCAGGTGCCCGTCGCATTGATCAGCGCCCGTGTGGACCAGGTGCCGTCCGAGGTCTCGACGAGCAGCCGCCCGCCGTCCCCCTCACGCACCGCACGGACGTCGACGGGACGCCGTACCCGAAGGTCGAAGGCCCGCTCGTATGCGGCGAAGTACTCGGCGATCACCTCCGAGGAGGCCCGCGCCGGATCCGCGTCCGTCAACTCCATGCCTGGCAGCGCGTGCATCCCGTGCACCTTGCCGTACGTCAGCGACGGCCACCGGAACTGCCAGGCGCCTCCCGGACCGGGGGAGTGGTCCAGTACAACGAAGTCGCGCTCCGGCTCGAAACCGGTGCGCCGCAGGTGATAGGCGCTGGACAGACCTGCCTGACCAGCGCCTATGACGACGACGTCGACCTCACGCGTGTTGTTCACGCTTCTACTAACCGCGTCGAGGCCGTGGATCTTCCCCCGCGATTCCCCGCGATCCCCGGTGACACGGGGGGCGCCGCCCGGTCGAGTCCTCAGCCCTTGGAGGCGCGCGCCGGCGTCGTCGAGGGCGGCAGGTCGCCGTTGTAGCGCGTGTCCACGAAGTCCCCGAACTCGACCTTCTTCGGGATCAGCTTCAGCCCCGTGAAGGCGTCGGCGATCTGCTGCTCGGAGGCGATCAGCGGCTTGTCGACGGCGACCGAGATGCGGGTGGCGTTGGTGCGCTTCACCGAGGCCAGCGCCACGTCGTAGGGCAGCCCGGTGTCCTTCGCCCAGACCTTGGCCCACTCCTCCTGGTGGCCGTAGACCCAGGCCGTCGCCCGCCGCAGCCGCTCCAGGTAGTCCTTGATGGCGGCGGCCTTCTTCTTGTCCTGCAGTGCGTTCGGTGCCGCCACCTGGAAGGTGAGCCCGTTGGTGACGCCGTCGCCGGTCGTCAGGACGCTGCCCTGCTTGGCCTGGAGCACCTGCGAGGTGTACGGGTCCCAGACCGCCCATGCGTCCACCTTGCCGGAGGTGAACGCGGCCAGTGCGTCGGCCGGCTGGAGGTACTTGACCTTGACGTCGCTCAGGCTCAGCCCGGCCGCCTTGAGGGACGCGACCAGCTGGTAGTGCGCGGAGGAACCCTGGGCCACGGCGACGGACCTGCCCTTGAGCTGCTCGGGCCTGGTCAGCTTCGAGCCCTTCGGCACGAGGATGGCGTCGCCCCTGGAGGTGCCGTGGAAGGCGGCCACCACCGTGATCTTCGACCCCGCCCCGGCGGCGAAGACGGGCGGGGTGTTGCCGACGCCGCCGATGTCGACGGCCTTGGCGTTGACCGCCTCCAGCAGCGGCGGCCCGGAGGTGAAGGTGGACCACTTGATCTTGTAGTCGAGGTTCTTGAGCTCTCCGGCGGCCCGCAGGATCGCCTCCGAACCACCCTTCTGGTCACCGACGTCGAGCGTGAGGGAGCCCTTGCCGTCGGTGTCGGTCCCCGTGCCGGCGGACGCGTTCCCGCCGCAGGCGGTGAGCAGGAGGGCGAGGGGGAGGAGCAGTGCGGCGGGGACGAGGCGTCGTCGCATGGGGGATCGGATCCGTTCTGTGGAGCTGGGCGGGGGGAGGAGTGCAGGTGCGTGGAACTGGGCTGGGGCGTGGGGGAGTTCAGGCGGCTTCGGCGGCGGTGTCGACGCCGAGGCGTTCCAGCAGGCCGGCGCGGAGTTCGGCGAACCGGGGGTCGGCGATGTCACGGGGGCGTTCGAGGTCGATGAGCTGCTCGTGCGCGATGACGCCGTCGTCCATGACGAGGACGCGGTCGGCGAGCAGTACGGCCTCCTCCACGTCGTGCGTGACCAGCAGTACGGAGCAGCCGCGGCGCTGCCACAACTCGCCCACCAGGCGCTGGGCCTTGATGCGGGTGAGCGCGTCGAGCGCGCCGAACGGCTCGTCGAGCAGCAGCAGATCGGGCTCGCGGACCAACGCCCGGGCGAGGGAGGCGCGTTGGGCCTCGCCGCCGGAGAGGGTCTTCGGCCAGGCGTTCGTACGGTGGCTGAGTCCGACCTCCTCCAACGCCTGGTCGGCGACGGCCCGTTCGGGCTTGCCGGGCAGGCCGAGCAGGACGTTGCGCCAGACCTTCTTCCACGGCATCAGGCGCGGGGCCTGGAAGGCGACGGCCTTGCGGCGCGGCACCAGGACGGTGCCCTGGATGTCGCGGTCGAGACCGGCCAGGATGCGCAGCAGGGTGGACTTGCCGCAGCCGCTGCGGCCGAGCAGGGCGACGAACTCGCCCGGCCGGACGTCGAGTTGGAGGTCGTCGATGACGGCACGGCCGTCGAAGGAGCGGGTCAGCCCCTCGACGTGCACCGCGTGAGACGTCCTGGACACCTGCGGGCTCACCGGCCGGTGAACGTCGGTCGCCATTGCAGCAGCAGCCTTTCGAGGGAGCGGACGATGAAGTCGGCCAGCAGACCGAGGAAGGCGTAGACGATGAGGCAGACCACGATCACGTCGGTCCGCAGGAAGTCCCGTGCCTGCACCATGAGGAAGCCGATGCCGGCGTCCGCGTTGATCTGCTCGGCGAAGACCAGCGCGAGCCAGGCGATGCCGAGGGAGTAGCGCAGCCCGGTGAGCGCGCCGGGCAGCGCCCCCGGCAGCACGACGTGCCGCACCAGGCCCCAGCGGGAGAGCCCGAGGGATTCCCCGGCCTCGATCAACTGGGCGTCCACGCCGCGGATTCCGGCGTAGACGTTGAGGTAGAGCGGGAAGGTCACGCCGAGCGTGATGATGGCGACCTTCGGGGCCTCGCCGATGCCGAACCAGATGATGAACAGCGGGATCAGACCGACGAACGGCACGGTCCGCAGCATCTGCACCGGCGCGTCCACCAGATCCTCACCGATCCTGAACAGCCCGGAGACCAGGGCGAGTCCGGTCCCGACGACGGTGCCGAGCAGCAGCCCGAACGCCACGCGCTGCAGCGAGGTCCCCATGGCCGAGGTCAGCGAACCGTCGGAGATCAGATCCCCGGCGACCTGCGCGATGCGACCGGGCGAGGCGAGCACGTCGGACGTCAACACACCGGTGCTGCTGAGGAGTTGCCACAGGGCGAGCAGCAGCACGGGGCCGGCAGTGCGACGCAGCCAGCGGGGGACGCGGGTGCGGCGGGAGGAGGCGGGGACGATGAGGGTGAGGTCGAGGGAGACGGCCGGGGCGCGGGAGTCGACTTCGTCGCCCTTCGATGCGGATATGGGCGAAATATCGGGTTCGGAGGATTCCGGCGGGGCGTGGCTGATGCTCATGGTTGCTCCACGGGAGGAGAGCGGCCGGTGGGGGGAGGGCGCGACACCTCAGCGCCACCACGTACGGTCATGGCTGTGTGCGCCGACGTGGCAGTGCGCAGGCGGAAAAGGGAGAGAAGAGGGGAAGTGAAAAGGCGTCAGCAGCCGCGACGACACGCGGCGGAGGCCACCCGCAGCAGGTCGATGTGACCGCGCGTGGTGAGCATGGCTGAACGCAACATGCGGCCGAAATTAGCCAGCTGGTCGGTGCACGGTCAATGGCGTCTCGCGGAATGGACCCCTCGTACCAACTGGCGGGCGGCCGTTCGCATGCGGAACCCGGCGAATGGGTCAGGATGGGGTCATGTCAGATGCCTTCACCACCCGAGTGCTGAACGTCGCCACCGGATCCGCGGAGAGGATCGTCGACCTGACCCGCGACTGCGAGTCTTTCCTGCGGGAGGTGGCCGCCGACCGCGACGGCCTCCTGAACCTTTTCGTCCCGCACGCCACCGCCGGAATCGCGATCATCGAGACGGGCGCCGGCAGCGACGACGACCTCCTGACCGCCCTCCACACGCTCCTCCCGGCCGACGACCGCTGGCAGCACCGCCACGGCAGCCCCGGCCACGGCCGCGACCACGTCCTCCCGGCGATCGTGCCACCGCACGCGACGCTGCCGGTGCTGGGCGGGCGGCTGGAGTTGGGGACCTGGCAGTCGGTCTGCCTCGTGGATACGAATCGCGACAACCCGGACCGCAAGGTGCGCCTTTCGTTTCTTGCGGGTTCCTGACCCTCGCGCCCGCGGGGACGGTTCCGGAGCGGAGAGCCTTCCGGAGCGGACATTGGTGTGACCCGGGTCACCGCAACGTGCTCCGTGCGTCGGACAGGGAGGAGCGTGGAGATTTCACTGCGCGCCCGTGTGCGGGCCGGGGATCCGGATGCGTTCCGGCAACTCTTCGACGAGCACGCTTCGGCGGTCTACCGGCACGCCGCCCGGATGACCGGCGACTGGGCCATGGCCGACGATGTCGTGTCGCTGACCTTTCTGGAGGCATGGCGGCTGCGGGAGCGGGTCCTTCCGGGGGAGGACAGCCTGCGCCCGTGGCTGCTGGGGATCGCGACGAACGTCACGCGCAACACGGCGCGGGCGGCGCGAAGACATCAGGCGGCGCTCATGAGGGTGCCGCCTCCCGACCCCGTGCCGGACATCGCCGACGCGGTGGCGCAGCGACTCGCCGACACCGAGGAACTGGCCGCGGCGCAGAGGGCGTTGAGCATGATGCGCCGTGGCGAGCGCGAGGTGTTCACGCTGTGCGTCTGGGAGGGCCTGGACGCCGCCACGGCGGCCGAGGCCCTCGGCGTCGCCGTCGGCACCGTACGGGCCCGGCTCTCGCGCGCGAGGAAACGCCTGCGCAGGCTCACCGAGCTCGAACTCGTCGGTGGCGCGGGTGACGCCGGTGACGGAACAGGCGGCACGGAAGGCGCAACCGGGCAGCGCGGAACGCAACGCCTGGCCGCGGCCGGACAGACACCGGGTAGCCGCCACCAGGCGGCTCGGTCCACGCAGGAGAAGAAGCGACGAACACCAACCCGCGACGACGCGATCAGCCGGCCGACCATCAGGGCCTGGCCGAGTTGCTGCCCGCGCCGGGTCGGCCGGTGCTCGCGCAGGACCGCCACCGCGTCCTCAGGGAATCCTTGATGGAACACATCACCGACCAGGCCCTCCACGAGCAGTCGGGTGCGATCGACACGTCCCCTGTGTCCCCCGCACGCCGGAACCGCAGACGCCTCCTCGTTCTCGTCGCGGCGCCGCTGGCACTGGCAGCCGCCGTCAGCTGGGGCGTGGTGGCGCTCGACGGCGCACACGACGACAAGTCCGGCACGGCTGCCACGAAACACAACGGCGATGCCACGCAGTTGCTGGCCCGGATCGCCCTGGCGGCGGCCGACCGTCCGGCGGTGACGGTGCGCGACGACCAGTACATCTACACCAAGTCCCAGGGATCGGCCGGTGAGTTGGGCGTCGAGTTCAACGATCCCGCGGAGCTCGCGAAGCGCAAGGGGACCTTCAAGGTCGAGCAGTACAAGGGAGCCGTCCGAAGTGAGCAGTGGGATTCGGTGGACGGCAAGCGGTCGGGGCTGAGGAAGGGCGTCGCGGTGGACGACCCCGCCAAGAAGATGACCATGGCCATGTACGGCTCCGGCTACCTGACCTTCCGGCAGCTTGAGGCCCTGCCCACCGATCCCGACGCGCTGCTGAAGAGGCTCTACGGCGACACCAGGATGGGACCGGCCCGCCGCCTGGAAATCGCGCTCGAGAACATCGGAGCCATCATCGACAACGCCACCCTGCTGCCGGATCTGAGCGCCGCGCTCTACCGCGCCATGGCGAAGCTCCCGGGCGCGCACGTGGTGGACCACGTCAAGGACGCCGCCGGGCGGGAGGGTGTCGGCCTCACGTTCGAGGGCGCCTCCGCGGGTTCCGTCTGGGTCTTCGACCCGTCGAGCCTCGTCTACCTCGGAACGACCAGGAGCGCGCTCCTGGACATCGGCGTCGCGGACAGGAAGGGCGAGGCACCGACCGGCTCATCTCCACGGCTGCCCCACTGAAATGACACGAGCTGTTCACTGATCATCCACACATCGCGCCACGCACCGACAAGAACCGGCCATTGACTCACCTCGCGCGGCGCCCGCTCGGCGCCAAGTGGGGTGGATCGTTTCCTTGTCCTGGGGGCGTACGTGCTGTCCGCGTTGCAGGACTCCGACAGACCGGAGTCCGACAGACCCGTGCCCCGCCGGCCGCACACGGCCCGCGGGTTCGGGGACCGGGTCTTCCGGTACCAGTTGACGGCCACCGGGGTCGTCGTGCTCGGCATCATGGCGGCCGTCGGGCTCTTCCTGCTCCTGCGGGCCGGCCAGGCGCTGCGGGCCAGGGGCTTCTCCTTCCTCACCACCGCCGAATGGCAGCCGGACGTCCACCGGTTCGGCATCGCGGCCGTGCTCACGGGCACCCTGCTGATCGCCCTCGTCGCGGTGACGATCTCGGTGCCCCTGGCCGTCGGGACCGCCCTGTTCATCTCGGACGTGGCGCCGCGCGGTCTGCGCCGCACCCTCGTGACGATGGTCGACCTGATGGCCGCCGTCCCGTCGGTGGTGTACGGGCTGTGGGGACTGTTCTTCTTCCAGCAGCACGTCATCGGGCTGTCCCGCTGGCTGTCCGACTGGTTGGGCTGGATCCCGGTGTTCAGGGTGGACGGCACCCAGCCGGGTGAGCCGCTGGCCTCGGACAGCGTGTACACCGCGTCCACCTTCGTCGCCGGGCTCGTCGTCGCGCTGATGGTCGCGCCGATCCAGTGCTCGGTGATGCGCGAGGTGTTCACGCAGGCGCCGGCGGGCGAGCGGGAGGGCGCCTACGCGCTCGGCGCCACCCGATGGGGCGTGATCCGCACGGTCGTCCTGCCGTACGGCATGGGTGGGATCATCGGCGGCACGATGCTGGGGCTCGGCCGGGCGATGGGCGAGACGATCGCCGTCTACATGATCATCTCGCCGGTCTTCGTCATCCAGCCGCACATCCTTCAGACCGGTTCGAACTCGGTCTCCTCGCTCATCGCCCTGCACTACGGCGACGCCTCCACCTTCGGCATGTCGGCGCTGATGGCAGCGGGCCTGGCGCTGTTCCTGCTCACCCTGGCGGTCAACTTCACCGCCTCCTCCATCGTGGCCCGCTCCCGGTCCGGCGCGCAGAGCGAGGCATGACATGACCGTCGTGGAAGAGACAGTGGAGATCGCGGCTCCGGCCGAGGACGCCGTCCCCGCCGAACTCCCGGACCGGCCGCGCCGGATCGGCGGGCCCACCCGCTCCGGTGTGCTGTCGCTGTGCGGGGCCGCGGCCTCCGGGCTGTGCGTCGCGGTCCTGCTGTTCGGGCAACTCGCGCCGTTTTCCGGCCAGTTGGGGTTCTTCGTCACCGCCTATCTCGCCTTCCTGGCGATCTACGCGGTGCTCACCGGCCTGGAGGAGGACGGTCAGGCCGTACGCGACCGGGTGATGACGGTCGTGCTGTGGACGGCGGCCGCGGCGCTGTTCACCGCGCTCGCGCTGGTCGTCGGCTTCACCGCCTGGCGCGGGCGGGAGGCCCTGCCGCACGGGAACTTCTTCACCCAGGACATGCAGGCGGCGGGCCCGCTGGACCCGCTCACCCACGGCGGCATCGCCCACGCGATGCTCGGCACGCTCATCATGATCACGATCGCGCTGGCGATCACCGTGCCGCTGGGGCTGGCCTGCGCCGTGTACCTGAACCAGATCCCCGGGCGTTTCTCCCGCTTCGTCCGCACGATCGTCGAGGCGATGACCGCGTTGCCGTCGATCGTGGCCGGTCTGATGGTGTACGCGACCTGGATCCTCATGCTCGGCATGCAGAAGTCGGGTCTCGCGGCGGGATTCGCGATCAGCGTGATGATGCTGCCGATCGTGATCCGGGCGGCGGACGTCGTACTGCGGCTGGTGCCGGGGACGCTGACGGAGGCGGCGGAGGCGCTGGGCGCCCCGCGCTGGCGGACCGTGTGGCACGTCGTCCTGCCCACCGCACGCTCGGGCCTGGCGACGGCCGTCATCCTCGGCACCGCACGCGGCATCGGCGAGACCTCGCCCGTGCTGCTCACGGCGGGCTTCACGGCGGCCCTCAACGCCGACCCCACGAACGGCCCGATGATCTCCCTCCCGCTGGCCGTCTTCAACTTCGTCCGCTCGCCCGAACCGACCATGATCGCGCGGGGTTTCGGCGCGGCGGCGGTCCTGATGGCGCTGGTCCTGGTGCTGTTCGCGATCGCCCGGATCATCGGCGGCCGGGGGCCCGGCCACCAGAGCGGACGGCAGGCACGGAGGGCGGCACGAGCTTCACGCCGGGACGTCGCCCGCTTCGACGAACTGCACGCACCCACGTTGTCCCTCCTCGACCCCGAGCCTGTCACCGGAGAGAACGACTGATGTCAAGCCACCTCACCCGTCCGCCTCTCCTGCGGGCGCTCGGGATCCTCGGCGCGCTGATCGCCCTCCTCACCGCGGTGCCGGCCGCCCCGGCCGCCGCCGACTCCTACACCCCCATCGCCGGCGCGGGCTCCACCTGGGCCGAGAACGCCGTCGACGAATGGCGCCGGGCGGTGAACCAGTACGGCATGCGGATCTCGTACGCCGGCACCGGGTCCTCCGACGGCCGCCGCCAATTCCTCAGCGGCACCGTCGACTTCGCGGTCTCGGACATCCCGTTCCAGACCCACCCCACCGACGGCAGCGCAGCCGAACGCCCGGGCGCGGGCTCGTACGCCTACATGCCGATCGTCGCGGGCGGCACCGTCTTCATGTACCACCTCACCGTCAACGGCAAGCGGGTCACCAACCTCCGCCTCTCCGGAGACGTGGTCACGAAGATCTTCACCGGTGTCGTCAAGACCTGGGACGACGCGGCGATCAAGGCCGACAACCCCGGCCTCCAGCTTCCGCACCGCACGATCGTCCCGGTGGTCCGCTCCGACGGCTCCGGCTCCACCGCCCAGTTCACGATGTGGATGGCCAACCAGCACAAGTCGCTGTGGCAGGCGTACTGCGGGCGCGTCGGCCGCTCGGGTGCGTGCGGGCAGACCTCGTACTACCCGACCGTCTCCGGCATGATCGCCCAGTCCGGCGACCTCGGTGTCGCGGGTTACGTGGCCCAGAACTACGGCGAGGGCGCGATCGGTTACGTCAACTACTCCTACGCCCTCAACGCGCACTATCCGGTCGCCAAGGTCCTCAACCACGCCGGCTACTACACCGAGCCGACCCCGCAGAACGTGGCGGTCTCGCTGCTCAAGGCGAAGATCAACACCAACAAGAGCTCGCCGGACTACCTCACCCAGCAGCTCGACGGCGTCTACAACGACAGCGACAGGCGCAACTACCCGCTGTCCAGCTACTCGTACATGATCCTGCCGCTGAAGGTGCAGGGCACCTTCACCAAGGCCAAGGGCAAGACGCTCGGCGCGTTCTCGTACTACTTCATGTGCCAGGGCCAGCAGCAGGCGCCCGACCTCGGCTACTCGCCGCTGCCGATCAACCTGGTGCAGGCGGGCTTCGACCAGATCCGCCGGATCCCGGGCGTGCAGACGCAGAACATCAACATCCGCGGCTGCAACAACCCGACCTTCACCACGAGCGGCCGCAACAAGCTCGCCGAGACCGCCCCCTACCCGGCGGCCTGCGACAAGAAGGGCGCCGCGCCCTGCGCGACGGGCAGCGGTGGCGCCAAGTCCGGCAGCGGCAGCGGGAGTTCGGGCGGCAGCGGCTCGGGCGGGTCGACGGGCGGTTCCTCCGGCGGTACGGCGGGCGGCGGTGGCACCGGGGGAGGCGGTGGTGCGGCAACGGGCGGCGGTTCCGGCGGCGGCGGGCAGCCGTCCGTCGACCCCGACACCGGCCAGACGATCGCCGCCGACGGCACCGGCAGCGGCTCCACCACCGCGGGCGGCACCGTCGCTCTCGCCCAGCCGGTCGCGGTCGCCGGGCGCAGCGGCTGGACGAGCACACAGACGCTGATGGTGCTCGCCGCGTTCCTGGTCCTCGGGCTGGTCCTGCTGCCCTCGGTCGTCTCCCGGATGATCCGGCGTGCCTCGGACGGGGGCCGGCGATGAATCGCGTACGACGTCTGCTGCTGAGGATCGTCGCCGGGGCCACCGTCGGTGCACTCGCCGGGTTCGCGGTCGCCCAGTCCGCGCCGCCCGCAACGGCCGCCACCGGATCCGCCGTCACCGTCCCCGGGCGGGGCGAGTTCAAGGACATGCAGTTCACCGTCGGCCAGACCACCCACCTCACCAGCCAGGCCATCACGGTCTCCTGGAAGGGCGGCACCCCGACCACCTTCGCGGGCACGCTGTTCAACACCGACTTCGTGCAGATCATGCAGTGCTGGGGCGACGACGACGGCACCGTCCCGTCGAACCCGGGCCCGCCGCGCACGCAGTGCCAGTACGGTGCCTCCCCGACCACCGGCCGGGGCAGCTGGCCCGGCAACGACTACGACGACACCCGCAAGGTCTTCTACAGCGCCGACCCCACCAACTACGGCCATGACGACCGGTACGGGGCGAGCAACCCCAACGCTCCGGGCGAGGTCCCCTTCAAGCCGGTCAGCGGCGCCACCGTCACTTCCAACACCCAGAACAACCCCTACTTCAGCCGCAACACCACCAACGAGGTCGACTTCGCCCGCACCGGCGCCGACGGCACCGGCACGGAGAACTTCGAGGTGCAGACCGCCAACGAGGCCCCGCACCTCGGCTGCGGCGCGCCGGTGAAGACGAACGGCCTGACCAGGCCCCGCTCCTGCTGGCTGGTGATCGTCCCCCAGGGCGACCTCGACCTCGACGGCAAGCCGTACGCCGACCACAGCCAGGTCAACGCGGGCTCCCCGGTCTCCTCCACCAACTGGAAGAACCGCATCGCCATCCCGCTGAACTTCAATCCGGTCGGCACCAACTGCGCCCTCGGCTCGGACGAACGCCCCACCACGGGCAGCGAGTTGGCCGCCGACGCGATGACCAGCTGGCAGACGGCCCTGTGCCCGACCGGCAAGGTGTACGGCTACACCGAGCTCGGCGAGCCCGACACCCGTGCCCGCCTGGGCAACGACGGATCGTCCGGACTCGCCTTCACCACACGGGCGTTGGGCGCCGACGCGGGCACGACCGCCCCGAGCGGCACCACCGTCTACGCACCCACCGCGCTCTCGGGCACCGTCATCGGCTTCAACATCGAACGCAGGCCCAAGGCCGGAGCCTCCGAGGCGACGCAGAGACTCGCCGGGAGCAGGGTCAGGTCCATCGACCTCAACCCCCGCCTGGTCGCCAAGCTGCTCACCGAGTCCTACCGCAACTCCCCCTGGGGCGCGGTCAACGGCTCCACCGTCGCCAAGGGCTACGGCTGGGCGAGGAACAACCCGGCGGGCCTCGCGAGCGACCCCGAATTCATCGCGCTCAACCCCGAGTTCGGCGAGCTCTCGGTCGCCGAGACCCCCGCCACCGACACCGACCTGCTCACCTCGCTCGGCCACAGCGACTCGGCCCGCGCGGTGTGGCAGTGGATCGTCGCCGACAAGGACGCCCGCAACTTCCTCGCGGGGGTGTCCGACGATTGGGGGATGCGGGTCGACCCGTACTTCAGCACCAACGCGGACCTGAACCCGACCGGTTTCGCCTTCAACCCGGCCGACACCGACACCTACCCGAAGAGCGATCCCTGGTGCACGATCCCGCCGGGCACCGGGGCCACCGAGAAGCAGTGCATGATCGACTTCCATCCGTACGTGTCGGACATGCACGCCGGCGCTCTGCACACCCTGCGCGCCGACAGCCTGTGGAAGGCCACCTGGGACCCGCTGTCCAGCCCGCCCGCGTTCAAGACGCCCGGCCCGCAGACGGTCGGCTCCCGGTTCATGATCACGATCACCGACGCGGCCTCGGCGGCCCGGTACGGTCTGCAGACTGCCCGGCTCCTGAACACCGCGGGCAAGTACGTGGCGCCGACGACCGCCTCCCTGAGCACCGCGGCGCAGAGCGCCTCCGGCAAGGGCGTCGCCGAGATCAACCCGTCGAAGGCCAAGGCGAAGGGCGCCTACCCGCTGGCCCAGCTGGTGTACGCGGCCCTCCGCCCGGCCGAGCTCAAGGCCGACGCCCGCAAGGACTACGCGGCACTGCTGAAGTACGCGGCCGGCGGCGGACAGGTCAGCGGCGCCGACCCGGGCCGCCTCCCGGCGGGGTACGCCCCGCTGTCGCAGAAGCTGCGGACCCGTACGGCGCACGCCGCCGAGACGCTCCTGCACTTCAAGGGCGGCTCCCCGGCGGACGGTTCCGGCTCCTCGGGTGGCTCGACCGGCGGCGACTCGGGCTCGGGCACGGACGGCTCGGCGGGTGCGGGGTCCTCCGGGGGCGGCACGGCGGACGGCGGCACCGGCACCACCAGCGCGGGCGCGGGCGCGAGTGCCACGCCGAGCGGTGCCCCCTCCTACGGCGGCGGCAAGGCGGTACAGACCACCGCCTCGGGCGCCACGCCCGCCGACCCGGCCAACCCGCTGCGCTACGCCGTTCCGGTCGGCGCCGCCCTCGGCGCCGCGGCCGGCGCGGGCGCCCCCTTCGCGGGCGGAAGCCGACTGCGGCTGCCGCTGCGGGTGCCCCTCCCCGGCGGTCGCACGGTGACCGTCGTACCCGAACTCCCCGAGCGTCTACGGAAGTTGATTCCGCGGCGTCGCCCCTGACAGCACCCTGCGGTGCTCCACAGACGGCCGCCCGCCCCGAAAGGCAGTCGGGGCGGACGGTCCGCACCACCCTGCCAGATCGATCCACCCCTTTCGCACAGTCACGGAGACTCTCCATGCGCAGAACGCGCTCCACGGCCGCGCTCGTCGCCGCCGCAGTGGTGGCCGGCGGTGTGGCTCTCGCGAGCCCGGCGTACGCCGACCCCACCCCCGCCGGGACCTTCCGCCAGCTGGTCGGCGTGGGCTCCGACACCACCCAGGACGTGCTCAACGCCCTCGCCGGAGACACGGTCAACGGCACGAGCTACGCCACGACGGCCGTGAAGTCGGCGTCCGGCGCGGGCGTCGCCTCGTACGACGCGATCGGCTCGGCCACCATCCAGACCCGCTCGGGCGGCCCGACCTTCGCCCGCCCCAACGGCTCCGGCGCGGGCCGCGCGGCGCTGAGCGCGTCGCTGACCGGCGACAAGTACCCCAACAGCGACGGTTCCGCCATCACGGGCCAGGTCGACTTCGCCCGCTCCTCCAGCGGCCCGACCGCCTCCGGCACCGCCCTGACCTACATCCCGTTCGCGCGGGACGCGGTCGGCGTCGCGGTCCGCGGCTCCGGCCTCGACAACCTGACGGTCGCCCAGCTGCACGACGTCTACCAGGCGGGCAGCGACCACAAGATCAACGGCGTCACCGTGCACCCGGTCATCCCGCAGGCCAACTCCGGCACCCGCAAGTTCTTCCTCGCGGCGATCGGCCTGGACCAGAACACCGTCGACCCGAACCTGCCGACCGTCCAGGAGAACCAGGCGAACGCCGCCCTCACCGAGGACGGCACCCTCGTCCCGTTCTCCGTGGGCAGCTGGATCGCGCAGAACAACGGTGTCGCCCCCGACTACAGCTCCACCGCGGTCGCCGCCGGCGCCCACCTGGCGAGCGTCCAGCTGCCCAGCGACACCGGTGCCACCAGCCCGGTGACCACGGTGAACGGCAAGCTGGTCCCCGTCTCCGGCTACTACGAGAACGCCACCTTCGGCCGCGACGTCTACAACGTCGTCCCGACCCGCGCCGTCGACCCGACCAGCGTCTTCTTCGACAAGGACGTCTACGACGTCTTCGTCACCAGCGGCAGCCACACCGCTGCCCTGGCCTCCGACGGCGCCGAGCAGGTCATCTCGGCCTTCGGCTTCCTCAACGAGTCGTACAACGGCTCGGTCAACCTGGCCAAGCACGCCAAGCAGGGCGGCCTGGAGAACTCGGGCGCCAACCTGGCCACGCCGGGCGCGCCCACCCTGAAGGCCGCCCCGGGCGACAAGAGCCTCAAGCTCAGCTGGACCGCGCCCACCCCGGCCCCCGCCAACCCGGTCACCGACTACCGCGTCACGCTGAAGGACGCGGACGGCGCCGTCGTCGCCACCAAGGACGTCCCGGCGACCACGACGACGTACAGCTTCACGGGTCTGGCGCTCGGCAAGTACACCGCCACCGTGACCGCCGCGAACGTCAACGGCCTCGGTGCGGACGCCACTTGGACCGGCTCGGTCAAGTACAAGAGCACCACGGCCGCCACGGTCGCCACGACCCCGTACGGCAAGGCCCCGAAGGTCGCCGTCACCGTCACCGGCAGCCACGGCGTCGCCCCGACCGGCAAGGTCACCGTGAAGGAGGGCTCCACGGTCCTCGGCACCGGCACCCTGGACAGCTCCGGCAAGGCCACCGTCGCCCTGTCGAGCCACCTCAAGGTCGCCACGCACACGCTGACCGTCTCCTACGCGGGCACCAGCAAGCTCTACTCGTCCTCCACGACCGCCACCCTGAAGGTCACCAAGGCGACCGCCTCCGTGAGCACCACGGCGCCCTCCTCGGTGAGCCACACCGCCCACGCCAAGGTCACCGTCAAGGTCACCGCGACCGGCACCACGCCCGGCGGCACCGTGAAGATCTACGAGGGCAGCAGGGTGATCGCCACCGGCACCCTGAGCGGCGGCAAGGTGACCGTCACCCTGCCGAAGCTGAGCCGCGGCAAGCACATCCTGCACGCCTACTACGCGGGCTCGTCGACGGTCGCCGCCAAGTCCGGCGCCAACTTCACGATCAAGTCCACCTGATCCATCTCCCTGCGGGCTGCCGGGGAGGGCCCCTCCTCCCCGGCAGCCCCCCTTGGAACTCCGCGAAGGAGGCGGGCCGCCGTGACGGTCGCCCTATCTCTCACGCTCCCGCGCGTCCGGAGCGTCACCGTCGTCCGCCACCTCGCCCGCGGCGGCCTGCTCAGCCTCGCCGCCCTGCTGCTCGGCATCACCGCACAGCTGCTGCTGGTCAGCGGCGTCCAGGAACACTCCGCGCAGCACGCCGCGTTCGACGAACTGCGCGGCCAACTCGCCCTGGGAACGGCGCCGGTGGCGCAGACCGACCAGGAGGGCAGGCTGCTCGCGCCCGGGACGCCGGTCGCGATCGTCGCCATTCCCCGGCTGGGCATGAGTCAGGTCGTCCTCGAGGGCACCGACTCCTCGGTGCTGACCGACGGTCCGGGCCACCGCCGGGACACCCCCATGCCGGGCCAGGCCGGCACCAGCGTGCTGATGGGCCGTGCCGCGGCCTACGGCGGCCCCTTCCGCTCGCTCGGCTCGCTCGCCCAGGGCGACAGGTTCACGGTGATCACCGGGCAGGGCAAGGCGCAGTACCAGGTCCTCGACGTCCGGCGGGCCGGTGATCCGGCGCCCGCGCCGCTCGCCGCCGGCAAGGGCCGGCTGGTCCTGGTCACGGCCACGGGTGCCCGCTTCATGCCGGCCGGCATCCTGCGCGTCGACGCCGACCTGGTCTCCGCGCCCTTCCAGACCCCCTCGGCGGTGATCCGCTCCGGCACGCTGCCGGCCGCCGAGGAGCCGCTGGCCCGCCCGTCCGGAGTGCCCTGGCCGCTGGTGATGTGGCTGCAGGCGCTGCTGCTGGCCTCGGTGGCCGCCGTCTGGACCTGGCATCGCTGGGGCCGCCACCAGACGTGGATCGTCTTCGCACCGGTCGTCGCGGTCCTGGGCCTCCAGGTGGCCACCCGCACCACCGAACTCCTGCCCAACCTGCTGTGACCGTTTCCCGTGAGGTGACCGACGTGACCGAAGTGACCGACTCCCTGACCGACACGGTCGTCCTGCCCCCGGCCGTGTCCGCCACGGCCGTGCCCGCCACGCTCGAGGCCCGGTCCGTCTCGGCCTGGTTCGGCAGCCACCAGGTGCTCAGCCAGGTGTCGCTGACCATGCCCGCAGGCCGGGTCACCGCGCTGATCGGCCCGTCCGGCTGCGGCAAGTCCACGTTCCTGCGCACGCTCAACCGCATGCACGAGCTGATCCCGGCGGCGCAGTTCGGGGGCGAGGTGCTCTTCGAGGGCGAGGACATCTACGACCCGTCGTGGCGCCTGACGGACGCCCGCCGCCGTATCGGCATGGTCTTCCAGAAGCCCAACCCCTTCCCCGCGATGTCGATCTACGACAACGTGGTGGCGGGCCTGCGGCTGACCGGCACGCGGGCGGGCCGCAGAGAGAAGGACGAGCTGGTCGAGGAGTCCCTGACCCGCGCGGGTCTGTGGAAGGAGGTCCGCGACCGCCTCCGCAAGCCCGGCGGTGCGCTCTCCGGCGGCCAGCAGCAACGCCTGTGCATCGCACGGGCGTTGGCGGTACGCCCCCGCGTCCTTCTCATGGACGAGCCGTGCTCGGCCCTGGACCCCACCTCCACCCGCCGCGTGGAGGAGACCGTCCACGAACTGGCCGGCCAGGTCACGGTCGTCATCGTCACCCACAACATGCAGCAGGCGGCCCGCGTCTCCCAGCAGTGCGCTTTCTTCCTCGCCGAACAGGGCACCCCCGGCGGCATCGTCGAGGCGGGTCCCACGGACGACATCTTCGGCACCCCGAAGGACAGTCGCACGGCGGACTACGTGGCGGGCCGTTTCGGCTGACCTTCGGGGGTGGTGGGGCGTCAGCCGGGCGCCACGCTCGCCCGGTACGCCAGGATCTCGGTGCCGTTGCCCTCGTCGCCGTCGTCCGGGGCGGCCCACATCGTGATCCGGGCTCCGTCGGCCGCCGGCTTGAGGGGGTTGGGGGTGGCCGCGTGGCCGGCGGTCGACCACTGCTGGAAGGGCACTTCGTGCAGCACCCGGTGGCTGCGCAGGTCGGTCAGGGCCGTGCCGCCGAGCTCGTAGACGGCGCCGGTACCGTCCCCGGCCGCGGTCCGGGGCAGGTTCGTGACGCCGCCGCAGAGCATCTTGCGGTAGTTGATGAAGTACTGCGGGTTCTCCCAGTCGGCGATCCGCCGCCCCCGCTCGTTCCACTCGTAGAAGTGGCGCGAGCCCCAGTTGTTGCCGACGGGATGACCGGTGACCGCGTCCCGGACGATACCGCCGATGGGGTCCTTGACCTCGAACTCCTTGCGGACGTCAAGGGAATGACCTGCACCGCGGACAGGAAGTTGTGGCCGTCGGCCTGGACCATCCCCTCGGTGTGGTAGGTCGTGAAGTCGAGCTTCAGCCGGACAGTGCCGCGGCAACTACGAGGGCGAATTGAATCAGCGAGGTCGCGGCGGACAACGGGCACACCGAAATGGCGCAGGTCGCTCGACAGTAATTGACGTATTGTCAAATGCCGTTATTAGAAGGGCTGTTGATGGAGCTATGTGGAAGTGAAAGCGCGTACACACTCCTTTTCCGCCGTGTAACTTCTACCCGTCAGTAGGGGCTTGAGTAAGGGTGGATGTGTGGTTGCCTCTCCGCATACGGAAAAGTTCGCCGCCTACCTTCGGATGCTGAAGGACCGCAGCGGCCGGGGCTACGACCGGCTCGGCAAGGAGGCGGGCGTCAGTGGCTCCAGTCTGCACCGGTACTGCTCCGGCCTCGGTGTTCCGACCGACTACCGGGTGGTGCACGCCTTCGCCAAGGTGTGCGGCGCCAGTGCGGAGGAGCTCCGCGAACTCCACCGGCTGTGGGCGCTGGCGGACACCGACCGGGACGCACCGGCCACGGATGGCAAGGAGAACCCGCAACCGCTTCCGGACACGGAACCGGTTGAGCCTGTCGTGCTCGCGCAGGCGGGCACCGGGCCTGCCGACGCCACCCCGCCGGAGATCACCCCCGACAGGACCGACGAGCCTCGACGGTCCCGGCTCCCCGAGAAGCTGTCCGCCCGTTTGGCGGTACTTGCCGCCGTGGTCGCGGTGGTGCTGGTGGCCGGCTTCGTGTGGCTGCCCGGCAGCAGCCCCGACGGTGCCTCGCCGGCGGCCGGTGACCGGCTGCTGGAGTCGCCCGCGTGCAAGTCGGTGAGCATGGGGCAGCACGACGAGTGCGTGCGTGAGGTCCAGAACCTGTTGGCGAAGGCGAAGGGCAAGCTCGCGATAGACGGGGACTTCGGGCCGGAGACCCTGCGCCGGCTGACCGCGTTCCAGGTGCTGGCGGGTCTGCCGGCCACCAGCGTGGCCGACGAGGCCACCAAGAAGGCGCTCTACGCACAGAAGGTGAGTATGACGACCTGGTCGCCGGCCAGGGTGGCGAAGCGGATCCGTGAGGTGTTCGTCGAGGATCCCGACACCGCCGTGGCCATCGCCCGGTGTGCGTCGTTCCTCGACCCGCTGTGGGTGCTGCCCAACACCAACGGCAGTCGCAACTGGGGTGTGTTCCAGATCTCCGACGCCCGCCTGCGGGATCTCGACGGCACGCCCCTGCGGGCGTTCGACCCGGAGTGGAACATCAAGGCGGCCCACCGTCTGTGGAGCGTCCGGCACGACTTCCACGACTGGCCCTCCTGTGAGGCGGCGCTGAAGAAGGACAGACCGAAGAGCTGACGCCCGGGGCCCTTGGGTACCGCCGGAGCGGTACCCAAGGGCCCCGGGATCCCCCGTGGCGGTGTCAGATCGTGCCGCTCTCCCACCACCAGTCGCGGCCGAGGTCGGCCCTGCTGTCGACGTGCTGGTGGTCGACGGTGTAGGTCTCCAGTCCGGAGAACCCGCAGGTCTCCGCCTTCTGGTAGACGGTCTTGTTGGCGACGCCGGGCACGTCGAGGTCGGCCGCGGTGCCGTACAGGTGCATGCTGTCGCTGGCACCGCCGATCTCGGCGTTGTGCGCGATGCTGCGGAAGCCGGAGTTGACCGTGATCGGCTTGTCGCCCAGCTTCTTGCGCAGCGCCTCCAGCTTGTACATGCAGCGGCGGACGTTCTCCTTCACCTGCGCCGCGCTCAGCTTGCCGCCGTTGAACGTGCCGTCCGACTGGTTCACGAACTCGCTCCAGTTGAAGTGGAGCGTGGAGCCGTCCGACTGCTCCAGCGCGTTGAGCTTCGCCTGGGTGTTGGGTCCGACGCTGGCGTCGGCGGTCAGGCCGTACGCCGTCTGGAACCGGCGTACGGCCGCCGCGGTACCGGGACCGAAGTCCCCGTCGATGCTCACCCGGCTGTGGCTTGCGCTGTCCGCGGCCCAGCCCGCGACTCTGATCTGCAGCTCGGTCACGTCGGCGCCGCTGTCGCCCTGGTTCAGGGTGCGCGACCAGGAGTAGGCCTGGGCCACGCCCGAGAACAGCAGCTGACCGAACGCGATGCCGGCGCCGGCGGCCAGCGTGCCACGCAGCATGGTGCGGCGGTCGAGGGGGCGGAAGGAGGAAGTCATGGTCGTCCTTTCGGAACGTCGGAACGGTGGTGCGGGAAGAAGTCAGTAGGCGATCTGGAACGAGACGTTCTGCGCGTCGGTGTCGTAGGCGTGCACACGCAGGACGAAGTGGGTGCCGTCCTTGACGTCGGTGGCGACGGTTCCCCACTCGGTGCCGTGCGTGGTGTATGCGTCTCCGTTGTTGCACTTGCTGGTGTGGTCGACGAACACCACGCAGGCGTCCAGGTACACCCCCGGCTCGTCAGTGATGAGCCGTATGTTGATGTCGTTGCACCGCGAGGACGTGGTGTAGGTGCCGTACTCCTTGGCGGCCGGCTGGTAGTGGTACGTCAGGGGCTTGGCGCCGCGGTAGCAGCTGACGGCGGCGGCCGAGGTCTGTGCCGAGGCGGGCGCGACGGCCGCTCCCAGCAGTGCGGCCGCGGTGAACAGAGCCGAGGCGAAGGTTCTGCTCCGGATCATGGTGGTCTCCGTTGGACGAGGTGGGGGGTCAGAAGGCGATCTGCATGACGGCGTCGTCGCCCTCCAGGGGCACGCCGACGGGCACCGTGAACTTGCTGCCGTCCAGGACGTCGGTGGCGATGGTCGTCCAGCTCCGGCCGACCTTGGTCCAGCGGTTGCAGGTGCCGGTCTTCGCGAACTTCACGCAGGCGTTGACGTAGTCGGCGGTTCCGGCGATGACGCGCATGTTGATGTCGTTGCAGCGGCTCGTGGTCCAGTAGGGGCCGAACTCGAGCGCGTCCCCGTAGCGCACCTTGACCGCTCCGTCGTAGCAGGTCGTTGCCGGGGTGGCCGAGGCGGAGGCGGGTGCCGGAGCGGTGAAACCGAGGGTGGCGAGCAGGGCGACCAGGGACGCGTGCGCGAACCGGGTGGTCATGGAGATTCTCCTTGTCCGGCCGGGATCAGCGGTTGGCCAGCCGGTCCAGATCGGCCTGGGTGCCGTTGAACACGTCCGCGGTCGCCGGTGCCTTGATGCCGGGGAAGAGCGCGGCGTCGGTGTACTGCCACATCGCCCAGGTCGTCGAGCCGTTCGGCAGCGGCGGCTGGGTGATCGACTGGCGGTAGTCCGCGAGTTGCAGCGGATAGCGGGCGAAGGCGGTGGTCGAACCCAGGCAGTCGTCCAGGAAGGACTTCTGGGTGTAGATGATCGGGGTGCGGCCGAAGGCCGCCTCCACCTTGTCGAGCCAGGCCGTGGCGTCGCCCACCGTGCCGTAGGTGGGACAGCGTCCGCTGCCGTCGTCCATGCGTTCCAGGTCGAAGATCGGCGGCAGGTCGCCCGCACGCCGGCCGGTGTAGCCGGTCGTCCGCACCGCGGCGATGAACCGGTCGGCCTGCGCGGCACCCGTGTCGGCCGAGGTGCCCGTGTAGAAGTGGTAGGGCGCGACCGCCAGCCCTGCCGCCCTGGCCGCCTCGAGGTCGGTGGCGAGGTATTCGTCGGTGACGTTCGTGCCCCGGGTCGCCTTGACGGTCGCGAACTCGACACCCGAGGCCCGTACGGCCTTCCAGTCGATCGGCGCGCCGCCGGGGTGCTGGTACTTGGCCGTGTCCAGGCCGTCGATCGGGTAGCCGGCGGGGCGCGGTGGCGTGCAGTACGTGTTGCGGCCGGACCAGTCCACCAGCTTCGCCCAGGTGTTGGGGCCCACGACGCCGTCGGCACTGAGGCCGGCGCAGTGCTGGAGCTCGATGACCCGGCCCTCGGTCCCGCCCCCGAAGTCACCGTCGATCGCCAGCGGCGGATAGTGGGACGGCTCCATGGCCAGGTTCAGACGGCACTGCAGCTCCTTGACCTCAGTGCCTTTCGCACCCTTGCGCAGGGTCGGACGGGCGTCGGTGTGGCCGCACACCGTCGCCTGCGCCGTGCTCGACGTGCCCGGGGTGGCGCAGGTGTGCGGCTCCGCGGCCCAGGTGTTCAGCGCCGCCCAGGTCTGCGGGCCGAGCACACCGTCCACGTCCAGCCCGGCGCACCGCTGGAACTCCTTGACCCGTGTCTCCGTCGCCGGCCCGAACGAGCCGTCCGCCGCGATCGGCGTGTACCGGCTCGGCTTCGTCGCCAGATTGAGCTCGCACTGTGCCTCGACCGCCGAGTCACCGGTCGATCCCCGCTGCAGGGTGGGCTGTGCGCTCGTGTGCCCGCAGACCGCGACCGCGGTGGCTGCCGACTCCGCCGCCTGCACCGCCGTCGGCCCGTACAGGGGCAGGACCGCTGCTGCGGCGAGGGTCAGTCCCCGCACCAGCGTCGTCCTCTTTCCCATCTGGTGTTCCCCCTCTTGTGAGTGGCCGGGAGCCCCGGCGCGGATCATGCTGGCAGCGGTTGCCCCGTGGGGCGGATGCTCTTGTCCCGGATTGGGACGCCAGGACAGTCACACGCCTGTGACCTGCGGGGACGGATCACCGCTGGGACGAACTTGGGACACGGACGGCGGCGGGGGTCACGCGACATGCCGAGAGGGCCGCCGCGGGATGCGACGGCCCTCTCGGTGACGGTTCGTCAGGACAGCGTCCACTGCTGGCTGGTGGCGCCGGTGCCGGTCAGCTGGACGACGCCGCCGCCCGCTGTGGTGGAGGAGGAGTCCACCCCGATGTTCAGACCGCTGTTGACGTTGACGAGCATGAACTTGGTGCCGGTGAGGCTGCCCACGAGGTCGGCGGCGAACTGCTGGTTGGCACCGCCGTTGCAGGTCCACTGCTGCAACTGGACGTTCTCCGCGGTCGACTTGTTCGGCACGTCCAGGCACAGGCCGCTCTTGACGCTGACGAGCGTGTAGACGTTGTCCGCCACCCGGTTCAGCGTCCACTTCTGGTTGTCGCCGCCGTTGGACTGCCACTGGATGATCTTGGCGCCGCTGGTGGTCGAGCCGCCGGCCACGTCCATCAGCATCGAGCTGCCCGCGTCGGTCAGCGTGTGCACCGCGTTGGTGGGTACACCGGAGTTGGGTGTCCAGGTGCCGGCGGTGGTGTCCAGGGACCAGCTCGGGTACTGGCCGACGTTGACCACGGTGCCGCGGATGGTCATGGGCAGCCAGATCAGCTGGGAGTTGCCGAGGTCGCCGGTGTTCCACCGGTCGCCGGCGTAGATGTACGTGGTGCCGGAACTGCCCTGCACGGTGATGATGTTCGCCGTCTGGCTGTTGTACGTGTGGGTGCCCGGCGCCGCGAAGTTCCGCATCGGCGCCCATGTCCCGCTCAGCGACGTGGCGGTGGTGTAGACGTTGTCGTTGGTGCTCCAGCCGGTCAGGTGGGAGGCGAGCAGGTAGTAGGTGCCGTTGCTCTTCACCATGGCGGGCGCCTCGTAGCTGGCCGAGCCGCTGCTGCCCAGCAGGGCCACGCTGCTGTCCACGGAGAGGTAGTCGGCGGAGAGCTTGTAGATGTGCAGGCCGTTGTTGCGGTCCTCGCTCAGCAGGTAGCCGGTGCCGTCGGTGTCCTGGAAGAGGTTCATGTCACGGCTCAGGTTGCCCATCGGCCGGAAGCTGCCCCGGTAGCTGTAGGGCCCGCAGGGGGTGCTGCTGGTGGCCACCCCGACCCGCGCGTCGCCGTAGTTGGTGCTGTCGATGTGCATGTACATCACGTACGTGCCGGTCGACGCGTTGTAGATGACCTTCGGCCGCTCCACGACCCGGCTCGGGCCCAGGTCGCCGCTTGCCTGCTTGGCCAGGGCCACGCCCTGGTAGGTCCAGCTGGAGAGGTCGGTGGAGGTGTAGCAGGGGATGTCCTGGAAGGACGTGTCGGACGAGGTCTCGCCGGTCTTGTCCTCGCCGAAGCCGTACCAGGTGTTGCCGACCTTGATGATGCCCAGGCCGTGCAGCTGGAGCGTGTTGCCGTTCTGGTCGGTCCTGGTGGCGCCCAGGGTGAAGGAGACGGTGGCGGCACTGGCGGGCGCCGCGGGCAGCAGCACTGCCGCGAGGCCTGCGAGCAGCGTGAGGAACGCGGCGGCGGCT
This sequence comes from Streptomyces sp. NPDC047043, assembly GCF_040644055.1. NCBI lineage: Bacteria > Bacillati > Actinomycetota > Actinomycetes > Kitasatosporales > Streptomycetaceae > Streptomyces > Streptomyces sp. NPDC047043. The sequence continues at coordinate 137,027 of NZ_JBEYVO010000010.1, forward strand.
GCCCGCAACCGGCCACGCGAGGGTCTGTGGTGGGGTGCTCGATTCGGCATGCTCTGCCTCTCCTTCGAGGTCCTGACATGACCGTCGTCCGCACGACGCGGTGCCTGACGGCGTGGCGGCAGGGGGAGTTGAAGCCGCGAAGGGTGACGAACGCGGCGAACTGACGCAAGCGGCTGCGCGGTTCAGTGGGAAATGAGAGCTTCCTGATCGTCGCGGTGTCAAGAGAAGCGATCGATTTTGTTCGTTCATGACGGAAAGCCGAGCACTGGCCTTGTCCGGACTGTTGACCAGTCGTCCCGGACTGCCGTACAACTGCCCGATGTCGGTGGGGAACCGTTGGTTACTGTTCGGTTGTGTTGAGTCGAGAGGTGCACTGCCATGCAGGTTCCAGCACGCCCGGTGTCCCGGCGCGGACTGCTCAAGGGCGCGGCTGTCGTCGCCGGCGCCGCTGCTGCCGGGATCGGTACGACGGGCACGGCTGCGGCGGCGGACGCCGTGGTCACCGCAACCGCTCCCGACGGCAGTACCACGATCACGATGGCGCTGACCGGCGGCGTACTGACCTGGTCGGCCAAGCGCAGGGGCGCGACCGTCGTCGACACCTCGGCCCTCGGCCTGAAGCTGAGCGACGGGACGACGCTCGGCCGCAGCGGCACGGTCGTCACCAACTACCAGCACTGGACCGTCAACAACACCTGGACCCCGGTCTACGGCCGCAACGCGAACGTCCACGACTGGTACCAGGAGATGCGCTGGAACCTCCAGGACACCGCCACCCTCATCAACTTCAGCGTCCAGATCCGCGCCTACCCCAGCGGTGTCGCCCTCCGGTACGTGCTGCTCGACAAGGGCACCGCCACCGTCGCCGACGAGCTCACGACGTTCGTCTTCCCCGACGGCACACTCGTCCACAGCGCCCGGGACGAGGACGCGTACAACCCGGTCGCCCCGGACGCGATCCCGTCCACCGGGACCTCCGGCACCGACACCGGCCCGCTGACCGACCTCCCGCTGACCGCCACGTACGCGAGCGGCGGTCTGATCGCCTGCATATGCGAGTCGTCCCGGGTCAACTTCCCGCGGCTGATGCTGAGTTCGGTGTCAGGGCAGCCCAACACGCTGGCCGCCTACCTGATGGAGCACACCGCCCGCGGGAGCGGGACGGTCCAGGCGGCCTCCACGGTGACCACCCCGTTCGCCACCCCCTGGCGCGCGGTGGTGACCGGCTCCACCCATGCCGAACTGGTCGACAACGCCGAACTGGTGCTCAACCTCGCCCCTGCAGCCGTGCCGGCCGACACCTCCTGGATCAAGCCCGGCAAGGTCTTCCGCTGCAGCCTGACCACCGCCGCGGGCACCGCGGGCGTCGACTTCGCCGTCGCCCGCGGGCTGCAGTACATCGAGTACGACGCCGGCTGGTACGGGCCGGAAGGCAGCACCACCGACGCCACCAAGCCGATCGACGCCATCGACCTGCCGTCGGTGATCTCCTACGCCACGAGCAAGGGCATCGGCGTCATCCTCTACGTCAACCGCATCGCCCTGACCAGCCCCGACAGCCTCTTCGCCCTCTACCAGGGCTGGGGCGTCGCGGGCGTGAAACTGGGCTTCATCAACGACGGCACGCAGGCCATGACCAACCAGATCACCGGATGGGCCAAGGCCGCGGCCGCGCACAGCCTGCTGATCGACATGCATGACGACGTACGGCCCTTCGGCTACGAGCGCACGTATCCCAACTGGGTGAGCCTGGAGGGCGTGCGGGGCAACGAGCACTTCCCGACCGCTTCCCACAACGTCACGCTGCCCTTCACCCGCAACATCGGCGGGCCGATGGACTACACGATCTGCTACGGGCAGTCGCGCGACCAGACCACCAACGTCCACCAGATGGCGATGGCCGCGGTCTACTACCAGCCGCTGAACTTCCTCTACTGGTACGACTCGCCGTCCAAGTACGCCAACACCGCCAACTGGCCCGGCCTGCCCTGGTTCGACGCCATCCCCACCACCTGGGACGAGAGCCGCACCCTCGAGGGGTCGATCGGCCAGTACGTCGCGGTCGCCCGCCGCAAGGGCACCACGTGGTACCTGGGCGCGATGACCGACGAGTCGTCCCGGACGCTGTCGCTCCCGCTGTCCTTCCTCGGCGGCGGCAACTGGACGGCGACGGTCTACGCCGACGGCACGCCCGGCACCTACGCCTACCAGACCCCTGTCGCGGTGAGCACCCGGACCGTCACCTCGGCGACCGTGCTCAGTGTCGCCATGGCTCCCTCCGGCGGCCAGGCGGTGGTGCTGAAGCCGAGCTGACGCCGGCCGACCCGCAGTCTCCGAGGCCTGCCCCGGGCCCGTCAGCCGTACCGCTTCAGCAGCCCGTGCACGTACGCCTCCAGCCGTGCCCCCAGCACCCCGGGCGTCAGATCGTCCCTTCCCAGCTCACGCCACGGCCCGGCCAGCTTCGCCGCGTCGGGGGAGTAGGCCAGGGCGTCGAGCAGCCGCCAGTACAAGTGGTCGGAGCCGTCGGCGAGGCCGCGGCCGCCGTATGCCTCGTACCGCTCGCGGAAGCCCAACCCGCGCTCCGGCCCGTGCAGCAGCGCGAGCGCTGTCGAGCAGTGCGCCACGTCGAGGTCGGCGGGGCCCCACGAGGTCTCGACCCAGTCGACGACGCCGGTGATCCGCAGCTCGGGCCCGGCTCCGGTGAACAGCACATTCCCCGGGTGGAAGTCGCGGTGCAGGAAGCGGCCTTCGTACGACGGCGGGTCGCGGCGGATCACGTCGACGGCCCGCTCCCACAGGGCACCGTCCGGGGTGCGGACGCGTGCCGGGGACGTCCACGCCTGGTACGTGCGCGGTCTTTCGGCCGGTACGACGCCGTGGGCGCGGACGAGCTGGGCCGCGAGCAGGTCCAGGCGCCGGTCGAGGTCGTCCTCGTCCACGCGGACGCGGCCCGGCAGCGCGGACATCAACAGAGTCGGGTGGTCGCAGTGTTCGGCCGTGGCGTCCACGGCGACGAGACGGGGCGCCGCGACGCCCTCCTCCCCGGCGAGCAGCGCCAGGACGGACGCCTCGCGACTCAGCAGTCCGGGCGCGTGGTGGCGGAAGAACGGCTTCACGAAGGTCCGTTGCACCAGGTCCGTGCCGTCGTCGAGCATGAGCCGGCGCATCTGGGAGCTCCAACCTCCGGACAGGAGACCGGAGTCGGCGACCGAGCGGCCGGGGCCGAGCTGCTTGGCCACCCACGAACGGGTGGCCGACCAGCCCCGGTCCTGGAGGCCGGTCAGCACCGCCTCCACGAACTCCCTCCGGTCCTCGGCGTGATCACGGAACCACAGCCCCAACTGATGCTGCGCGTCCGGGAGTTCGAACCGCGTGTACTGGGCGCGCGCGGCCAACGCGTCCTGTACGGCCTCGGTCACCGCGGGCGGGATCACCGCGTCCGCGCCCGGCACGGCGAGCACCGCCCGGCCCTCGTACGCCCGCAGCGCCTGAAGCGCGGGCGCCTCCCGCCAGCTGTCCGGCCGCCGGATGATCCCGCTGAACCGCCCATTGCCCTCCCCGAAGGGCACGTCCCAGGCCTCGGCCGAGTACACGGCGGGCGCGCACAGCCCCAGCGCCGTCACCCGGTCCCCGTAGTGCCGGACGAGATCCGCCACCGTCTGCCCGCTCATGCTGAACCCCACGAGGACCAGCGGCCCGTCCGCCCCCGCGTACGCGTCGATCACCGAGACGGCCTGCTCGAACCGTCGCCGCAGGCTCAACTCACTGAGCCGTCCGCTGCTTTCGCCGTGCCCGGAGAAGTCGAAGGCAACCCCTCGACAGCCGTGGGCCACGAACTCCCGTACCAGCGGGCGCAGTCGCTCCATGCTGCCGTTGCCGGCGCCGTGCAGCACCACGGCGGTGCCCCCGGAAGGATCACCGCCGTACACGCCGCTGAGCCGTTCACCGTCGTGGTCGTGCGTGAAGTCGAGGAGCATTCCGCTATTCACTCACGCCGTGGCCTCCGCCTTCCGTGCCGCCGCGATCACCTCACGTAGGGCGAGGGCCCCCGGCCACGGAGTTCGCCGTCTCGATGACGACCTCGTATACGACCCCGTCCACCGGCAAGGGCAGCACCGTCGAGCAAGACTCCGGCGCCCATCAGTCGAGTTCGCCGAACCCCGACGTACGCGCGCCCACGAGGAGTCGTCGGAGAGGGCCGAGGAGAACACCCGGTTCCCGCAGCCGAGGGACGGGGCGGCCGGTGTGGCCCATGGCATGGTGACCAGAGTGACCTTCATGCGTGAGGTCCATTTCCTCGGCATGGTTTTCCGGACATCCCCTGCCGAAGAGCCAGCCGGCCGCGGAAGTTCTCCGGCACCGGCGCGAAACGCAGGGCCATCGTGATCTCCTCCGGCCGGTCCACGGTCAACCGGTAGCGGGTGCACAGGAGATGGCACAGGGCCATCAACTGGACCGTTCCGAGATTCGCGCCGATGCACTTCTTCGGCGCCCAGCCGAACGGCACGTAACAGGTGCGGTCCGCCGGGCCGTGCGGCGCGCCCGGCAGGAAGCGGTCCGGGTCGAAGTCGTCGGGCCGCTTCCAGACCCGCTCGTCGCGATGGATCATGTGCGGGCTCAGCAGGTACCACTGTCCCGGCTCCAGCCGGGTCCTGCCCAGGTCGAACCCGAACTTGGAGCGCCGCACCAGCAGCAGCGGCGGGCTCCACATCCGCAGCACCTCCTTCACGAACCGGTGCGTCTCCGGGGCGACACGGGTGGGCGCCGTACGGAACTCCACCGGGTCCACGGCGCCCAGTTCGTCCGTGAGCCGGCGCTGCCATTCGGGCTGCCGTACGAACTCGTAGAGCAGGCTTGCCGCGGCGGTGCCGGGCGGGCCCCCGATGGCGGTGAGGACGGCGGTCACCACGTCCAGGGCGCGGTCCATGCCGAGTTCCGGCAGCAGGTCCACGAACGGGTCGGCGAGGTCCGGCTCGCGCTCGCGCCGGCCGCGGGCACGCTGCCGCAGGACCCGGCGCACCACCAGCCCCGAACGCACCTGGACGGAGATGAACCGCAGGTGGTGCCAGGTGCTGCCCGGCTCGGGCGAGACCAGCCGCAACAACTTCATCTCGAGGTCCCGGCGCACCAGTTCCGCCTCGGCGGAGGTGAGGCCGGTGAGCGCGACGGGCAGCAGCGACCGCAGCGTCACGTCCTGCATCAGCATGGTCAGATCGACGTCCTGTCCGACCCGCGCGTCCATGACGCGCTCCATGCGTTCGATCAGCCGGCCGTGGTGCTCCTGCGTTGCGAGGGTGTGGAGTTGGCCCAGCCACGCGGAGCGGATCCGGCTCCACGGCATCTCGGGGCTGCGACGCCGGCGCACCATGTCGACGAGGCGGTCGTGCATGACGAACCGGTGCCAGTTCGTGGCACTGACGTGGCGCGCCGCCTCCGGCTCGAACACGCCGAGCCGTTGGTCGTCGACCCAGAAGATCCCGTCCTCCTGCGCGCTGCGCATCCGCATGAAACGCAGGAAGTCCTCGGGGTGTTGCGGGGTGGTCATCGCGAACGTTCCCCTCGTGGAGCGCGGGGAGCCGACCGGGCGGCGCGCCTCCCCGCGCAGGGCCGGTCAGATGTGGTGGTACAGGTACCAGAAGTATTCGTACTGCCCTCGGATGTTGAGGACCGACTTCGCCTTGAGATACAGCGCGCGCATGCGGGTTCACCTCCTTTCGGGACGGTCGTCGGGGAGGCTCAGCGTCGCGGTGAAACGCGGCGGAGCCAGCGCCGGGCCCACCTGGGGCCCGCCGCCGTCAGGGGTGACCGACACGCGCCAGTCACGGGACAGAAGACCGACGAGGTCCTCCAGCAGCCGTACGGTGACGGTCGCGCCCGCGCAGGTGTGCGGTCCGAGTCCGAACGGCAGATAGGCCGCGTCGGGCACGCCCGCCGCCCAGCGCTGCGGGACGAACTCGTCGGGGTGCTCCCAGTGTTCGGGGTGGCGGTGCACCAGATAGCTGCACACGACGAGCCGGTCCTGCGGCGTCACCCGCGTCCCGCCCAGCTCCTGGACCCGGCTCGGTGTGCGGGCGAACAGCCACGCCACCGGCCACAGCCGCAGTGCCTCGCGCACGGTCCAGCTCGGCTCGGCCGCGGCCCGGTCCGGGTGTGTGCCCAGCAGGTAGACGGACCAGCCCAGTGCGAATCCGATCGATCCGACCACGGCGAAGAGGAAGGACAGGTAGACCTCGACGAGATCGCGCGGATCCGCCGCCGGACCGCCCCCCTCGACGACGACGTCGACCAGATCGCGCGGTTCACCCGCGCCGCCGAGCTGCCGCAACCGGCCCTGCCGGGCGCGCACTTCGGTGTGCAGCGCCCGCAGCGCACGGCGGCGGAAGAGCAGTCGGGACGGGGCCGGGTGACGCCGTCGTGCACCCGCCAGCACCGCACGGGCGACGATCGCCTCCACGGTCGTGTGCAGGTCGGCCGGCGCGTCCCCGTGCAGCAGCACCTCGCGCAGATGCCGCAGGACGAGCAGGTTCCCGGCGTCCGGCCACTCACTGTGCGGTGCGAGCCGTTCGGCGACCAGCGCGGGCAAGTCCTGCCGCCGTGCGTCGAGATGACGGCGCATCAGCTCCCGTGCCGCGCGGCCGATGGCGACCTGCGCGGAACGCGGCCCGAAGACGCCGTGCCGGCCCTGGAAGAAGTCGGACGTCTCCGCGACGGCGGCGTGCCGGTTGCCCATCACCGCCCGGGCCGCCTCGGGATCGGCCACGCACACCGCGCCCATGGCGGAGTGCCACACGTCGTGCACGCCGTCGAACTCCGCGCTCAGCAGGGCCAACGGGTCGCGGCGGCGGCCCCGCGAGGTCGGCGACGACTCCATGGTGCCCTCCGTGAGTGGTGGTACGGCGATGCGAGGACCGCAGAACGGTCGGACCCTGTACGGCGCGGTAGCGCTTCGGCCGACGGGCTCAGCCTGCTGAGGGGGCATCGCCCTGTCGCCCGATGTGCCGCTGAGCGGAACGGCCGAGCCCCGCCGCGACGGCCGACGCCGCGCGGCGGGCGGCGTCGGCGAGGCGTTCCAGGCGGTGGTCCGGGTCGGTCAGAACGCTCAGTGCCGCCACCGGAACACCGTTCGCCGCACGGATGGGTACGGCGGCGCAGCACACCCCCTCCAGCACCTCCTCCCGGTCGTAGGCGGCCCCGCACTCCCGGATACGGCCCGCCTCTTCCGGCCAGGTCCGCGGCAGCGGGCCGAGCGGCGGGCCGGGACGGGCCGAGGCGGCCAGGACCTTGCCGGCCGCCGTGTACCACGGCCAGGTCTGCCGGTCGTCGGGCAACGCGACGTCCGCGACGGTCGTCCAGTCCAGAACCAGCGTCTGGCCCTGGTGCAGTACGGCGAGGGCGACCGTCATGCCGGTGACGGTCGCCAGCCGCCGCAGCGGCCGCCGGGCGGCCGATCGCAGGCCCGGGTACGGCTGCCACCCGTGACCGAGCCGGAACATGCCCGGGCCGATGCGGTAGCGGCCCGCACTGCGTTCGACGGCCCCCAGCTCCGCGAGTTGGTCGAGCAGCCGGTATGCGGTCGTCTTGGGCAGTCCGCAGGCGGAGGCCAGCCTGGTCACGCCGGCGTCCTCCTCTTGGCGCAGGGCGTTCAGCAGTGCGAAGGCGCCTTCCAGGACACTGCGTCCGGCAAGTGGTCCGTCCGGGCCGGGCAGGGGCGCCGTGGTGAGCGGTCCGGCCCATACGGGCGCCGGTTCCGTCGCGGTCGCCGTGTTCGATCGATGCACGTGTCAACCCCCGTGTTCACCTGTGGTCGCGTGCCGCGCCGCCGTGCCGGCGCGGGCGCCGCTCGGATCAGGGTGGGGGTCGTGGATGGGCCGAGATTTTGCCGAAAGGTTGTCGCCCTGCTCGCGACTGTGAGGAGACTGTGGAGGCAGCGTGAACGGGGGGTGGGGGCGATGCTGCGGCTTTGCCTGTCAGGACCGGTGGAAGTCCTGGTGCGGGAAACACCGGTGGACCTGGGGCCGCCCCAACGCCGGGCAGTGCTGGCCGCGTTGGCCGTGGACGCCGGCCGCCCGGTACCGATCGAGGTGCTCATCGACCGGATCTGGGGCGCCGATCCGCCGACCGGCGCCCGCCGCGCCCTCTACGCCCACATCGCCCGCCTCCGGCGGCTGGCGGAACGTCTGGACGATGTCGGCGAGGGACGATTACCGGTGCTGCGCCGGTCCGGCGGCTACCAACTCGACCTCGATCCCGACCGGGTCGATCTGCACCGCTTCCAGCGCCTGGTCGCGCTGGCCCGCGACAGCGCACAGCCCGACCGCACGCGGGCCGCGCTGCTGCGCGAGGCGCTCGAGCTGTGGCGCGGCGAGCCCTTCGCCGGTCTGCCCGGAACCTGGCCCGCCCGGATGCGCGAGACCTGGCGACGCCAGCGCGTGGAAGCCGCCGTACGACTGGCGGACCTGGAGATCCACAGCGGCGACCCGGCAGCCGTCGTAGGTGAGTTGACCGACCTGCTGGGTGAGTACCCGCTGACGGAGCCCCTGGCGGAAGCCCTCATGCGGGCCCTGCACACGGCCGGCGACAGCGGCGAGGCGCTGCGCTGCTATGCGCAGACCAGGCGGCGCCTGGTGGAGGAGCTCGGCACGGAACCGGGGCGCCGGCTGTGGCAGTTGCACCAGGAGATCCTCCGGGAGCGACCCCTCGAAACCGGGCACGAACACGAGGCGCGGCCTGCCACCGTCCCGCCCCCGTCGGGCGGCAGCGCCCCCTACGCCGCTCCCGCCCAACTCCCCGCGGGCGTACCGGGTTTCACCGGCCGCACCGACGAACTCGCTCGCCTGGACGCGTTGCTGGCGGACACCGGACGGCAGCCGGCGGCGGCGGTGGTGGTGTCGGCGCTGTCGGGCATGGGCGGCGTGGGCAAGACCGCCCTGGCGGTGCACTGGGCGCGCCGGATGCGCCCGGCGTTTCCCGACGGGCAGCTGTATGTGAACCTGCGCGGCTTCGACCCGGGCGGTGCGCCCCTCACGCCGGACCGGACCGTGCGCGGATTCCTCGACGCACTGGGCGTTCCCGCCACCCGGGTGCCGGAGTCACTCGACGCGCAGGTGGGCCTGTATCGCAGTCTGCTGTCCGGCCGCCGGGTCCTGGTCGTGCTCGACAACGCGTGTGACGCCGATCAGGTACGGCCGCTGCTGCCCGGCGCGCCCGGCTGTCTGGCCCTGGTGACAAGTCGCAGCCCGCTGACCGGACTTGCCGCGGCCCAGGGCGCGCACCTGCTCGCCCTCGACCTGCTCACCGCCGAGGAGTGCCGCGATCTGCTCGCCGCCCGCCTGGGTGCCGCACGGGTGGCCGCCGAGGCCGCCGCGGTCGACGAGATCGTCGTGCGCTGCGCCGGATTGCCTCTCGCGCTCGCAGTCGTGGCCGCCCGCGCCGCCGCCCGTCCCCATGTGCCGCTGGCCGGTTTCGCCGAGGAACTGCGCACCGCCGAGCGGATCCTGGACCCGCTGGACACCGGCGACCCGGCCACCGCCGTACGGACCGTGTTCCACTGGTCGTACCGGACACTCAGCCCGCAAGCGGCGCGTCTGTTCCGGTTCCTGGGCCTGCATCCCGGCCCCGACGCCGACCTGACGGCCCTCGCCGCACTCGCCGGCACGGGGGTGGACCAGGTGCGGGCACCGGTGCGCGAACTGACCGCGGCCCATCTCCTGATCGAGCACGCACCCCGGCGCTACACCCTCCACGACCTGCTGCGCGCCTACGCCGTGGAGCTGGTCGCCGATCACGACGACGAGCCCACCGTGCGGGCCGCGACCCGGCGCGTTCTGGACCACTACCTGCACACGGCGTACGCGGCCGACGCCCTGTTGACCCGACGGCACCACCCGATGGCCCTCGCGCCGGCCGCACCCGGCGCCCAGCCCCACCAACCGGCTGACTGCGACGAGGCGTTGGCATGGCTGATCGCCGAACAGGCCGTCCTGCTCTCGGCAGTGGAGCGCCCGCTGCCCGGCTTCGACGCCTACACCTGGCAGTTCGCCGCGACCCTGACCACGTTCCTGGAACGCCAGGGCAACTGGCAGGCGCTGACCGACGTCCACACCGTGGCCCTGCAGGCCGCGTCGGACCACGAGGACCTGGCCGGACAGGCGGCCGCCCACCGCGGCCTGGGGCTGGCCCGCTTCCAGCTGCGGGACTCGCAGGGGGCCCGGCACCACTTCACCCATGCCCTCGATCTCTTCCGGCGGCTGGACAACCACGCCGGGCAGGCCCGTACCCGCCAGAACCTGGCCAAGATGATCTGGGCGCACGGAGCGCCCAGTGAGGCACTGCACCACGCGCGCCGCTCGCTGGAACACTTCCGGCTCGCACACGACCGCGGCGGTCAGGCCGTCGCCCTCAACGACATGGGCTGGTACCTCGCCGAACTCGGCGACCTGCGGCAGGCGTTGGCGTACTGCCGGCAGGCACTGCCGCTCGTCCAGGCGACGGGCGACCTGAGCGGCCAGGCGCACACCTGGGACAGCCTCGGCTACATCCACCGGCATCTGGGCCGCCACGACACAGCCGTGGAGTGCTACGACCGGGCGCTCGCCCTCTTCCGCAAGACGGGCGACCGCCGCAGCGAGGCCATCGGCCTGACCTACCTCGGCGACACCCACGAGGCGGCAGGCGCACCCGGCCCCGCGCTCGCCGCCCGGAGTCGCGCCCTGGAGCTGTTCGACGAACTGGGCCTCCCGGAGGCGGACGCGCTGCGCACCAAACTCCGTTCGGCCGGTCCTTCAGCCCGCGCGGACGATCTCCAGGGTCGGGGACAACAGCTCCGCGCCGACGACGCTCGCCGCGGTGGGCAGCCGAAGAGTGTGGAGAGAGCGCACATGTCGCAGTGAACTCACGTCGATGTCGGGAAGGGGGATCTCCAGTGTCAGCTCGGTCAGATGGGGGAACGTGCCGAGCCACTCCCAGGAACAACGCAGATCCGCCGCGACGCACAGTCCCGTGACGCGGTCTGCCACGCAGCAGTTCCTGATCTCGTCGATGCTCAGCGGAGAGGTGATCCTCAACAAGGACCTTCCGCCGAAACGGCGCAGGGCCTTGAGTTCCCGGACGCTGGACACCACGAAGTAGAGGTCGTCCTCGTGCAGGTGCGCAATGACCTCTTCGGCGTAGCGTTCGGTGTCGAACCGGCTCCAGGCGAGGGCGAGTTCGGCGCGTACCCGTAGGTCGTTCACGGACCGGAACCGGGTCAGCACCGGGATCGCGGCATCGGTTCCGAGACGGACCGCGGTGAGGACGGTGAAGTAGGCCTCGTCGGCAGTGAGATCCTCCGGGCCCTGCAGGAGTTCCAGCACGACGGGGCCGACGTCCGCGAGTGCGCGGGCCCGGGTCGTCGAGCGGGGTGGGATGAGCCTTTCGGCGCGGCGCTGGACTTCGGTTCGCACGGCAGGATCGAGTTCGGTGGCGTCGTCGAGGCAGGCCGCGGCCAGCAGGTGCAGGCGGTGGCGGGTGTCCTTCGAGGTGTCGCCGCGTTCGATCAGACCGGTGAGCAGCCGGGTGCGTTCTGCCGGGCGGGCATGGGCCACGGCCATGCGGATGACGTCCTCCCACTGGTCGAGGTGGGCGTTTCCGCCGAGGAAGTCGAAGTCGAGGCTCTCCACGGCGGCCCTGGCACCGAGGTAGTCCTGGAAGGTCCGGTGAATGAACTGCATGGTGCCCTCGATGGGTTCGAGGAGCAGCCCGCTGCGGACGAGGAGGTAGCGGTAGATCTGCTGCGCCGTGCCCTGTTCGGCGACGCGCGGCATCGCCGTCAACGCCTGGGACAGCAGGTCCAGGACATCCCTTGCGTCCATCTCCGAACGGCCGTTGCGGATCAGCCAGTACGCCAGTTTCTGGATCAGCTGCACCTGGTGGGTCTCGCCGATCCGCATGTCGCCCGTCTGGTAGATGCCGCGTTCGCGGTCCCTCCGGGACAGCAGCATGGACAGCGCCGCGTCGTAGAGCTCCTTGCGTCCGTCGGGGAGATAGCCCCTCCGGTCACGATGCAGTGCGCAGATCAGTGCGCACATGAGGGGATTGGTGGCGAGCCGGGCGAGTTCCTGCTTGGCCCGTACCGCGTAGAGCAGCTCTTTGCCGTACGCGTCCGCGCTGCCGGCCGCCTTGTGCCAGCGTCTGATGAACGCGGCGACATCGTCACGGCTCATCGGAGCCAGGTCCAGTTCCGTGAACTTCTCGTCCGCCAGCCAGTGTTCCCGCACCGCGGAGGGCCGTGAAGTGACGAGCCAGTGGTTCTTCGGGTACGCACCGATGAGGTCCCGCAGCCAGCTGCGGGCTTCCTCGCGTTCCCCCTCGGGCATCTCGTCGATCCCGTCGACCAGCATCAGCCCTCGCCCGGCGGTCAGCACCCGGTCGTACCAGCCGGTGGGCTGGGCGTGAGCGATCGGGCACCCCACCGCCGAAAGGAACTCGTCCGGGGTGGGCAGTCGTGCCCCGGCACGGGTCAGGGACCGCATGGGCAGCACGAACGGCACCAGGCCGTGGAGGTAGAGGAGCCGTTCGTCGAGGTCGTCCCGGGCCGCACTCACCGCCAGCCACTGCACCAGCGTGGTCTTGCCGGAGCCTGCCACTCCGCGCAACAGCACCCGGTCACGCCCGGCCAGGACCTGTTCGGCAGGCAGGACCAACGGGATCTCGCCGACCGTGGTGCCCATGGCCTCCAGGCTCAGATAGGCCGCGTCCAGAGGCCATGCCCTCGAGGATTCGGACAGATCAAGGCCGAAGATGGTCAGCTTGCCGTGTTTGCTGGAGATATGGCGCGCATAGCGCTCCTCGAATCCGCCGTCCGCCGGAGAAGGCGTCCGCCGGATCAGCATGTCGATCTTCGAGGAGAGTTCCTCGATTTTTCGGCTCTGCTCCAAGAGCGTCCGGGGTATGAAGGTGGATCTCGTGGTGAAGAAGTGCAGGATGTGCAGACAGGCCGTATCCACCACCCGCGCGTGCAACAGCACCGCGTCGCTCGAAAGTCCGAGCGTGGCTGCCTGATTGCCCGATCGAAGACTTCGGGACAGTTCCAGATAGCCGAGTTGGACGGCTTGGACGTCGTCCATGTCGATGTGGCCCATGGAACTCAGGGAATGCGTGACCGCGTTCACCACCGCGCGCCGCTCGAAGCCCGGAAGGCGCTCCGACACGCCGGTCGACTGTGCCGCGCGCTCCACCAACTCCTCGGCGATCTTGCGGAGTTCGGCGTCCGAAAGCGTTCGCTTCTCGCCACGGAACGAGACCAGGCTGGAGATGCGCACGGGCCGGTCGACCAGGCCCGCGCCCGGTCCGTCCGCCACGAACAGTTTCTTCACCAGCGGGACGACGACGCTCGAGGCGAGCCGGGCCCCAATGCTCACGGGTTCCATGTCGGCTGCAGCATAGAACTCCCAAGCCGCCCAAGGCTGTTCAATCAGTCACGGCGCACTGAAATGCAATGGGAGCGATCAAACGCGGACAAAGTGCGTCACCGGCGGGCAGCGTTCCGGGTAAGAGCCGGGAAACGTGCCCGGACACTCAGCCTTCAGTCACCGAATCCAGGGACGGCAGCCAGCGCTGCCGACTGCTCTCAGTGTGCAGGAGAGTGCCCACGCGCACCGTTTCCCGGATCATGTCCGGCCACGGGCTGCTGTCGGCGATCGCCAGCAGGTGTGCCGCCGGATCGTCGGTGCGCTTGCGGATGCCGGACCGGATCAGGACGCGCAGGATCTCCCTGGGGCCTTCCCGGACGCCTTCGACGAGCTCCTTCCACTGCTGTGTCGACGCCCGTTCGGCGAGACGGGAGAGCGGGCGATACCAGCGCTGGGCCAGGGACATCACCTGCCCCGTGGGCAGCACGCGCAGCCTCCCGGCAGCCGCGGTGACCAGCTCGACGGCATTCTGCGGCGAGGCCTCGGCGAGCCGTTCGACGAACCGCCCCAGTACGGTCACCTCGTCCACCGTGGTGGCCCTTGCCAGATGGTTCAGCGCGCTCGCATGCGCCTGGGCGATGCGCCGAGGCGTGTCCAAGGCGTGGTGGCGGCACACCAGGCCCGTCAGACAACGGCGGGCCACGGCCCGGACGTCCTGGTGCGTGAAGCCGCGCAGCCGGCCTTCCAGCCGCCGCCACTCCTCCGTGTCGAGCGTGCCGTTCGGGCTGTGGTCGATGACCGTCTCGACCAGGAGCAGCGCGCTCCGGACGTGATGCGGGTGGCCTCGCGCGGCGAGGACGGCGTCGAGACGGCCGGCACTCGGCGGCCCGAGGACACCCCGGACGATGAGCTTGCCGCGCAGATGGAACGAGCTCCGGGCAGCCGCCGACCCGTAGTCGCCCGTCCACGTGACGTCGCAGAGCCGCTCGAGGGCATCCGCGTGGCGGCGTAGCGCGGCGGTCAGCCGCCGGTCGACGTCCGCCTCCCTGTCTCCCAGCGCCTTGTTCAGCCAACCCGCATCCAGGCGTGGGTCGATGGTATCCGGCGCGAGCAACTCGTCGAGCAGTTCGGGATGTTCGGGCACCAGCCGCTGCAGGTTGAGCGCGATCTTCTGGTCCTCCTGCGACACGCCCTGCTTGCGGGCAGGTCCCTTGGCGTGGCCCTTGCCCGCGCGGTCGGCACGCCACAGGCGCAGCGCCTTTCGCGCGTGCGGGTGTCCGGCTGCCGAGGCCGCCACCAGCAGTTGGACGGCGCCCTGCTCGGAAAGCCAGATCCGGCGCAGCCTCTCCTCCGCATCCGGCTCGTCGCCGTCGTCCACCCCCGGCTCTTCGCGGTCGTGGCCTGATGGGTCGTCGTCCTGCGGCCACGCCTCGGTGGCCAGCCGGGCCGTGGTGACGACATCGAGGTCGCGGCTCCAGGTGTGTTCCGCCAGGCGGTGAGCGAAGCCGACGGGGCCGGGACGGTCGAGCGCGCGCAGCTGTCGGGCCAGCCAGGCACGGACCGCGACGGTGGCCGCGGGTTCCGCGCCGGAGGTCCGGCTCGACGGTGTGTCGCCGCCGATCGTGTCGACGGTTCCCTGCGCGGCGGTGAGCAGCGGCAGTAGCAGATGGTCGGTGAGCAACGGCATGGCCGCGGGCCCTGCCGCCTCCTCCACCACGTCGAGCAGGCGAGCGACCTCGTCGTAGGACGCCTGGACCGCCATCTCGCTCACGGCGCGAACCTGGGGATACGACATCGACTCCTCTGGACGTCGGGCCGCCGCGGCCAGGACGGCTTCCGACGAGGGCGGCTGCGCGCCGGTCTGCCACGAGACGGCGGTCAACCGGCCCAGGGCCGCTTGGAGTTCGAATCCGTCCTTGTTGCGCGGGCGTTCCCGGCCCCAGCGGTGGCGGACGACCGGCCGGACCGTCGGGTAGGGGCGCTCCGGCCAGTCCTGTCGCCGGGCCGCGAGCCGCAGACAGCGGGCCATCGGGAGCAGGTCGCTGTGCGGATCCGTCATCAGCGTGCGCAGCCGGGGCCACACCCAGTCGGGTCGCTTGGGTGCCAGTGCCTCGAGTACGGCCAGGAACTTGAAGACCTCCGACTTGTGCCGGGTCAGCAACCAGGCCCACAGGCACTCCTGGGAAGAGCAACGGACGCCTCGGCAGGGGCCGTTGCCGCGCGCCCAGGTGGGGCAGGCTCCGTCGATGACCGAGATCACGCTCTCCGGCAGGCTTTCCGCGAGCCATTTCAGGGCGACGAGCAGCGGCTGTCTGAGCTCCTCGTGCCCACGGCGCCAGATGCCGAGCAGTTCCTCGACGATCCGGCCGCGATCCCGGTGGCAGGTCGTGGGCAGCGCCTCCAGATAGACCCTGCCCAGTACCGGCGGGAGGTCGGCGACGGCCCGTCCGAAGCGCCGCCGAAGTCCGGCGTCAGGGGCCGGCAGCCGTGCGTAGACGCGCAGTTGCATGGCGCGCAGCCCATGCAGCTCGGGCGAGCCGCCCCAGGTCTTGGCGAGCAGTTCGGTCAGCAGCGCCGTGCTCGCTTCCGCGGCCCGGCCGCCGCTCCGACCGGCCTGGACGAGTGCCTGCTCGGCGACGGCGAGCCGGAAGTGATCGTCGGGGTGCTCCTTCAGCCAGTCGAGCAGGTGACCGAGGTGGGAGGGCCTCTCGGGCACGGCCGTCCGCGAGAGCCGGCGGCCGGCGGCGTACTCGAACAGGGTCTGGTGGAAGTAGGAGTACCGCTCTGTGGAGTTCGCCCCCTGACGCTCGATCACGCCGCGCGCCACGAGCCCCTGCAGGTCGTCCACCGGGCCGACGCTCCGGGAGCGGCTGCGCAGCCCCGTACGCACCTCCGCGGCCGACAAGTCCAGGCGGCCCTCCTCCAGCATCAGCCGGGCCACTTCCTCACCGGACTCGGACAGATCGGGCGGTGGCGCGGCGCCGGGCGCGGGGACGTCGAACCCAGCCCGCTGATCCTTGCCGACGCGGTGCTCCCAGTACAGGTCGTAGAGGGTGGTGGCGTCGATCTCCTCGACCAGGGGCGCCTTGGGCGCGAAGGTCTCGAACAGCATGCGCAGCGTCAGGGGGGCCCGGCACACCTCGCGCATCGGCAGACCGCGCACGGCCGCGTTGGTGACCGTGCGGCAGACCTCGTCCACGGACACCTCGGACTGGCCCTCGTAGAAGTACCGGGCGTGGGTGCGGATGGCCGCCTTCTGCTCGCGGTCGCTGTACGGGCCGAGCACCTTCCACTCAAGGGCGAAGTCGCCGACGTACGGCCGCAGGATGCGTGCCTCCTCCTTCCGGCAGGTCATCAGAACGCGCACGGAGTGCTCGGCGGCGAGTGTGAGCAGTTCCTGCAGCAGGAGCAGGCCCGAGGTGTCGGAGACCAGCAGGTCGGCGGTGTCGAGGAGGAAGACCGCCGGACGTGCCAGGCGGCGGCACGCGGCGCGGACCGTCTCCAGGAGCGGCCCGGCGCCGCGCGAGGCGCTCCACAGGTCCCCGGCCCGCAGAAAGTAGGGCCGCGGCCCGGCCGGATCCGCGGCCAGCTCCGTGTGGATTCTCCACAGTAACGTGGTCTTGCCCGTGCCGGGCTCGCCGGTCACACACGCCGAACGGCCCTCGCCCAGCAGGCCGAGGAGCGACCACTCCATGTCCCGGGGGACGGCGAGCGCGGTCAGGTCCAGGGGGTGTGCCCCGGTGCCCGAAGCGCCCTGATGTCCCGCGGCGACGACCGCGGCACGGCTGTAGGCCTCGAGTCCGAGCAGTTCCTCGGACGGATTCGTGGCGTCGCGGTCGGCGGAGAGACGGCCCGGTTCGGTACGGCGCGCAGCCGGGGTGGACCGCCGGTCCCGCCGCTCATGAGCGGCGGAGGCGGCCTGTGGGCCCAGCGGCACCGGCGCACCAACCGGTCGTCCTGCCGGGCGCGGACGGTCTTCGTATGGCTTCAGCAATTCGCCGCCTGCGTGTGCCGCCAGCCGGAAGTACCACCACCGTCCGGCTTCTCCCATGTTTTCGTACGTGCTGAACCGCAGCCCCGTGGCGACGAGCGAGAGCAGGAACTGGGCGGACCACACGTCGTACAGGCCGCCCTCGGCGGCCCTGGCGCAGGTCTGCCCTACCGCTCGGACCAGGCGGCTCGTCGAGGGCGGGATCCTCTCCAGGAGGTCCTTGTGCGGGCTCACCAGGTAGCGCAGCAGGGCGTCACCGCCTCTGGCCGATTCCGCCTGGGCCTCGGGGGCCAGAGCGGACAGGAGCAGCATCGCCACGTCCCGGGAGAGCGGGGCGTCGTCCGCGAAGGTCGCCAGATCGATGAGCTGGAAGTCCTGGTACCGGGCGCTGCCTTCCCGGTGCGGAACCATGATGTTGTGCAGATGGAGGTCGCCGTGCGCCAGCCCGCGTGCGATGTAGAGGGCCGGGTCGGGCAGTTCGGCGTGACCGGTGGCCAGGGCCAGGGGATTCGGCAGGTCCTGGTCGTCGGTCCGGATCCACGCGGAGTCGGCCCGCATGCCCGTGATCCGAGAGCCGTACGCGAGCGCCGAGCCGCCGCGGGAGACGAGCGCACCCAGTTCGCCGCGCAGCAGTTGACCGACGCTCACGGGAACGGGCTCTCGGACCCCCAGGCCGTCGTTCCACCGCGTCAGCAGCCACTTCGTCACGAAGGCGCAGGCGTCCGGGAGTTCGCCGCCCCCGAGTCCCGACAACGTGTCCACGGCGCTCAGGCTCCCGCCCGCCGGGGACTGAAACGTCAGTACGCGGCCGTCCCCCACCGGCCATGTCCACAGCAGGGGAGCCACCCGATCCGGTGCCGTCCGCCTCGCCCGGGCGTGGGTGTGGCCCTCGTCGGCCTGGTCGGTGGTGGACACCTTGACCACCACGGCGCCCGGCCGGGGGGCGACCAGCACCGCGGCCAGCAGGGCTCCGCTGGCGCTCACCCCGGACGGCTGCCACGGGGGTATGACCGGCCGGACGGTGCCGCCGTGGTCTCCGTGCCGGGCCCAGTCGATCAGGGCGTCGGAGGCCGGCTCGTCGTCGAACAGATCCTTGAGACCGTCCTCGTTGTCCACCCTGCCCCCGTCCAGGACCCGTCCGCCCATGACGCCGGGACCGCTCCGACTGCGGAGTCGTCCCGGACTCCTTGCCGGTGCGAACAGTCGCTGACGCTACATCAGCCGGGCTGTGGCGTGCTGCGTCCGACCAGATTCTGCAGGTCGTCCATCGCGGCCTGGAAGTCGGCGCGGTCCGTGCTCTTGAAGCGGCGGAAGAACCAGCCCGGCACGCGGGTGTGCCGCTGCCGGGACTGGAAGACCACGTCCTGGACCTGCCGGGCGAAGCCCAGCAGGGCGGCCGTGTCACCGCCGGCGGCGACCTTGCTCTCCAGCATTGCCATCACCCGCTCCCGCTCCGTGGCCACCTCCCACTGCGTCCGGCACACGTCGAGACCCATCATCACCGCGCCGAGCGAGGGCACGTACCACAGCAGCATCAGGTCGAGTACGCTCATGCGTGCCGAGAGGCCGACCACGAGCCCCGTACCCAGCCAGACCACCATCGCCGTCAGCACGGTTCGGGCATAACGGCGGCGGACTCGGGCACCCCACCCCAGGTTCTGCTGCTGACAGGCCAGCACGTCGTAGGGGCGCGGCAGTTCGGGGATCTCGTAGTAGTCGCGCAGCTCTGACTCGTCGCTCGTGAAGCGCCGGCTGAGGCTGTTGATCTGCTGCGGGGCGGGCGGGGGTCCGGCCACCACGCCGTTCCACTCCAGACGGAACAGCCGGACGTCGAACAGCTCCTGCAGCAGCGCGGCGCGACGCGCCTCGCTGCTCTCCCACGAGGTCAGGCCGACGGAGTACGCCACAGCCCAGAGCCCGCCAAGTACCGTCACGCAGAGGCTGATCCCGGGAAGGAAGACGGTGACGAGTCCGGCCCCGGCCAGCAGCAGCGAGACACCGGTCCGGGCGTTGGCCAGACGCTGGGCCCTGCCGTGGGAGACCGTCATGGCGCGCAGCCTGTGCAGGGCCGGCTCCGCGTTCTGTTCCGACAGGATGCGGGAGCCCTCGCCCGGCCCACTGCCCATGACGTCCCCCTCGCCCTTGGCTGTGGTCCCCACTGTGCCCGTCGGTCCGCCGGCTGTACACAGGGCGTTCGCCGTGCTGGGGGTGCCAGAATGGGCCGGATCGGCTTTCGCCGGTACACGAGCGGCTTGCGGCGCCTTCGCGCGGGGGGACGATGACAGTGCTTGACGAGCTGACCACGTGCCTGGGGGACGAGCGCGCGGCGCGGGCGCTGGTGCGGTGGGGTGAAACCGTGGGGAGTACGGTCATCCCGGTCAGCCCTCGCTGGAAGCCGTCTGGCATGGGGTACACGGGCGCGGCGCTGGCGGCCGTGACGGTCAGCCCGGGGCCGGGCGTCGTCGTGGTGAAGCTGTGTCCCGCCGATCAGTGGGGCGAACACGCGGCTCACGCGCGTGCCCGGCGTGCTTCCCGGCTGCGCGGAGGCTTCGCCGAGCGGCACCTGGCCGAGCAGGTCCGTGATCCCTACCCAGTGGGTGACGGGCGGATCCTGACGTTCCAGAGCCCTGCCTGCGGCGACCTGCGGCAGGTGGTGACCATGGCGCATCTGCGCCACGGCGAAGAGCTGAAGTCCGCCTTCCGCGCGGTGGTCTCTGGGCTTGTGACCGACTGGAACCGGAGCATCGAGGACCGGTCGGCCGAGCCGCGCACCGTCTCGGCCTTCCTGCGCGGCGAACTCGGCGCACTGGTCGGGCAGGACGGCCCGGTGCCGGCGTATGCCGCCGGGGTCGATGCGCTGCTGCTGGACGCGGCACGGGCGGCGTGGATCGAGATCGACGGCGTGGTCGTACCGAACCCCCTGCTCATGGCCCAGGGAAACCGCCAGTTGCCCGATCCGTGGTTCCAGGTCCACCACGGTCTGGCCCATGGCGACCTGCATCTGCAGAACGTCATGGTGCCTTGTCGCAGAGGAACCCCGCGGCCCGAGGACTACGAGCTCATCGACCTGGCCGACTTCGCCGAATCGGCCCCGCTCACACGGGACTTGGCGACGCTGATGCTGTCCGTCCTGGCCGAGAAGGTGCCCGTCGGCCTCGTCGCGGAGCAGGAACTCGCGCTGCTGTCCCACGTGGTGAACCCTCAGGAGGCCCATGTCGCGCATCTCGCCCCGTGGTTGAGCGAACTCCTGGACGCTATGCACGACGCCTGCACCGGCGTCGTCCCGAAAGGCTGGCTGGGCCCGTGGACGGAACAACTGCTGCTGTCCGTCCAGGCGACGGCGCTGCGTTTCACCACGTACGAGAGTCTGGGCGACGCCGGCAGGTGGCGGTTCTTCCGTCTGGCGGCCCATGCGGGCGGCGAGTTGCTGGCGCGGCAGGAGGTGGCGCCGCCGGCGTCAGCGGCGGAGGTCGTGTCACCGTCGTCGACGGGGACAGCGGTCATGCCCGATCCCCTGCCCCGTGCGCCCCTCGCACCGGTCGCGGGGCCGCTCACGTCCGGCCCGCGGTCGCGGACCGATCTGCCGGGCCCGCCGCACATGGCACCCGCCGTCCCGTCGGATTTCGTCGAACGCCCCGAGGAAGGCGGCGACCTGGTCAGATCGCTACTGAAGGCGGCGGCAGGTGAGCAGTCGGAATCCGGCGACGCACCCACCGCCGTCGGACTGACCTCCGCCGTCACCGGCGTCCACGGCACGGGTGGGTTCGGCAAGACCACGCTGGCCGCCTGGGCCTGCCACCACCCGGACGTGCTGGCGGCCTTCCCCGACGGCGTGCTGTGGGTCCAGCTCGGCCAGGACGTGTCGCAGCAACGCATCATCACCGAAGCACGCGATCTCGTACGGCTCCTCACCGGCGCCGAACCCCCGGCCTACGCCACCGTGGAGGCGGCGGGCGCCGCGCTGGGGACGGCACTGGACGGGCGGCGCGTCCTGCTGGTGGTCGACGACGCGTGGCGGCGGGAGGACGTGGAACCCTTCCTGCGGGGCGGAGGCACCTGCGTCCGGCTGGTGACCACCCGCAGACGCGGGGTGCTGGACAGGGCGGCGCCGCTGGTCCGGGTAGACCGGATGTCCCCGGCTCAGGCCCTGAACCTGCTGACGGCGGGGATCGACGGAGCCGACAACACCACAGTGCTGCCGCTGTTCGACCGCTCCGGCCGCTGGCCGCTGGCCCTGCGTCTGATCAACGGCGTGCTGCGCAGCATGGTGCACCGCAGCGGCATGGGCCTGCCCGACGTCGTGAACGAGATGGCCGGCGAGCTCGACCGCCACGGTCTGCAGGATCCGCTCGACGCCTACCCGGACACCGACACCCGCACGGTGGAGGCCACCGTCGACCTCAGCCTCGAAGAGCTCGCCCGGATCCCCGTCACCGGCCCCGACTCCCTGGCCCGGCTGCTGGCCACGGCCTGCTTCCCGGAGGACCAGCACGTCCCCTATCGCTGGCTCGCCCGGCTCTGGCAGGTCTCCGAGCTGACCGCGCGACGGGAGTGCGTACGCCTCGACGACCATTCCCTGCTGGCGCAGCACGACGCCGAGGGCGTACGGCTGCACGACGTCATCCGCGATGTCCTGCGACGCCGCGACCCGCGTGCGGTACGGCAGGCACACCGGACCCTGCTGGACGGGCAGGCCCCGCTGTGCGGCGGGGCGGGCTGGCACGCCCTGGCCGCGCCCGACGCCGACCCCGCGTTCCTGGACAACGTCACCTACCACCTCGCGGAGGCCGACGACGGCGTCGGCCTCAACCACACCACCACGGACTTCCGCTTTCTCGTCGAACGGGTCTGGCGCAGCGGCCCGACGGCCCTGCAGGTGGAGGCGTCGCGCCGCCTGCGGGTGTTCCTGCCACTGGGTATGGAGCGCTACGCGACGGAACTCGGCTGGCTGGTCGAGGGGGAGGCCCATCTGCTGACTGGGCACGCGCAGCGCACAGACCTCGCCATCACCTTGTACAGCCGTTGTCTTGCCTCGGAGCAGGTGATGCGACGGCTGCACCACATGGGCGAGGTCCTGTCCGCCGGGCTGATCGCGAAGGCGCCCTTTCCCGACGGCCCCGACGGGCGGTTGTGGCGGGTGCTGACCGGTCACACAGGCGCTGTGCACGCGCTGTGCTGGCGGCCGGACGGCCGGGTGCTGGCCAGCGGCAGCGGCGACGGCACGGTGCGGATCCGCTGGATCGACGAGTACGACAGACCGGAACTGGTGGTGGACGCGGCGGGCGGCTCCGGCGGTGCGGTGATCGGCCTGTCGTGGAGCCCGGACGTGGTGTTCTTGGCCGTGGGCACCGACTGGGGCGAGGTGCTGCTGGTGGACCCGTCGGAAGGGCTGATCGTGCGGCGGCTGTCCGTCGGCGACGAGGACCGTCCCCGTGTCCTGGCGGCCTTCGCCTCCGACTCCCGGGCCGTCGCCGTGGCATGCGGGAAGGACGTGCGGCTGTGGCATGCACCGTTCACCGGGGAGAGCCTGGGCCCGCCGCTGCCCGGCGGGCGAGACGCCACCTGCACGGCACTGAGCTGGCATGCGAGCGGCGGCCTGGCGGTCGGCCTGGGCGACGGCCGGATCCATCTGTGGAAGGCGGAGGCCGAGGGCGAACCGGTGGTGCTCGACAGCGGACAGTCGGTCGTCCAGGCCCTGGACTGGCATCCGGACGGCAAGCTGCTGACCGTCGTCGGCCACGCGGCAACGGTGACACTCGTCGACTGCGCCGGAACCGGTGCCGCCGCGCGGATCTACGGAGAGGAGCGCACAGGGGCCACCTGGCTCCAGTCGCTGGCCTGGGCGCCTTCGGGAGACACCCTGTTCACGGGGGACAACGACGGGACCGTCTTCGCCTGGAGACTCTCCTGGTGGGCGAATGTGCCACGGCTGGAGCTCACCGACAGTTTCTCCGCCCGGGGCGTCCAGGCCAGGGCGATCGCTCCGCACCCGCAAGGGGACCGGATCGCGGTCGGCACGCGTCAACCCGCCGTGCGGCTCTGGATTCCCGACCGGCAGGCCTCCTCGGAAGCCGGTCCGGCGGAACGGGTGAACACCGTGGCCTGGTCCCCGAACGGGGCCCTGGCCGCCGGAAACACCGGGGGTCGGCTGATGTTGGCCCCGGTGGGAGCCGAGAACCCGCCGGGTTGGTGGTCGCGGTACGCGGTGCCCGCGCACAAGGGCGAACTGCGGGCCCTGGCCTGGGCACCCGACGGGCACCGACTGCTCAGCATCGGTGACGACGGCCGATTGCTGCTCTGGGACGCCGACCGGCACGAGGTGGTCCACACGCCGGCGCGGAAGCTGACCTATCCGGGAGCCGTCGCCTGGAGCCCCGACGGAGGCTGGGCGGCCGCCGGGGACAACACCGAAGTGCTGCTGTGGGAGACGGCGGACTGGCAGCCGGCCAGCCGGATCAACCTCGGTGCCAGTGTCAACGCTCTGGCCTTCGCACCCGACGGATCACAACTGACCGCGGCCACCTCGTCCATGGAACTGCGCGTGGTCCATCTCGACCCGACCGGTCGGCCCACGGGGACGGTCAGTGAGTGGGACGGTCACGTCGGCTCGGTCAGCGCGGTGTCCTGGTCCCCCGACGGCCGCCACCTGGCCACCGCCGGGTACGACGGCTACGTGCTGCTGTGGGACCCGGCCGCCGGACAACCCCGGTGCCTCCTCGAAGGCGACGGATCGGCGGTGTGGTCCGTCGCGTTGTCACCGGACGGTGCCCGTCTCGTGGCCGTCACCATGGAGGGATCGGCCTTCCTGTGGGACACCGAGTCGGAGGCCGAAGTGTGCCAACTGCGCGTGGACAACCACCTGTCCTCGTGCTCGTTCCACCCCCACGACGGCCGAGTCGTCCTCGGCGGTTCGGCCGGTCTCTACTTGTGTGAGGTCCTCCGGCAGTCGACCAAGCAGTGAACTGTTCCTATAAACAAGGGAGTTGACTGCCTCCGCAGGTGAACGAGCCGAGCAGGGCGGGGGTTTTGGGCAATCGTGGTTGGCGCTTTGCCGCCCCATGCGTTGTCCCCTTCACCGCACGCACCTAGCCTCACCTGCGGAACCTGGGAGGGCTGGAATGCTGAACAGCGTCCGAGAGCAGGCCACGGGACTCACCAAGGACCAGCGCAATGCTTTCGTCGCCGCCTACTTGGGCTGGGCGATGGACGCCTTCGACTACTTCCTGGTCGTACTCGTCTACAGCGAAATCGCCGACGACTTCCATGTCTCCCTCACCGACATGGCTTTCCTGACGACCGCCACCCTGATGATGCGGCCGGTCGGCGCTCTGCTCTTCGGCATGTGGGCGGACCGACGGGGCCGCCGCCTGCCGCTCATGGTCGACGTCGTCTTCTACTCGATCGTCGGCTTCGCCTGCGCCTTCGCGCCCAACTACGCCGTGCTGCTCGTGCTGCGTCTGCTGTACGGCATCGGCATGGGCGGCGAGTGGGGCCTGGGCGCGGCGCTCGCCATGGAGAAGATCCCGGCCGAGCGGCGCGGCTTCTGGTCGGGGCTGCTGCAGAGCGGGTACTCGCTGGGCTATCTGCTCGCCGCCGTGGCGTTCTTCGGTATCGAGCCCGCCTTCGGCTGGCGTGGGCTGTTCGCCTTCAGCCTGGTGCCCGCCCTGGTCGCGCTGTGGGTGCGGACCCGGGTGGAGGAGAGCGAGGTGTGGGAGAAGAGCGTCCGGCTCAACCGCACCCCCGCGTACCAGGTGTTCAGGAACCCGGCGGTGCTGAAGCGCTTCGTGTACCTGGTGGCGCTGATGACCGCCTTCAACTGGATGTCGCACGGCACCCAGGACGTTTACCCGACCTTCGTCAAGAAGGGCCTGGGCCTGTCCCCGGACACCGCCATCGCCATCGCCGTGGTCTACAACATCGGCGCCATCATCGGAGGCGCGCTGCTGGGCGCCTTCTCCGAGAAGCTGGGCCGCCGCCGCACGATCATGATCGCGGCGGCCGGGGGCCTGGTCGTCGTGCCCTTCTTCGTGCTGTCCACCATGGTCGGCTGGCTGATGCTCTCCTCCTTCCTGATGCAGATGTGCGTCCAGGGAGCCTGGGGCGTCATCCCGGCACACCTGACCGAGATGAGCCCGGACGCCGTCCGCGGCTTCTACCCGGGCGTCACCTACCAGCTCGGCAACCTCATCGCCGCCCTCAACCTGCCGATCCAGGAGGCCATCGCCGAGCGGCACGGCTACCCGTCCGCGATGGCATGGACCGTGATCCCCGCCCTGACCGCGGTGATCGTGCTCAGCGCCGTCGGCAAGGAGGCCAAGGGCATCCGGTTCGGGGGTACGGGCACACAGGCGCCGAGCACGGCGGCGGCCGACACGGTGTAGCACCGCACGGCGTGACGCGGCTGTGTGCCGCTCTCACAGAGCGTGATCAGTTGGACGGCCGACGCACTCGTCGGATACTGGGCATACCCGGCCCAGCATCGACGTGCGGGGGTTGCCCATGATCCGACGTGATGCGCTGGCGGAGTACGTTCGAGGGTCGCTGTGGGTACTTCCCACGCTGTCCGTGCTGGGTGCACTGGTCGCGGGGGCACTGTTGTCCCTGGTGGAGACCGATGCGGGATCACCGCTGGCCTTCCAGGGGACCGCCGACGACGCCCGGACGCTGCTGATCGGGATCGCCGGGACGATGGTGACGGTCATCGCGTTGCTGCTGGGCCTGACCGTGGTCGCGCTGCAGCTGTCGTCCACCCAGTTCTCGCCGCGGCTGCTGCGCAACTTCCTCCGTGACCGGCCCAACCAGATCGTGCTCAGCGTCTTCGTCGCGACCTTCGCCTACAGCGCGGCCGGGCTGTACACGGTCGGCGTCTCGGCAGGCAGCCGCTCCGCGGAGTTCCCGCGGCTCGCGGTGAGCGGCGCGCTCGTTCTGCTCTTCGTCAGCCTCGGCCTGCTGGTGTTCTTCGCCGACCATCTCGTGCACTCCATCCAGGTCGACGCGATCATGAGCGTGGTGGAGCGCAACACCGTCCGGGTGATCCGCGACGGGGTGTTCGCCGGCGGCGAGGATCACGCGGAAGTACCGGCATGGGCCGTGCCCGTGACCGCCCGGCGCTCCGGGTACGTACAGGTGGTGCGTCCTCATCTGCTGCTGCCGGCCGCGGCCGCGCAAGGCGTCTGCGTGCGGCTGCGGCCCCGGGTCGGCGAACACGTCGTCGCCGGGACGACGCTCGCCTGGATCTGGCACGGCTCGCCGCGCGACCCCGCTCCTGACACCCGTACGTTCTCGCAGGCACTGGACAGCGGCGTCCGCATCGGCTTCGAGCGCACCCTGGAACAGGACGCCGCCTTCGGCATCCGGCAACTGGTCGACGTCGCCTGCAAGGCGCTGTCCCCGGCCATCAACGATCCGTACACCGCGGTCCAGGCCATCGACCATCTGTCCGTGATCTTCTGCGCCCTCGCGCAGCGGCCGCTGGGCAACCACGTCGTCCGCGACGGCGGCACGACCGTCCTGATCATCCCCGGCCGGCGGTTCCCGGAGTACCTCGCCGTGATGTGCGGGCTCGTCCGACGCTACGGCGCCCGGGAACCGACCGTCGCCCATGCCCTGCTCCGGCTGCTGCACAACTGCGCCACCGTGGTCACCGGCGATGCCGAGCGGCTGGCGGCCGTCGATGAACAGGCCCGCATCGTCATCGACGACGCCGAGCGAGAGGTGGCCCAGGCGACCGACCTCGCCCTCGCGCACGCGGAGGCGGAAGCCGTACACCGACGCGTGGCCGAGCACCGGCCGCCGGCTCACCTGCCGGCCGACCCGCCGAAACCCTGATCCGCCTCCCGCCGCCCCCTCCGCCCTGCCCACCGGGTGACAGCCGGGTGAAGCCTGAGCCGCTGTCGGCTTCCCGGGGCATGCATGAGGATCCCGACCGGATCCGGCCGGTCGGCGGACAAGACGCGCTGGAGGCGAGAGTGATGAACGAACGAGTCGATCAGGCCGACCACCACACCGTCAGGGTCCCGGTTCTCATCGTCGGCGGCTCCCTGGTCGGCCTGTCGACCTCGTTGTTCCTGGGGCGGCTGGGGGTGCGGCACCTGCTGGTGGAGCGGCACTCCGGCACCTCCATCCACCCGCGCGGCCGCGGCAACAACGTCCGCACGATGGAGCTGTTCCGGGTGGCGGGCGTCGAGCCCGCGATCCACGAGGCCGCCGCCACCCTGGCCGACAACCACGGCATCCTGCAGACGCCCACCCTGGTCGGCGACGCGGGCGAGTGGCTGTTCCGGGAGATCGACCCGGGCGGCGGACTGGCCCGCTTCAGCCCCGCCGCCTGGTGTCTGTGCAGCCAGAACGACCTGGAGCCGGTCCTGCTCGACCGCGCCCGCGCCCTCGGCGGCGACCTGCGCTTCTCCACCGAGATGATGTCGTTCGAGAGCGATGCCGACAGTGTGACCGCAGTGGTCAAGAGCCGTGAGACGGGTGAGCACACCACCATCCGCGCCGACTACCTCGTCGCCGCCGACGGCCCCCGCAGCCCCGTCCGCGAGCAGCTCGGCATCGGGCAGAGCGGCCCCGGCGACCTGTTCCACAATGTCAGCGTCACCTTCCGCTCGCACCGCCTCGCCGATGTCGTGGGCGACCGTCGCTTCATCGTCTGCTACCTGACCAACCCGGACGCCGACGGCGCCCTGCTGCCGGTGGACAACCGCGAGAACTGGGTCTTCCACGCCCCCTGGCACCCCGAACACGGCGAAACGCTGGAGGAGTTCACCGACGAGCGGTGCGCCGAGCACATCCGCCGCGCGGTCGGCGTCGCGGACCTCGATGTCGAGATCACCGGCCGCGCCCCCTGGCACGCCGCCCAGCGCGTCGCCCGCAGCTACCGCTCCGGACGCGTCTTCCTGGCCGGCGACTCGGCCCACGAGATGTCCCCCACCGGGGCCTTCGGCTCCAACACGGGCATCCAGGACGCCCACAACCTCGCCTGGAAGCTGGCCGCGGTCCTCGGCGGCTGGGCGGGCGAGGGACTGCTGGAGTCCTACGACGCCGAGCGCCGCCCGGTGGCGGAGGCGACCAGCGCCCGCGCCGCCGTCCGCTCGGCCGAGCACAGCCACCCCGGATTCACCCCGCCGCCCGGCGCCGGCGGCGGCCGCCAGCGCGGCATCCTCAACGTGGCCCTCGGCTACCGGTATCCGCAGGGCGCCGTCCACGGCACCGACCCCGCGGCCCCCGTGGTCCCGGAGAACCTCGACCTGAGCGGCGAGCCCGGCAGCAGGGCGCCCCACCTGTGGGTACGGCACGGCGCCGCGCGGATCTCCACCCTCGACCTCTACGAGCGCTCCCTGGTCCTGCTCAGCGACGCCGGTGACCCGAACGGATGGCACGAGGCCGCCACCCGCCTCGCCGCAGAACTGTCGGTCCCCATCACGTCGTACCGCATGGGCATCGGTCCCTGCGCCGAGCTGGTTCCGGACGGCGATGCGGACTGGGCCGAACGCCACGGCACGACACCCGGAGGTGCCGTACTCGTCCGGCCGGACGGGTTCGTCGCATGGCGGTCGCCCGGTCCTGACCCGGATGCCGAATCGACGCTGCGCCACGCCCTGAAGCGGGTCCTGGCACTGTCCTGACCCGGGGTCAGCGGGCCCGGCCGAGGCCACCGTCATGTCACCCGGGTGATCGTTCCAAGTGGTGGCGAGTCGGTCCTTGACTGACGGTGGTTCACGTCGGGGCCCGGTCAATTCAGCTGACGAAGCGCCAGCTGCCGGGCCGTGACGGGAAGGGCCATCAGATGCGCTCTGCTCGCATGATCCTGGCTACGGCGGCGGTCTCGGCCGTCCTCGCCATCGGCGCACCCGGCGCGTACGCGGCCGGGGGCGACTGGGACCAAGACGACTCCTCGTACGGCCAAGAGCACGGCGACGAGCACGGCAAGGAGCACGACAAGGAGCACGGCAAGGAGCACGGCAAGGAGCACGACAACGACTCGGGGCACGGCAAGCCGCACGGCGGGGTGCACACCGGTGGTGGTGCGCTGACCGCGGTGAACGACGGCGACTGGGGTTCAGGCGGGGACCGCAAGCAGGACCCGGACTACTGGAAGGACAGGGACGGCGACCACGAGGAGAACTCCTGGGGCGACCACGACAAGCCCAAGGGCGGTATGCACACCGGCGGCGGCGGGCTCGCCACGACGTCGGGAGTGACCGCGGGCGGGCTCGCCGTGCTGGCGGTCGCCGCGACCGGACTGTACGCCTCGCGTCGCAAGAGGCCGGCCGGAAGCGCGGCCTGACCCATGCCGGATGCGATAGCGGGGCCGCGGCCGTCACCCAGCCCCGAGTGGCGGCCGCGGCCCCGCTCCCCGCCCACCCCTCCGCCGTGCTGCCGTGCCTGAGCGAGGTGTTCTCCGATGGCAGTTACCCCTCCTTCCCCCACCGACGGCGACCCCGCGCCCACCGGATCGGGATCGTCCCGCTCAGGGGCGATGATGATGTGCGCCGCGGCCCTGACGATCCTGGCCGCCACCCTGATCGGCGGCAACGACTCGTCGACCGACACCGCCGACCGGCCCTCTGCCGCACAGGCCGCGTCGGCCCCGTCGGCCGCCGCGTCGGCCCCGTCCGCCGGACAGCCGGCGCAGAAGTACCTGCCCCGCTCGCGGCCCGTACGCCTGCGCATCCCGAAGATCTGGGTCGACGCCCCCTTCACCGACCTGTACATCGGCTCCACCGGCCAGTTGGAGCCGCCGCCCGCCGCCGACACCAACCTCGTCGGCTGGTACGCCAAGGGAGCCTCCCCCGGGGAGGCGGGCACCTCGGTCATCGCCGGGCACGTGGACACGAAGACCGCCGCGGCCGTCTTCGCGAACCTCTCCGAGCTGCGAAAGGGCGACCTCTTCTACGTTCTGCGGGCCGACAGACGCGAGGCGACCTTCCGGGTCGACAGCGTGGAGACCTTCGACAAGCAGCACTTCCCCAGCGACCGCGTGTACGACGACACCCCCCAGGCCCAGGCGCGGCTCATCACCTGTGCGGGTGACTACGACCGGTCGGTCAGGGACTACACGGACAACCTGGTGGTCTTCGCCCATCTCGTCTGAGGGGGTCACCCGCGTAGTTCATTCGAGTCGCGCGCTTGCGGGGACGGGCACACGATCGAGGAACGCCGATGTCGCCTCACCGCGGCCGACGTTCATCTCCGTCCCGAGAAGGAGTTGTGCACAGGATGACCACCACGTCCGAGCGTGTTTCCGGTTCGCCGAAGCGGCAGGTGTCGCCACGTGTCTCCCAGTCCGTGTTCGATGGCTCCCGGCTGAGGGTCGTCCTGCTGGTGGACGTCTACGACGGTGCCCAGCAGCAGTTCCTGGAGGCCTACGAGCACCTGTGCAACCAGGTCGCGTCCGTCCCCGGGCACGTCAGCGACCAGCTGTGCCAGTCCATCGAGAACCCCTCCCAGTGGCTGATCACCAGCGAGTGGGAGAGCGCCCCGCCGTTCCTCGCCTGGGTCAACAGCGAGGAGCACGTGCGGATGGTGGAGCCGCTGCACAGCTGTGTCCGCGACACCCGGTCGCTGCGCTTCCACATCGTCCGCGAGACCGGCGGCCCGGCGGTGGACGCCGATCCCGCGGAGCGCCGGCTGCAGACCTCGCCCAGGATCGGCGACGGCATGATCCGGCACGCCCTCACCTTCACCGTCAAGCCGGGCAGCGAGGAGATGGTCGCCAAGATCCTCGCCGACTACGCCTCGCCCGAGCCGAAGGTCGACGACTCCACCCGGCTGTGCCGCACCTCGCTGTTCATGCACGGCAACCGGGTCGTACGGGCCATCGAGGTGCGCGGCGACCTGCTCGCCGCACTGCGCCACGTCGCCCGCCAGCCCGAGGTGCGGGCCGTCGAGGAGGCCATCAACCCCTACCTCGAGCAGGACCGGGACCTCAACGACCCGGAATCCGCCCGGGTGTTCTTCACCCGCGCCGCACTGCCCGCCGTGCACCACGTCACGGCCGAGCAGCAGGAGCCGTCGGCGGAGCGGCACGCCCTGTCCTACCCGGTCAAGCCCGGCTGCGGCATGCGGCTGGCCGAGCTGCTGGCCCGTCAGGACGAGGCGGCGGCCGATGACCCGCGCAGCCCGGTGCTGCGCAGCACGATCTTCCAGCGCGACGACGTCGTCGTACGGCTGATCGACGTGCGCGGCAGGCTGGACGCCGCCGATCCCGCGCTGGCCCTCGGCCTGTCCGACCCGCGGCAGGCGGCCGAACTGACGACTTTCGCCGCGGACGCGTCCGCGCCGCGGGGCGGTGAACTCGCGCGCTGGCTCGAACTCGCGCGCATGGACCTCGTCACCGACCGCCGGTCGCCCGACGCCTGATCCACCCTCACGTGGGTCGGGGCCCAGCCCACGCCCCCGCCACGTCGGTCCAGCACACCATCGGAGGAACGTCGTGATCACATCCAGTCCCAGAATCGTGGATCTCAGCGAGGTCGAGCCGAACCGCCGCCGCGGCGGCGACCTGCGCGCCATGCTCACCCCGGCCACGGTCGGCTCCACCAGCGGCTTCATGGGCGTGGCCCTGATCCGGCCCGGCGAGCGCATCGGCGAGCACTACCACCCGTACTCCGAGGAGTTCGTCTACGTCGTGTGCGGGCAGCTCGAGGTGGACCTGGACGGCGAGCCCCATCCGCTGCGGCCCGAGCAGGGCCTGATGATCCCGATCAACATGCGGCACCGCTTCCGCAACGTGGGCAATGTCGAGGCCCGTATCGTCTTCCACCTCGGTCCGCTGGCCCCGAGCCCGCCGCTCGGCCATGTCGACACCGAGGAGACCGACGCCGAGGCCGTGGCGGTCGGGGCCGAGGCGGCCGAGCGAAGTCAGGTGCGTTCATGACCAGACGGGTGGCGGTCACCGGTATAGGCGTCGTCGCCCCCGGCGGGATCGGCGTCCCGGCGTTCTGGGATCTTCTGGCGGCGGGGCGCACGGCGACGCGGGCCATCACGTTCTTCGACCCGGCCGGCCTGCGCTCGCGGATCGCCGCCGAGTGCGACTTCGACCCGGCGGCCCACGGGCTGGACGCCGAGGACGTCCAACGGTGCGACCGCTACATCCAGTTCGCCCTGGTCGCCGGGGAGGAGGCGGTCCGGGACTCCGGTCTCGACCTGCCCGCCGAGAACCCCTGGCGCATCGGCGTCTCGCTCGGCACCGCAGTCGGCGGCACCACCCGGCTGGAGCACGACTACGTGCTGGTCAGCCACGGCGGGCAGCGCTGGGACGTGGACCACCGGGAGGCGGCCCCACAGCTGCACCGCGCGTTCTCGCCCAGCACGCTGGCCTCGACGGTGGCGGAGCGGTTCGGGGCGTGCGGGCCGGTGCAGACCGTCTCCACGGGCTGCACCTCGGGACTCGACGCCGTCGGGTACGCCTTCCACACCATCGAGGAGGGCCGCGCCGACATATGCATAGCCGGCGCTTCGGACTCGCCGATCTCCCCGATCACCATGGCGTGCTTCGACGCGATCAAGGCCACCTCGCCGAACAACGACGACCCCGCGCACGCCTCGCGCCCCTTCGACGCCGACCGGGACGGGTTCGTCATGGGCGAGGGCGGTGCCGTACTGGTCCTGGAGGAACTCGACCACGCCCTGGCCCGCGGAGCGCACGTGTACTGCGAGATCAGCGGCTACGCCACCTTCGGCAACGCCTACCACATGACCGGCCTGACCAGTGAGGGCCTGGAGATGGCCCGGGCCATCGAGGAGGCACTCGAGCACGCCCGGCTCGACGCCACGGCGATCGACTACGTCAACGCGCACGGGTCGGGCACCAAGCAGAACGACCGCCACGAGACCGCCGCGGTCAAACGCGTCCTGGGCGGGCACGCCTACGCCACCCCCATGAGCTCCATCAAGTCCATGGTGGGCCACTCCCTCGGCGCGATCGGCGCGATCGAACTCGTCGCCTGCGTCCTGGCATTGGCGAACCAGGTCGTACCGCCGACCGCGAACTACGAGACGCCCGACCCCGAGTGCGACCTGGACTACGTCCCGCGCGTGGCCCGCGAGCGCAAGCTGGCCGGCGTGCTCTCGGTGGGCAGCGGCTTCGGCGGCTTCCAGTCCGCGGTGGTCATGAACCGGCCCAGGGAGAGGACACGATGAGCGAACCCCACGCACGGCGCGCCGCCGTCACGGGAATCGGCGTGGTCGCGCCCAACGGAGCCAGCACCGACACCTTCTGGAAGGCCACCAAGGAGGGCATCAGCGTCCTGGACCGCATCACCCGCGAGGGCTGCGACCATCTGCCGCTGCGGGTGGCCGGCGAGGTCCGCGACTTCGACCCGACGGCCGCCATCGAGGAACGCTTCCTCGTCCAGACCGACCGGTTCACGCACTTCGCGATGGCCGCGGCCGACCTCGCACTCGACGACGCGCGCCTGGGCCGGCCCGCCACCGACGAGGCACCGTTCGAGGTGGGCGTGGTCACCGCGGCCGGTTCCGGCGGCGGCGAGTTCGGCCAGCGGGAACTGCAGCAGCTGTGGGGCAAGGGCAGCCGCTTCGTCGGCCCGTACCAGTCCATCGCCTGGTTCTACGCCGCGAGCACCGGCCAGATCTCCATCCGCCGCGGCTTCAAGGGACCCTGCTCGGTCGTCGCCGCCGACGAGGCCGGCGGCCTGGACGCCCTCGGGCACGCGGCGCGGGCCGTGCGCCGCGGTACGGAGGTGATCGTGGCCGGCGCCACCGAAGCACCCATCGCGCCGTACTCGGTGGTCTGCCAGCTCGGCTACGAGGAGCTCAGCACCGTCGACGACCCGGTCCGGGCCTACCGCCCGTTCACCGCCGCGGCCTGCGGTTTCGTGCCCGCCGAGGGCGGCGCCATGGTCGTGGTGGAGGAGGAGGGCGCCGCCCGCTCGCGCGGCGCCCAGGTGCGGGCCTACCTCGCCGGACACGCGGCGACGTTCACCGGCGCCTCCTGCTGGGAGGGCTCCCGCGAAGGGCTCGCCCACGCGATCCGGGGCGCCCTGGACGAGGCCGACTGTTCCCCCGAGGAGATCGACGTGGTGTTCGCCGACGCCCTCGGCGTACCGGAGGCCGACCGCGCCGAGGCGCTGGCCATCGCCGACGCCCTCGGCGTGCACGGCACCCGTGTGCCCGTCACGGCGCCGAAGACCGGGATCGGCCGGGGCTATTGCGCGGCGCCCCTGACGGACGTCGCGGCGGCGGTGCTCGCCATGGAGCACGGCCTGATACCCCCGACCCCCAACGTCTTCGACATCTGCCATGACCTCGCCCTGGTGACCGGCCGGGCCCGCACCGCCGAGGTGCGCACGGCACTGGTCCTGAGCCGCGGGCTCATGGGGTCGAACTCGGCGCTGGTGCTGCGGCACGGCGCCCACGACGCCTCGTAGCGAGGCGCCTCGAAAGTAGAGGAGAGGACTGATGACTGACCGCATAACCGTGGAGGAGCTGGCCGAGCTCATGAAGAAGTCGGCCGGTGTCACCGTCGATGCGGACGAACTCCGCCTGAACAACCCGGGGTTCGCCACCCTCGGCGTCGACTCCCTCGGCCTGCTGGGCATCGTGGGCGAGCTGGAGAACCGGTACGGCACCTCGATGCCTCCCGAGGCGGAGCGCTCCAAGACGCCCCGGCAGTTCCTCGACCTCGTCAACAGTGCCCTTATGACAGGAGCGTGAGATGACCGGACACACGCAGAACGAGATCACCATCGAGGCACCGCTGGACCTGGTCTGGGAGATGACCAACGACCTGGAGAACTGGCCGTATCTGTTCAGTGAGTACGCCTCCGTCGAAGTGCTGGAGCAGGAGGGGAAGCGGACCACCTTCCGGCTGACCATGCACCCGGACGAGAACGGCACCGTGTGGAGCTGGGTCTCCCAGCGCGAGCCGGACCCGGAGACGCTCACCGTCAAGGCCCGCCGGGTCGAGACCGGGCCCTTCGACCACATGACCATCCTCTGGCAGTACCAGGAGGTGCCGGGCGGCACCCGGATGGTCTGGACGCAGGACTTCGCGATGAAGCCGGAGGCGCCGGTCGACGACGCCTGGATGACCGACAACATCAACCGGAACTCCAAGGTGCAGATGGCGCTGATCCGTGATCGCATCGAGAAGGCCGCCGCCGAGCAAGGGCTCGCGCCCGGCCTGACCGACTGAGCCGGACGGAGGACGGTCCCATGCACCAGGCTCTGATCGTCGCCCGTATGGCCCCGGGATCGGCTCCCGACATCGCCAAGGTGTTCGCGGAGTCCGACCGGGGAGAGCTGCCGCACCTCGTCGGGGTGGTCCGGCGCAGCCTCTTCCAGTTCGGCGACGTGTACATGCACCTGATCGAGTCCGAGCACGAGCCCGGGCCCGCCATCGCCAAGGTCACGGGACATCCCGAGTTCCGGGACGTCAGCGAGCGGCTTGCCGCGTACGTCAGCGCGTACGACCCCGAGACCTGGCGTTCCCCGAAGGACGCCATGGCGCAGCGCTTCTATCTGTGGGAGCGCGAACCGGCCGGCTGACGCCGCCCGAAAACCCACCGGCCGCCGGGCCCCGCGAAGCTCCCGGCGGCCGGTGTCCTGTGCGGACCCGGTTCGATCAGGCGGGCACGTGGCAGTCGAACGCGTGCAGATAGGGGTTGACCGGGCGGATGTCGTCGATGACCAGGCCCGCGTCGGTCAGCCGGCCGACCATGCTCTCGGTGGTGTGCTTGGCCCCGCCGACGTTCAGGAGCAGCAGCAGGTCCATCCCGGTGCTGAACCGCATCGAGGGCGTGTCGTCGACGAGGTTCTCGATGACCACCACCCGGGTGCCGGGGCCGCCCGCCTCGCGGACGTTGCGCAGCAACCGGGCCGTGCTCTCGTCGTCCCACTCCAGGATGTTCTTGATGACGTAGACGTCGGCCTTCACCGGTACGGCCACCCGGACGTCGCCGGGCACGATGCGCGTGCGGTCCGCGAGGTCGCCGCCCGGGCGCAGCCGCGGCACCGCGTTCTCCACCACCCGGGGCAGGTCGAGCAGGGCGCCGTGCATCGCGGGGTACTTGTCCAGCAGGCTCGCCACCACGTGCCCCTGGCCGCCGCCGAGGTCGGCGACCGACGAACTCCCCGACAGATCGAGGAACTCGGCGACGTCCCGCGCCGACTGCACACTCGATGTCGTCATCGCCCGGTTGAAGACGTCGGCCGACTCCGGGGCGTCCTCGTTGAGATACGGGAAGAACTCCTTGCCGTACAGGTCCTCCACGACATTGCGGCCGGAGCGCACCGCCTCGTCGAGCTTCGGCCAGGCGTCCCAGGTCCACGGCTCGGTGCACCACAGCGAGATGGCGCGCAGGCTGTTGGGGTCGTCCTCGCGCAGCAGCCGGGAGACGTCGGTGTGCGCGAAGGTCCCGTCGGGCTGCTCGGCGAAGACGCCGTAGCAGGACAGGGCGCGCAACAGCCGTCGTAGCGGCCGGGGTTCGGCCTTCACGGCGGCAGCGAGGTCCTCCACGGTCATGGGGCTGTCGCCGAGGGCGTCGGGGACTCCGAGCCGGGTGGCCGCCCGGAGGGCGGCGGCACATGCCGCCGCGAACGCGAGCTCCCTCAGCCGCATGGACGGCGGTGGGGCGGTCTGTGCGGTCGTCATGTGCCGCTTCCTTCCTTCTTGTTTTCCTGGTCGGCCGCGGCCGACGGGTCGTCAGACGGCTCTCGTCGAACGGGTCAGCACAGTCCCTTGGGCTGGGACGCCCGGCAGGTGTTGGCCACGAAGGCGTTGTCCTTGCCGAGGTCGGTGTTGACCAGGTCCGCGGGGGAGTTGCCCTCGACGACGTTGTCGCTGATGCGGTTGCGGTCGCTGGTGACGCCGACGAAGCTCTTGAACAGCACGATGCCGCCGGACAGCGGGGACTTGCCGACGTTGCCCCGGACCACGTTCCCCGTCACCAGGGTGTCGTCGACGCCGGTCAGGACGATGCCGGAGCCCTCGAGCGCGTCGAGCCGCGGCGTCTTCGGGCACGACTTGTTGTTGTGCGCGATGTAGTTGTCGCGCACGGTCACGGCGCCGGCCTTCGGCTTGTTCTCGTCACCGACGACGAACACGGCCGCGCAGTTGCCGGTGAGGTGGTTGCGCCCGACGACCAGGTTCCGCAGCCGCCGTACGGTGACGCCGATCCGGTTGCCCTCCAGCCGGTTGCGCTCGATCACCGTGCCCTCGGTGTCCGAGGCGCCCGCCTCCTCGGTGATGGTGTTGGCGAGGAACAGACCCGCATCGCCGTTGTCCCGGGCGAAGTTGTCCAGGAACCGGCCGCGGACGGAGCGCTCCTGGGCGATGCCCCACACGCCGTTCTTCACCGCGGTCACGTTCTGCACGGTCAGCCCGTCGGTCGCCATGGAGAACACGCCGGTCCTGGCGAAGCCGGTGACGGTCACGGAGGTGACGGTGACGCCCTCGACGTTGCGGTCCTTGGTGCCCACGACGCAGATGCCGTTGCCGCCCTCGGCGCACTTGTTGGCGTCCTTCTTCGTGCCGGGCTCGAGTACTGTGGCGCGCCCCATGCCCCGCAGGGTCAGCCCGGGGGTGCCGATCTTGACGCTCTGGTGGAAGGTGCCGGGGGCCAGCAGCACGGTGTCCCCGGGCTTGGCGGCGTCCACCGCCTTCTGGATCGACTCGTCCGGCCACACCACATGGACCCCATGGTGGGCAACCGGTGGAGCGGCGGCGCCAAGCCCCGTTGCGGCCACCGTTGCGGTGCACATCAGATACGCGATGCGGTATTTCGTCATATTCCGAACGCTATGACCCGATGTGCCGTTTAGCGGCCAGATGGGCCATCCGGCGGCGTGTCAGACACTTCCTGACTATGGCCCCGGACACATACCAAACGGTATACAGACCCAGTCGCATGTCATGCCCGCGCCTTTGCTGCGGGCCCGCGCGACGCCGGGCTCTCAGGGGGAGGAACGCCATGACGGACGGCACACAGGCGCACAGACCGGCGAGACGCCGGCGTCGGACGGCCGTGGTGGGGGCGGCGCTGGGCAGCTGTGCCCTTCTCGCCGCCTCGACGACGGCCGCCGCGGCGGACGACGGCAGGCACGGCCGCGACACGGACTACGTGTCACTCGGGGACTCGTACACGGCCGGTCCCCTCATCCCGAAGCAGGTGGACGCCAACTGCGCCCGCTCCGACCACAATTACCCCTCGATCGTCGCGGCGGAGCGAGAGGTGACCGCGTTCAAGGACGTCAGCTGCAGCGGAGCGACGACCGAGAACATGTGGAAGCCGCAGGGCACCAACGGCCCCCAACTCGACGCCCTGGGGCGGGACACCGACCTGGTGACGGTCCAGATCGGCGGCAACGACGTCGGCTTCGGCTCCATCATCAGTACCTGCGCGCGCCTCAGCGCCCAGGATCCGACGGGCAATCCCTGCCAGCGCTACTACGGCGCCTCCGGGATCGACCAGCTGACGGTGAACATCGCGCAGACCGCACCGAAGATCGACCGTGTGCTGCGCGCCGTCCACGCCAGGGCGCCGCACGCACGGGTCCTCGTCGTCGGCTACCCCGATCTGCTGCCCGACGACGGCAGCGGCTGCTACCCCTCGGTGCCGTTCGCGGCCGGGGACTTCCCGTATCTGCGGGACACCGGCAAGCGGCTGAACCTGATGCTGCGTCTGGTGGCCGGGTGGAACCGTGCGGAGTATGTCGACACCTACGGTCCGACGCGCGGCCACGACATGTGCAAGCCGCCCGCGGACCGCTGGATCGAGCCGCTGCAGCCGGCCTCCCCGGCGGCCCCCGCGCATCCGAACGCCAAGGGCGAGGAGGCCATGGCGCGTGCCGTGCTGGACCGCCTGGCCAAGGGGCGCGGACACGGCTGAGCGGCAGGGCGCCGAGCGGCACAACGCCGTACGGGTGTGACGTGCGCTACGGGGCCGAATGAAAGGTGAGGAAGCGGCAACGTTCCCCTTCATGCCCCGTACGAACCTCCCCTCCCGGATGGCGCGATGACGGCGGTGACCCGGGCGACCGGGACGCCGCCCGCCACCGCGACCACGAGCAGCGCTCCTGCGCCCGCCGCGCTGCCCTCGCTGCCGTCCCTCACCGGACTGCGGTGGGTGGCCGCGCTGCTGGTGTTCGGGCTGCACGTGCACAACTTCGGCTACTTCGGCGGCACCGCCGGCCGGATAGTGAACTGGGCATTCGGGGCGGGCTCCACCGGGGTGTCGTTCTTCTTCGTGCTGTCCGGGTTCGTACTGATGTGGTCCGCGCGGCCCGGCGACCGCGCCACCGCCTTCTGGAGACGGCGCATCGCCCGCATCCTGCCGGTGCACCTGGTCACCGCCGCGCTCGCCCTGCTGATGGCGTACACACCGGCCCATCTGGCGAAGCCGACGCCGGAACAGGCCGTCGCCAATGTTCTGCTGGTGCACTCCTGGTGGCGGCCGTGGTGGCAGACGCTGGACCCGGTCAGCTGGTCGCTGGCCTGCGAGGCCTTCTTCTATGCCCTCTTCCCGCTGCTGGCACTCCTGCTGCGCCGGCTCGGCGCCCGCGGCCCGGCGGCGCTGGCCGGAGTCTCGGTGCTGACGATCCTGGTGCTGGGCTGGGCGGACGCCCACCACTGGACGCAGCAGATCTACTCCTTCCCTGCCGCGCGCCTGCCCGAGTTCGTCCTCGGTCTCGCCGTCGCCCGGCTGGTGCTCCTGGGCCACTGGCGCGGGCCCGGCCTGGAGGCGTCGCTCGCCCTCGCGATCATCGGCTACTTCCTGGTGCCGCAGGTCACGCACGGCTACGGGGCCACCACCTGCACCGTCGTCGGTTTCGCCCTGCTCATCTCGGCGGCGGCCGTCGCGGACCTGAAGGGGCTGCCCTCGCTGTGGCGGCACCGGCGGCTGGTACGGCTGGGGGAGCTGTCGTTCGCGTTCTACATGGTCCACCTCCTGGTGGTGCGGGCGGCCACGAACCTGTTCGGGACCTCCCCGCACTTCGGGCTGCCGGCCACCGCCCTCGCGTTCTCCGTGTCGCTCGGACTGGCGTGGGTGCTGTACGAGGCTGTGGAATGTCCTGCGAGACGGTGGTTGCTGAGGGGCCGGAGGCCTTGATGAGTGAGCGGTCGGAGAACCTGATGAGTGCGGTCGATGCGGTTCCGTCCTTCCCGCTCGGCGCCGCGACCACGCTCGCCGAGCTCGCCCGGGATCCGCATCCGCGGCTGGCGCTGCTGCGTGCGCACGAGCCGGTGTCCTGGCTGCCCGAGCTGGACGGCTGGCTGGTGACGCGCCGCGATCTCGCGCTGAGCGTGATGCGGGACGCCGCGACCTTCACCGTCGACGACCCCCGCTTCTCCACCGCACAGGTCGTCGGGCCGAGCATGCTGTCCCTGGACGGCGAGGCGCACACCCGCCACCGCGAGCCTTTCAACGCCCCCTTCCGCCCCCGCCAGGTGCACGAGGGCTTCGCCTCCTTCATCGAGCAGGAGACCGACCGGCTGATCACCGCACTGGAACCGCAGGGCTCCGCCGAACTGCGCCGCTCCTTGGCCGGCCCCCTCGCCGTCGCCGTCGTGACCGAGGCCCTCGGACTGGTCGGCACCAGCGCGGACACGGTGCTCTCCTGGTACGACTCCATCGTGCGGACGGTCTCGGACATCACCGCCGGCCACGAGACGGGAACCGACGGAGCCGCGGCCTACGCGCAGCTGCGGGCCGCCGTCGAGGCCACGATCGCCGACCCGGGCGGTGCCTCGCTGCTCCTCTCCGCTGCCGGACGGCTGGCGCCGCCCGAGGTGGCGTCCAATGCCGCGGTCCTGATGTTCGGAGGCATCGAGACCGTCGAGGCGATGGTCACCAACGCACTGTTGCACCTGCTGCAGCGCC
Organism: Streptomyces sp. NPDC047043; assembly: GCF_040644055.1. Classification (NCBI taxonomy): domain Bacteria; kingdom Bacillati; phylum Actinomycetota; class Actinomycetes; order Kitasatosporales; family Streptomycetaceae; genus Streptomyces; species Streptomyces sp. NPDC047043. The sequence continues at coordinate 178,252 of NZ_JBEYVO010000010.1, forward strand.
CCGACCAACTTGCCCTGGTCCAGGCCGACTTCGACCTGCTGGACGGTGCGATCGAGGAGTCCTTGCGGCTGGAACCCGGCGCGGCCGTCGTCGACCGCTACGCCACCCGGGACACCGTCCTTGGCCCGGCCACCATCCGCAAGGGCGACCTGGTCACCGTCTCCCTCGCGGGCGCCAACCGCGACCCGGACGTCTTCCCCGACCCCGACCGCTTCGACGTGCGCCGCGCGAACGCACGTCTCCAACTGGCCTTCGCCCACGGCCCCCACCACTGCATCGCCGCGCACCTCGCCCGCCTGGAGACGCGCATCGCCCTCCAGGGCCTGCTCGAACGCCTCCCGGACCTCCGCCTCGACCCGGCCCGCCCCGACGCCCCGTACGGCCTGGTCTTCCGCAAGCCGCCCACCCTGCACGTGCTGTGGGGCAGCCCTACCGCTACGCCGAACAGGCCGCCGTCCGAGCCGAGTTGACGGTCCAGGCGTCGTCGTCCAGGGCGAGGAGGCGGTCGGTCTGCGCTCGCGGCGGCATGACGGGCACGTCGTCCCTGGTCCGCAGCGCGGCCGCGGCCGCCAGATGGCCCAGGCGCAGCCGGGCGCGCTCGTCGCGGTCCTCCAGCAGGCCGGCCAGGTAACCGGCGGCGAACGCGTCGCCCGCGCCGACCGGTTCGACCACCTCGACGGGCAGCGAGGGCACGAACGTGCGCACCCCGCCGGCGTACGAAGTCGCCCCGTACTCGGCGTCCTTGACGACCACGACGGGCGCGGCGCCGAGCAGGCCCGCGATGTCGTCCGGGCGGGCGGTGCCCCACAACTCCTCGGCCTCGTCCCGTCCGACGAACACGAGGTCGGCGGCGCGGGCGAGCGTCAGCAGGGTGCGCGCGGCGTCCTTGCCGGCCGCCCGCCACAGCGCGGGGCGGTGGTTGACGTCGAAGGAGACGACGGGTCCGCGCACGGTGCGATCGCGCAGTATCGCCTCCAGCAGCCGGCCGCAGCTGTCGGAGAGGGCCGCGGCGATGCCCGACACGTGCACGACACGGGCCCGGCGCAGCGCGGGATGCCGGGCCCACTCCGGTCCCATCCCGGTCGCGGCCGACCCTCCGCGGTAGTAGTGCGTACGGGTGCGGTCCGGGCCCGGGTCCTTGAAGTAGACCCCGGTCGGACGCTCCGGATCCGTTTCCACGGCGCTCACGTCCACGCCGTGCGCGGAGAGTTCGGCCAGGATGCGGCGGGCGAACGGGTCGTCGCCCAGGCGGCTGAGCCAGGCGGCGCGATGCCCGAGTCCGGCCAGCCCGCAGGCGACGTTGGACTCGGCGCCGCCGACGGCCAGGCTCAGCGCGGGCTGCTCGGCGAGCGGGCGGTCGTCCGGCGGGCTGAGGACGACCATGGTCTCGCCGACGCAGACGACGTCGGCGGCACGGGAAGCGACGGACACCAAGAACTCCTATGCCTCTGCGGCCAGCCGCAGCATGACCTTGCTGCTGCCGCTTCCCGGGTCGGCGGCGACCGCAAGGGCCTCCTCGGCACGCTCCAGCGGGAAGCGGTGGGTGATCAGCGGGCGTACGTCGAGACCGTCCCGGAGAGCGCGCAGCGCCTCGTCGATCTCGTCGACGAACCGGTAGGAGCCGATCCAGGTGATCTCCCGGGTCACCAGGTCGCCGAGGGCGGCGGGTACGGCCGTTCCGGGCAGGTTGCCGACCTGGACGACGGTGCCGGCCTTGGCCGTGGCCCGCAGGACGGGCCCGAGCGCGGCCGCGGCGCCGGAGGCCTCGAAGACCACGTCCATGTCGTCGGGCAGTACGTCACCGCTCGACAGGTCCCGTGTCTCGTCGGCGCCCATGGCCTTCGCCACGGACAGGGAAGCGGACGCGAGGTCGGCCGCGACGACCGTGTCCGCGCCGCCGAGCCGCGCGGCCGCCACGACCAGCGAGCCTATGGGCCCGCAGCCGTTGACCAGGACCGTGCGGCCACGCAGCGCGGGGACCCGGCCGGCGGCGTGCAGTGCGACCGCCAAGGGCTCGGCCAGCGCGCCCTGTTCGGTGTCGACGCCCTCGGGCAGCGCACGGATCTGGGCCGCGGGCACCGTACGGAACTCGCTGAACCCGCCGTCGGTGTGCGGGTCGAAGGCCGCCGAGCCGAAGTAGCGGACGCGTGGGTGGAGATTGGTCCGCCCGGCGATGCGGGAGGGAAGGCCGCCGTCGCCGACCAGTTGGGCCGGATGGACGGTCACCGCCTGTCCCTCGACGAGCCCGGTGACCCCCTCACCCAGCCCGGCGATCCGGCCCGCCACCTCGTGCCCGAGGACCAGCGGGTGCGCGAGCGCCGCCGTCCCCGAGGCGCCCTTCTTCCAGTAGGCGATGTCCGATCCGCAGATCCCGCCCCACTCCATGGCCATCAGCACCTCGCCCCGGCCGGGCACCGGGATCGCGCGTTCGTCGATGCGCAGGTCGCCGGGGCCGTGCACGACCACCGCCTTCATCGGGTTTCTCCTTTGTGGATATTCCCGGCTTCAGCCGGGGGAGGAAACGAAGCTCCTGCGGAGCAGGGCGGGGAAAGCCGGTTGGCCGCCAGGGCGGACCAGCGGTCTTCGGCCACCGGCCAACCCCCTCTATTCACATGGGATCTGATAGAACGTGAGGCATGACGCGGCAGGTCAAGCGGGCGTTCAAGTACCGCTTCTACCCCGCGGACGAGCAGGCGGCTGAGCTGTCGCGCACGTTCGGCTGCGTCCGCCTCGTCTACAACAAGGCGCTGGATGAACGCACCCGGGCCTGGTATGGCGAGCAGCGCCGCATCTCCTACGTGCAGTCGTCCGCCGCGCTGACGGAGTGGAAGAAGACCGAGGAACTCGCCTTCCTGGCGGAGGTGTCCTCCGTCCCGCTCCAGCAGGCGCTGCGCCACCTGCAGACCGCGTTCGCCAACTTCTTCGCCAAGCGCGCCAAGTACCCCCGGTACGTGCCGCTGAACGTCCGCGAGTGGACATGCGAGCACTGCGGTGCCGTACATGACCGCGACGTGAACGCGGCACGCAGCATCCTGGCCGCCGGGCTGGCGGCATCTGCCTGCGGAGACGGTGTAAGACCTCAACGGGAGTCCTCCCGGACGGGGCGGTCGTCGATGAAGCAGGAAGCCCAGCGGGCGACCGCTGGAAACCCCCGCCCTTAGGCGGGGGAGGAAGTCAAACGGCGTCCTCCAACCGGACCAGATCGCGTCCGCGTGTCTCGGGCGCGAGCAGCGCGCTGACGAAGGTGATGAGCGAGTAGACGACGAGCATCGCCGCGATGGGCCACCAGCTGCCGGTGACGGCCGTGAGGGTGGCCGCGAGGACCGGGCCGATCGCGGTGGCGAGGATGCCGCCGATCTCCTTGGCGAGGGCGAGCTGGGTGAACCGGGTGCGGGAGCCGAAGAGTTCGGCCATGGTGACGCTCTCCAGCGAGAACAGGCCGAGGACTCCGATGTTCAGGCCGAGGACCATGCCGAGCATCACGCCCGCCGTCGAGCCGGAGGTGATCAGGAGCATCACCGGGAAGGCGACGACGACCGTCAGCGCCGTGAGCGCGAGGTAGAGCGGGCGGCGCCCGAAGCGGTCACCGAGCAGACCGATGACCGGCACGGTGACGAAGCCGGCCAGCGAGCCGTACACGATGGCGTCCGTCGGGACGGACCGGCCGACCGCGAGGTTGGTGGCGATGTAGCCGACCAGGAACGTCTGCATCAGACCGGAGTTGCCCGCCTGGCCGAAGCGCAGCCCCAGCGCGAGGAAGAACGCCCTGCCTTTGCGCTGCCGGATGCCGGCCGCCAGCACGCTGCCCTCGTGCTCGTCGGCCGTGGCGATCGCGGACTCGACCTCGTCCTTGGCCATCGCCACACCGTCGACCACGTCGGGCCGCTCCTCGAAGACCGGGCTCTCCTTCAGCCCCCGGCGCAGCCAGAACGCGAACAGCATCAGCACGAAGCTCAGCAGGAACGGCAACCGCCAGCCCCAGGACAGCAGTTGGTCCTCGCTGAGCACGGAGAGCAGCACGGCCCACAGTCCGGAGGCGGCCAGCGTCCCGGAGTTGGTGCCGAGCGACACGAGAGAGGCGACCAGGCCGCGCCGCTTGACGGGCGCGTACTCGGCCAACAGCACGGTCGCGCCCGCGATTTCGGCACCCGCGCCGAAGCCCTGGATCAGCCGCAGCGCGACGAGCAGGATCGGCGCGAGGATGCCGATGGCGGCGTATGTGGGCAGGGCGCCGATGAGGGTGGTGGAGGCGCCCATCAGCAGGATGGTCAGGTACAGCACCTTCTTGCGGCCGATACGGTCGCCCATCCGCCCGAAGTAGACGGCGCCGGCGAGCCGGGCGACGTATCCGACGCCGTATGTCGCCATCGCGGCGATCAGCCCGATGGCGGGGCTGACGTCCGGGAAGAAGATCTTGTTGAAGACGATCGCGGCGGCCAGCGAGTACAGCTGGAAGTCCATGAACTCCATCGCCGTGCCGAGCCAGCCCGATACGGCGGCCCGGGCCAGGTCGCGTGTGGTTCGTCGGCCTGGGAGCGTCTGCTGAGCGGCTATGACGCTGTCCTTCATCGTGAACTCCGTTGTTCGGGGACAGAAGGGGAGCGAGCAGGGGGAGCGGGGATCAGATTTCGATGCGGCCGGCGCGCAGGGCGGGCAGTCGGTCCGTAACGGCTGCGGTGAGGGAGTCGTCGTCCGCCAGGTCCGCGGCGCCGAGGCCGCGCAGCTGGGCAGGAACCGTGTCGACTCGCCCGGTGTTCAACACCCAGGCGGCGAGGGCGAGTTCGAGGAACGGGGTGCTCGCGCCCCGGGTGCGCAGTTCGCGCAGAGCGGGCAGCCAGCGCTCCGGGATCTTCAGCGGGCCGTCGGTGCCGATCTGCCGGAGCAGGTGCCGCATGGCGGGGTTGCGGAAACGTACGACGAGATCGTCGGCGTACGACAGCGGATCGGGGCCGCCCGCGGGGAGGGTGGGGGCCAGCTCGGCGCACCACCCGCGCACCAGGCGCTCGCCCCAGTCCGCCGCCATTGTCTCGGCGATCGTGGTGAGGCCGGCCGCCATGCCGAGGTAGGCCAGGGCCGAGTGGGAGCCGTTCAGCAGTCGTAGCTTGGTGAGTTGATAGGGCGTCACATCCCGGACGAACAGGGCACCGTCGCGCTCCCACGGCGGCCGTGCGGCGGCGAAGGAGTCCTGCAGCACCCACTGCCGGTACGGTTCGGCCGTCACGGGCAGGGCGTCACGCACGCCGAGCGCCGCCAGAGCCCCGGCCCGGTCCTCCTCGCCGGTGGCCGGCACGATCCGGTCCACGACGGTCGCGGGGAAGGCGACGGCGTCCGTCATCCGATCCAGAATCCGGGCGCGGTCCGGCCAGTTGGACTCCCGCACGAAGTCGTGCACCACCCCGGCCAGCACAGCCCCGTTGTCCGCCATGTTGTCGCAGGACACGACACTGATCGGCGGCGCCCCCGCGCGCATCCGAGCAGCCAGTCCGGCGGCCAGACGACCGATCACGGTGGTGAGCGGGCCATCGGGGTCCGCCGTGAGGTCGGCGGCGACGGCCGCGGTGTCCAACCCGCCCGTCGACGGCGAGCGTTGATATCCCTTCTCGGTCACGGTCAGCGTCACGACCGTCACCTCGGGATCGGCCAGCAGCGCATCGACGGCCTTGGCATCGGGCCCCAGGACCAGCGCGTCCACGACCGAGCCCACGACACGACTCCGATTGCCCTCCGGACGCCGCTCGGTCAGCGAGTACAAGAAGTCCTGCGTGCGCAGGGCCCGCACGGTCTTTGCCGACCGGGGTGCGACCGCGGTGATGCCCCAGTCCTCACCGGAGAGGGCGGCGGCGCGCTCGGTGTAGAGGGCCTGGTGCGCCCGGTGGAAGGCGCCGAGCCCGAAGTGGACGACACGGGTGCGCAGTTGGGCCGGATCGACGGCCGGGCGCAGTCCGGCGGGGAGTCGGGAGACCGTCTCGCGGTTCAGTGCAGCGCTCACCAGTCGTGCACCGAGCCGTCGAGACGGCGCGCGACCGGCAGATAACGCCGCTGGTAGGGGAAGCGTTCGGCCGCCTTGTCGTCGTACTCGACACCGAGGCCCGGCTCGTCGGAGGGGTGCAGCATGCCGTCGGCGAAGGTGACGCCCGTACGGAACACCTCGGCGGTCTCGTCGGGGTGGCCCATGTACTCCTGGATGCCGAAGTTCGGCACGGCGATGTCGAGATGAACGGCGGCGGCCATGCTGACGGGGGAGAGGTCGGTCGCTCCGTGCGAGCCCGTACGCACCTGGTAGAGCGCGGCGAGGTCGAAGATCCGGCGCAGGTGGGTGATGCCGCCGGCGTGCACGACGGTCGTACGGACGTAGTCGATGAGCTGCTCGGTGATGAGGTGCTGGACGTCCCAGACGGAGTTCATCACCTCACCGACCGCGATCGGCGTCGTGGTGTGCTCGCGGATGAGGCGGAAGGACTCCTGGTTCTCGGCCGGCGTCGGGTCCTCCATCCAGAACAGCCGGCAGCCCTCCACGCTCTTGCCGAACCGGGCCGCCTCGATCGGGGTCAGCCGGTGGTGGATGTCGTGCAGGAGATGGAAGCCGAAGCCGAAGCGCTCCCGGACCGCCTCCAGATAGGTGGGCGCGAAGCGGAGGTAGGCCTCGGTGTCCCAGGGCTGCTCGTCGGGCAGTTCGGTCGCGGCCGGCTCGTAGACCTTGCCCTTGCGCACCCCGTACGTCCCCCCGACGTCGGGCACGGCGGCCTGCGCCCGTACGGCCTTGTAGCCCAGCTCCAGATAGCGCTCGACGTCGTCGAGGAGCGAGGGCACGTCGCTGCCGCTGGCGTGCGAGTAGACCAGGACGCCGTCGCGGGAGCGGCCGCCGAGGAGGTCGTGGACCGGGAGGCCGGCCGTCTTGCCCTTGATGTCCCACAGTGCCGTGTCGACGGCGGCGATCGCGGTCATGGTGACGGGGCCGCGCCGCCAGTAGGCGCCCTTGTAGAGGTACTGCCACATGTCCTCGATGCGGGCAGGGTCTCTCCCGATCAGCAGCGGCACCACGTGGTCGCGCAGATAGCTCGCGACGGCCAGCTCCCGCCCGTTGAGGGTCGCGTCGCCCAGCCCGGTCACCCCGTCGGTCGTGGTGATGCGCAGTGTGACGAACGTGCGCCCGGGGGAGGCGACGAGCACCTCGGCCCGCTCGATCTTGCTCACTGACGGCTCCCATCTTGTCGTACAGTACTTGTATACAAGCACCTGTCGCGCAGACGGACAAGACCTTTGCCCAGCTACGAAGGAGCTTTGCCCGGCTACGTGGGAGGCGCCCGGCTACGTAGGATGTGGCCATGGCTCAATCGAACGGGCGGCGGACGAGTCGGCGCGACATCTACCTGAAGTTGCGTCAGATGGTGCTGACCCTCGAACTCGCCCCGGGCGCCGCCCTGTCGGAGAACGAACTCGCCGCGTCACTGGGCGTCAGCCGCACCCCGGTGCGGGAGAGCCTGATCATGCTGGCCCAGGAGGGCCTGGTGCAGGTCTTCCCGAAGATCGGGTCGTTCGTGTCGCGGGTGGACCCGGCGCAGGTCGCTGACGCGCAGTTCCTGCGGGAGGCCGTGGAGCTCGCCTCGCTGGAGGATCTGCCCGGGCAGCTGGATGCGGCGCTGGTCGGGGAGCTGCGCGACAACCTCGAGCGTCAGCGGCGAGCGGACCTGGACCTGGAGGAGTTCTTCGCGCTGGACGAGGCGTTCCACCACGGCCTGATGCGGCTGAGCGGCCACGGCAACGTCTGGACCACGGTCGCCGCGGCCAAGGGCCACCTCGACCGGGCCCGGCGCCTCGGACTGCACGAGAACGTGTCCCCGGCCGTGTTCGCCACCCAGCACCACGAGATCTTCGAGGCCATCGTCGGCGGCGACATCCCGCTGGCCCGCAGCGCCATGCGCACCCACCTGCGCGCCGTCTTCAGCGACATCGAACGCATCCGCGCGCACTCGCCCGAACTCTTCGCCACCGATGCCTCGACGGTGCCGGTGCGGCGGAACGTCGTCGTCTGGGAGTGACGGGCGGCCCCATTGCGGGAATGCTGCGGGCACGGTCGGCGTGAGCTCTCGTGCCGACTCCGCGGGGGGACGGGGGCCGCATGCAGTTCATCGAGGTGACCGAGCTGGCGGGGGTCCGCTCGGCGGTCATACGCTTCAGCAAGCCGGGAACGGGGCTCGAATTCCTGCTCTTCCCGATGATCCATCTGGGCGAGGCGGCCTTCTACCAGGAAGTGACGGCCCTGCTGCGGCGCCGCTGCGACCTCGTCGTCGCCGAGGGAGTCGGCGAGGGCTCGCCCGGCGCGAAGGCGCTCGCGGACTCGTACGCACGGCTGGACCGGCACGAGCGGCTGGGGCTCGTCGTGCAGGACATCGACTTCGACACGCTCGGCGTGCCCGTGATCTGCCCCGACATGGGCGGGCGGGAGTTCGAAGAGGGCTTCCGGCGGCTGCCGCTGAAGGAACGCGCCGTGCTGGCCACGGTCGTGCCGGCCGTCACGGCGGGCATGCGGCTGTTCGGCACCCGCCGCTACCTCGCCCGGCACCTGGCGACCGAGGACCTGCTCAGCGAGGCCGAGGAGGCGACGGCGGAATTCTGGCCCGGCCTGGAGGACCTGGTGATGCGACGCCGGGACAAGCTGCTCACCCGCGCACTGACGGACTTCCACCGCGCCTCCGCCGACCGCTCGGACTCCTTCACCATCGGCGTCGTCTACGGCGCCGACCACATGCGCGCCGCGGCCGACACCCTGGTCGGCCTGGGCTACCACGCGGCGGACGCGGACTGGGTGACGGTGTTCCATCTGGAGCCGCCGGAGGGATCGGGCCCGGAGGGGACTCGGGCCCGCTCGGCGTGATCCGTGTGGCGCTGCGCGGTGCCGCCCCGGGTGCTGCGGCACCCCCAGTCGCTCAGCAGCCTTTGCGATGCCGTCCACGACATGACTCGCAGGGAGCCGGCCGCCGTCGCAGACGCGGTGGTCGAAGGCCGGGGAGACGGCGTGAACGTGCCGCCGGTGCGGTGCTCGGCGGGCAGTCGCCCTCGGCCGTCGAGGGCGGTGAGCCGCCGCAGCTCGCCGCCGAGGACGTCGAGCGACAGACGGTCGGCGTCCGGGCCACGGGAACCACCAGGCCGTGGTCCGTCTGGGCGGCGAAGCCGAGATGCACCTGGGGGAGGACGATCTCCCGACGGCCTTCCTCGACACGGGAGTTGAGCTCCGGGAACTCGGCCGGCGCGTCGATGCCGACGCGGGCGAGCAGCGGCATCAGGCCCGTCCCGTGGGCGGCGTGGGCCGCGAGCAGCCGTTTGTGCAGTACGTCGACGAGCACTGGACCGACATACGCCCGACGAGCCGTGTCCGTAGCGGTGCCGATCCGGGGTACTCGGCTCGCTGTCCGTGATCCGCACGGCGGGCAGCCGTCCGCGCCCGTCGATGTTCCAGGGAGGCAGGCGCAGTCATGAGCACAGTGAAAGAAGCGGTCGAGGTCGCCGTACCGGTGCGTACCGCGTACAACCAGTGGACTCAGTTCGCGGAGTTCCCGAGGTTCATGGAGGGCGTCGAAGAGGTGACGCAGCTCGACGACACCCACAACCACTGGACCACCAAGATCGGTGGTGTGCGGCGGGAGTTCGACACCGAGATCGTGGACCAGCTTCCGGACGAGAGGATCGCCTGGCGCACCATCGGCGGCGACACCAAGCAGATGGGCATGGTGCGCTTCCAGAGCCTGGACGACCTGCACACCCGCGTCGAACTCGTCATGGACATCGATTCGAGCGGTCCGGCGGAGAAGACCGCCGACCTCCTCGGACTGATGAACCGGCGGGTCAAGGGCGACATGCGGCGCTTCAAGGAGTTCATCGAGGAGCGCGGCGGCGAGTCCGGTTCGTGGCGCGGCCGTGTCACTCCGGGATGAGAGCCGCTCCGTCCCGAGACACCCGGCATGACGGTCCGGGACAACTGCCGAGAGCTCGGCGGCAGGCGCCGGCCGACGGCCTCCCCGGCCACGACCGGCCACCCGTGCTGCCGGAACCGGTGGGTGCGGTCGGCGCCGGTCAGTGTCGTATCTTCACCTTGTGGATCGCGGTGACGCCGAGCGCCGCGAGGGCGATCTGGATGAGCCATTCGATCCAGTCGACGCCCTTGGTGTCGGCGACGTCGAGTCCGGATGCGATGCCGGTTCCGATGAACGCGGCGACGATGCCGATGAGAATCGTCCACAGAACGCCGATGCGCTGGCGGCCGGGGACAACGAGTCGGCCGAGAATGCCGAGCACGATGCCGATGAGGATCGCGCTGATCACGCCTGAAATCTCCATGAGCGGTCTGTCACCCCTCCGTCGTTGTTGACGTTCGAGTGCCCGTTCGAGACGCCGCCACTCCTTGGTTCGGTGGGCGTGCCCGGGGAACTCGGCGCCCATGAACACCTTCGCGGCCGAGCAGGGTTCGTACTGGATCGAGACGGCTCCCCAGGGAGACCCTCACCCGTCCCTGGACCGTGACCTCACGGTCGACGTCGCCGTGATCGGTGCGGGCATCGCGGGACTCAGCACGGCGTGGGAGCTGGCCCGGACCGGGCGTGGCGTGGCGCTCCTGGAGGCCGGCCGGGTGGCCGCGGGGGTCACCGGTCACACCACCGCCAAACTGACCGTGCTGCACACCCTCGTCTACGAGCGGCTGCGCCGGATCCGCGGCCCGGAGGCCGCTCAGCTGTATGCGCAGTCCCAGACGGAAGCCGTCCGCCGTGCCGCCGAGCTGGTCGAGGAACTCGGCATCGACTGTGACTGGGAGGAGCGGGCGGCCTACACCTACGCCGAGGACACCGCGCTCGTCGGGGAACTGATGGCCGAGGCGGAGGCCGCCCGTGCGGCGGGCCTGCCCGCCGACTACGTGACCGGGACGCAGCTGCCGTTCCCCGTCGCCGGTGCGGTCCGCGTCGCCGAGCAGGCGCAGTTCCATCCCCGCAAATACCTCCTCGCCCTCGCCGACGACCTGCACCGGCGGGGCGCACTGATCTACGAGCACACCCGTGTCGTCGGCCTCAAGGAGGGCGAGCCCTGCCGCCTGACCACCGAGGGAGGAGCCACGGTCACCGCCGATGACGTCGTCGTCGCCACCCACTACCCCATCTTCGACCGGGCGCTGCTCTTCACCCGGCTCTCCCCGCGCCGGGAACTGGTGTGGGCCGCACCCATTCCGTCCGAGCTCGATCCGCAGGGCATGTTCATCACCCCCGAGCAGCGCACCCGCTCGGTGCGCACGGCTCCGTACGACGACGGGCAGCGTCTGCTGATCGTCACCGGTGAGCACTTCACGCCGGGTGCCGGCCATGTCGACAGGCGGTTCGAACGCCTCGCCGACTGGGCCGTGGAGCACTTCGGGAAGCTCGACTTCACACACCGCTGGGCCACGCAGGACAACGACTCCACCGACTCCGTGCCGCTCGTGGGCCCGCTCCCCACGGCGAGCCGCCACACCTACGTGGCGACGGGATTCGGCGGCTGGGGCCTGAGCAGCGGCATCATGGCCGGCCGGCTCCTGACCGACCTGATCAGCGGGCGGAAGTGCCGGTGGAGCGGGCTGTACGACCCCCGCCGGCTGGGCACGGTCATCCGCGAGGCGCCCGCCTTCCTCAGGCACCAGGCCCAGGTCGCCCGGCACTTCGTCGGCGACCGGCTGCCCTCGGTGCCGAGTGTCTCGGTCGACGACATCGCCCGGGGAGACGGGGCGGTCGTCCTTGCCGGCGGGCACCACTGCGCGGTCCATCGCGACGAGGACGGAGAGCTCCACGCCGTGGCCGCGCGCTGCAGCCATCTGGGCTGTCTGGTCGCCTTCAACCGGACGGAACGCACCTGGGAGTGCCCCTGCCACGGCTCCCGCTTCGACCCGGACGGGAACGTCCTCCAGGGCCCGGCGACGGGGCCGCTGGAGCGGCGGAACGTCTGAGGGCCACGAGAGGCCGGCGTGCAGGCCCGGGCGCGAACCGGGGCACGGCGGCCGGGCTCAACCTCCTCGCAGAGCAACGAGGTTGAGCCCGGCCGCCGTTCCCCCGTGCGTTCAGGAGAGCTTCGCCGCCGACACCGCGGTGGCCGTCACCGTGTTGTCGCACTCGGCGAAGACACCGTCGTTCAGGGCGACTTGGTGCGCCCCGGAGCCGGGCAGAGCGACCACCAGGGTCGGGTACGACACGGGCTTGGAGCCGGATTCGCAGTAGCCGTCGGCCTCGCCCTGGACCTGTACGAAGGTCAGCTTGAGCCAGGCCTTGCCGCCCGGTGCCACCTTCACCGGCGTGGCGGAGCCCGTGGGCGTCACCTTCAGCGGGGCGTTGTGCTGCGGGGAGCCGTTGCCCGCGCCGGCCACCGTGGGGTGGCCCTGCAGCAGGCACGGGGCACCGGAGGTGTTGGTGAACTCGATGATCGCGGCTCCGGTTCCGGTGCCGTCCGGGCGATCGGTGGCCTGGTATGCGGCCGCCTCAAGGGCGGTCGCCGCGCACGTCTTCGCGGTCGTACCGGTGGATCCGGATCCGGATATGGGGGAAGCCGTCGCGGTCGGCGCCTTCGACGTGGGCGCGTCGGAGGCTTCCGGGGCCTTCGTGCCCGGTGTCGTGGAAGCGGACGGCGAGCTGCTCGGCGCGTTCGACGACGATTCGGCCCCCGCCTTGGAGCCGCCGGCCTGACACGCGGTCACCGACAGGGCGGCCAGGAGCGCGGCGATCGCCGGCGCGGCCTTGCGGATGCCGTTCACGTACTGCATGGAGTCCCCCGAGTTCGGATGGTGCGGGGCCGGTCCTCGCCGGCGCCCGCCGATGGAGACACAGCTGCCTCACCGGGGGTTTCTCCTGTGGATCACCTGTGACAGTTCGGTGACCGGACGGTGCCGACCCGCAGGCCGGAACCGTCCGGTGCATGAGCCGGGGAGGTCAGGCGGCAGCGGGCGCCTCGTCCTTCGCGAGGCCCACCGTCGCGGCCTCGTCGCCCTTGCCGCGCAGGGCGATCACGCTGAGGAGGCAGCACGCCAGGGCCGCGATGCCGCAGACCACGTAGCCGATCGCGTAACCGTTGCCGAGGGCCTCCAGGGCGATCGGGGCCGCGCCGCCCGGTGGGGACGACGGCGGGACCGAGTTGGAGGCCAGCGGGCCGCCCTCGGCCGCCACCTGCCCGGCCGCCGCCTTGACCTCGGCCGACAGGCTGGAGGTCGCCAGCTTCTGGGTGAACTCGTCCGCGGCGCGGCTGAGGGCGATCGCGCCGATGACCGCCGGGCCGAGCGTGAAGCCGAAGTCGCGCAGGAGACTCGTCGACGCGCTGGCCATGCCCGCGTAGTGGACCTCCACCGTGTTGACGGCCGTCGCGGTGATCGAGGAGACGGTCAGCGCGAAGCCGATGCCGACCAGGCCGATGGGCAGGATGAGCGAGGTCAGGGCGCGGTCGTGGACCGAGAGGGTCGCGGCGATGAAGTCGCCGGTCGCCATGAGCGCCAGACCGGCGCCGAGCACCCAGCGCGGGCTGACCTTCTCCAGCAGCCGGGAGATCAGCGGCATCAGCAGCAGCGTCCAGGCGTTGAGCAGGATGAAGGCGAACGAGCCGCGCAGCGGGCTCTGGTGCTGGATCGGGCCGAGCCGGATGCTGGTCGCGTACGCGGTGCCGAGGTAGCTGAACATGCCGACCACCGCGACGAACGACGCCACCGCGAAGGCCCGGTTCTTGAACAGGTCGAGCCTCAACAGCGGGGAGGCGGCCCGGCGTTCGGCCACCACGAACAGCACGATGAACACCGCCGCGACCACGTACGCGATCACCACCGGCGTGGCGGTCCAGCCGTCCGCCGGGCCCTGGATCACGGCGTACAGCAGGGCGAACATGCCGATGCCGATGGTGATCTGACCGGCCAGGTCGAGTGAACGGCCCTCCGGGGCGCTGGAGTTGTGCGCGAGGAACTGGCTGAGCAGCGTGCTGATCACGGCCAGGCCCGTGACGACGATGAACGCCCACCGCCAGGAGCCGTAGTTGCCGGTGATGCCGCCCAGGACCGGGGCGACGAAGCCGCCGCTGGACAGGGCGGCCGCCCAGATCGTGATGGTGCGGGCGCGGTCGCGGGCCGAGTGGGTGCCCGAGGCGATCATCGCGAGCGAGGTCGGGAACAGCGCCGCCGCGCCCAGACCGGCGATGGCCTGGCCCACCCAGAGCATGTGGATGCCGGTGCTGGCGGCGGCCAGCGCCTCGCCGGCCACCAGCAGTCCGCCGCCGCCGACCAGCAGCCGCTTGCGGCCGAAGAGGTCGCCGAGGACGCCGAAGGTCAGCTCCAGGACGGAGACGGGCAGCAGGAACGCGTCCGAGATCCAGGTCAGCTGCGAGCCGACGGGGTGCAGGTCCTCCTGGAAGAGTCCGTTGAGGGTGGCCGGCATGGCGAGGGCGATCTGGGCCAGGCAGACCGCGAAACAGCCGGCGACGAGGGTGCCGACGGGGAGGCCGCCGGACGACGGTCCGGCGGCGGTGGAAGCGGGTTCGGTGCGTGTTTCAGTGGACACGTGGGGCTCCCCTTTGAGCGGGTTTGTCGGGGGATGACGGAGCCGTGAAGCGCTGCGAATGTAGGGCAGTTTTTCGACGGCGGTCAATGGGTTGCCCAGTATTGGTGGACAGACCTCTCCGCCCAGGGGCGGTGAAGGAGGGGTCCTAGGAGGCCGCCACCGCGATCACGTCCAGCGTGCTCGCGGCCTCCCGGCCCGCCAACTCCGCGTAACGGCCCGCGAGTTCACGGAAGAGCTGCTCCGCGCGGGCGGCCGGCCAGTCCTCGGGCAGGTGCTCTGCGGGCAGATGCGGATCCTGGCGGACCTGCTCCAGCCAGTCGGTGTGCAGCAGCAGCTGCCGTACGAGCGCCCCGGCCTCGTCCGCCTCCGCGGCGCCCGTGCTCCAGCGGGCCAGGCACGCCTCGTAGCCCTTGGCGACGGACTCCACGTCGAACGCCGTGCGCAGGACCGTGCGGGCGTCGCTCGGACCGGCGGCCGCGGCCCCCTGGAAGACCCGCAGATACGCGTCGAGGCCCAGCCCCGCGACCACCTCGGGCACATCCACCGTGCCGGGCGCCACCCACAGGCCGTTCTGCAGCGGGCCGAAACCGCTCCACACCAGCCGGGAGCGCAGGTCGTGCCGCTCGCTGCGCCAGGCTTCCGGCAAGGAGAAGCCGACCAGGGTCCAGGTGCCGTCCCAGTCCCGGTTGACCGCGCCGGTGCACCAGATCCGGTCATGGCCGTCCTGCAGGACGCGGGCGGCGCGCGGGGTCGGCCCGAAGTACGTCTTGCGGCCCCGCCGGTGCCGCTCCAGCAGGCCGCGTTTGACCATGCGGGTCAGCGTGGACCGTACGGCGTCCTCGGTGATCCCGGCCCGCCCGAACACGTCGATCAGACAGCCGGCCGCCACCGCGACGTCCCGGCCGAGGGCGTGGATGCCGAAGAAGGTCAGCATCAACGACTGCGGCCGGGGCGCGCCGCCCGCCTGGTCCGGCTGATCGAAGCTGGTCACGGGGCAAGGGTAGATGCGGTCCGGGGACCGATCATTCCCAGGATGCGTTCGCGGTCTCCGTCCCCGCCCGGAGCGAGACTTGCTTCCCCGCCCGGAGTGCGACCTCGGTCCCCGCCCGGAGCGCGGCCACCGGATCGGCCGCCTCGTCCAGTTCGATGAGCACGGTGCCGGCGCCCGGGGTGCGGGACATCGCGTCGGCCCAGCCGTGCCAGTCGACGACACCCGTGCCCAGCGCGGTCATGTACGGCTGCTGCCGGGCGAAGATCGTGTCGTCGACGGTCAGGTGGACGTCGATCGGTCCGACCGCGTCCTTCCAGTGCGCGAGCGCGATGCGCGGGGCGTGGCGGCGCGCCACGGCGACGGGGTCGCCGCCGCCGAGTGCGATGTGGCAGGAGTCGGGGCACAGCCACACGTAGCGCGGGTCGGTCAGGGCCATGAACAGGTCGATGTCCCGCTCGTACCAGAGCGTGCTGTGCGACTCCGTGTGGAGGGCGAGCTTCACGCCGTGCCGGGAGACGGCCTCGCCGACCGCGTGCGCGATGTCGGCCATCCGCGTCATGTACGCGGCGTCGACGAAGAAGGGCGGACGCGTCCCGAACGTCGTACGCATGGGCAGCCCGGTCACCAGGATTTCCGCGCCCGCTTCGGTGAGGAAGGCCGCGCGCCGCTCGGCGTCGGCGACGATCGCGGGCAGGTTGTCGCCGAGCCGCCAGTCGGCGGCGTCGGCATCGGCGATGAAGGCGCTCACCACGGACAGGCCACGGGCGGCGAGTTCGCGGCGGAAGGAGGCCGCGCTGTCGAAGGCCCGCAGAGCCGAGTCGATGCCGCCGGGAGCGAAGGTCAGCTCGATGCCGGTGACGCCTGCCTCGGCCAGCGCGTCCATCACCCGTACCCAGAAGGCCTTGGGGTTGTCGTGGGCCCAGTCGCGCAGGGCGTCGGCGGAGTCGAGTCCCCAGAACTCCGGGTGGTAGAACGTGACGACGTCGGTCGCGAACCGCGGGGTCACTCCTCACCTCCGCGGGCGTTGTAGACGGTGACGTCGTCGGAGTCGACGGCCTGCCGGTAGTTGCGGAACACGTCAAGGGCCTCGTCCCGGAGCACGTCCCCCGTGACCTTGATGCCGCGTGCCTCGAACTGCTCGGCCCAGTCCGCGCCGAGCGGTCCCTCGTCGAACGTGGTGATCTCCTCCAGCTCCGGGCCCTCGCCGGCGACCACGAGGCCGCGTACGCCGGACCACATGGTGGCGCCGTAACACTGCACGCAGGGACGCCAGTTGACGACCAGCTCGTGCGCCTGCCGCCCCTCGCCGCCGAGGTCCCAGCTGCCGGTCGCCTTCTGCGCCAGGCCGAGTGCGAGGACCTCGGCGTGTGCGCTGGAGACGCCCGAGAGGAGGACGACGTTCACGCCGACCGAGACGATCCGGCCGGTGTCCTGCTCGGCGACGAGCGCGGCGAACGGACCGCCGTTGCCCTCGCGCCAGTTGCGGTCGGCGAGACGGTGCACCAGGCGCATCCGGTCCTCGCGGCCGGGGACCACGCCGGGCACGTCGGCCAGCTCGTCGTCGATCCACGCCGGCAGTGCCACGCGGTATTCCCTGGCGATGTCGATCACGATCGGACTTCCTCTCCAAGTGCCGCACGGCGTGCGGCAGTTGCGGTGGTCCGTACGGCGACGGCACGCGCGGCCCGTACGGCGGTCACCGCGCCGGTCAGGGTGACGTTGGCGGCCATCGCGGTGGGGATCACGCCGTTGCCGGCGAGGTACAGATTGTCGTGGCCCCACACCCGGCCGTCCGGGTCGCACACGCCGGTGCCGTCGTCGGCGACGCCGGCCCGGACGGTGCCGGTCAGGTGCAGCGACGAGCCGGGCGGCAGCAGCGCGCTCTCGCTCGCCGGGTCGAAGGGGCCGAACTCCTCGGCCAGCGACCGGACTTCGGCCAGTCCTCGCCGTATCAGCGCACGGTCGGTGTCGGAGTAGGCGAACTCGATGCCGATCCGCGGCATCCCGGCGAGGTCGGTCTCGGTCGTCGAGAAGACGAGGCGGTTCTCGGGGCGGGACTCGACCGGGGCGTACAGCGAGAGGCCCACGGAGTGCGCGAGGGGGCGGCCGGTCTCGTCGACGTAGGTGCGGTTCATGATCTGGCCGTGGAACGGCTGCGCCGCTCCGTTCTGCGGCAGCCAGAGCGAGTCCGTGCTGAACTCGCCGGGCCGCGGCAGCGGAAGCGCGTCGAGGTCGAGGCCGAACCGGTCGAGGTCGAGCAGCACCCGGGCGGTGATGAACGCGTGCTCGTTGAGGTGCCGGCCCAGCGCCCGGGGCCTGATGCCGGAGGCGAACAGCAGCTGGGGTGTGCGCAGCGCGTCGGCGCACACCACCACGGCGTCGGCACGGAGCTCCGAGGTGGCGCCGTCGGCGACGCGCTTCAGCCGGGCGCCGGCCACCCGGCCGTCGTCGGACACGAGCAGCCGTGTCACGAGCGTCCCGGTCACCAGCGTGAACGCGGGGTCCCCGCCCGTCGCGATCGCGGGGAAGACGGTTCCGGGAGCCGTGCGCGGCATGGGGCCCGAGGCCGTCGCGGCGACCGCCATGGGCATCGGCTGCGGGCGCCGATCGCCCGGTCCGACGCCGTCGTAGCGGCGGCGCAGCACATCGAGCACCAGCCGGCCGACCCCGGTCGGGCCGATCGCGGCGGGCGTGACCGCCAGCACCCGGCGCGCGGTCTCCAGGTCCGCCGCCCAGCGCACCGGGTCGCCGAAGTCGAAGACCTCGTCCCCGGCGGGCCACGGCGTCGCGGCGGTCCAGTGCACACCCATGCCCCCCGCGTTCCACGCCAGCGCGGCCTGAGGCATCGCCTCGGCGTCCTCTCCGAGGGCGAGCGCGTGGTACATGCCGGGCGGCAGCCCGGGGAGGCTGTCCGCGACCTCGCGCACCACCTCGGCGCCCGTGTACATGCCCTGGATTCCGGTGGCGACCTGCTCGTTGTAGCGCGACCACAGGGCCGGGTCGTCGAGGTCGTGCAGATGCAGGCCGGGCGTCTCGCCGATCGCGCTGCCGCCGTCGACCATGACGATCTCCAGGGCCGGATCGGTCTCGCGCAGCAGCCGCGCCACGACGGATCCCATGATGCCGCTGCCCACGATGAGGACGTCGGCACGGGGTGTACGGGTCACAGTGGGACTCCAGGGTGAGTCTGATGACGTGGGGGAGTGGGGGATCACTTGGCGGGTGCGAGCGGGCCGAACAGCTCGGTGTCCATGCGGTCGAGCGCCAGCTTGACGGCGCCGATGAGCGTGGCGTCGCGGCCCAGACCGGTGGCGCGCACCTCGACCGCGGGGGTGCGGGCGGCGCGCAGCGCGTCCCGCACCCGGGGCAGCAGCACGTCGGCCGCGTCCTCCAGACCGCCGCCGAGCACGATCAGCGAGGGCGCGACCGTCCACGACAGGGTGGTGAGGATCGACGCGATGTTCTCCACGAGCTCGTCGACCTCGGCGAGCGCCGTCGAGTCGCCGGCCCGGGCCGCGTCGAACAGGCCGAGGGCGATGCGCCGTTGGGCCGGTTCCGGTGAGGTCAGCCAAGCCACCGGGCGGTCCTCGACCGAGCCGGTCGGCATCGACGCCGCCTCGACGATCTCGCCCGCGGCACCGTCAAGACCGCGGTGCACCGTGCCCCGGATGAGGATGCCGAGGCCGGTCCGGTTGCCGAGAATCGCCCATACGACGGTGTCGTGACCGCCGGCCACGCCCCGCCAACGCTCCCCGAGCGCACCGAGGTTGGTGTCGTTGTCCGCGAACCAGGGCACCCGGATGCGCCGACCGAGCTCCTCGGGCAGATGCACTCCCTGCCAGCGCGTCGTGTGCACCAGCCGCCGGACCACTCCCTCGTCGTCGATCGCACCGCCGCTCGCGACCGCACCGGCGCGCAGCCGGTCCGGTGATCCGCCCGCGGCCTCGAGCGCGGCCAGCACCAGCGACGCCGCGTCGTCGAGGGTGAGCTGCGGATCCTGGTAGGCGCGCAGCGGCCGGTGCGCACGGCCGACGATGCGGCCGCGCACGTCGGCCACGACCGCGGACACGTCCTCGGTGGTGATCTGCACGGCCGCCAACAGGGCGTGCTCGGCGCGCAGTTCGTAGCGGCGGGCCGGACGCCCGGCACAGCCGACGGTCGGCGCGCGGTCCAACTCGCTGACCCAGCCCGCCTCGACGAGCGAGTCCAGAATCAGCTCGATGGTCCGGCGGGACAGGTCGGTCTGCTCGGCGAGCGCGGTCAGCGTCGTCGGCCCGGCGGATACCGCCAACGCCCGCAGGATCACCGAGGTGTTGACCCGTCGGACGGCGCTCTGGTTCATCCCGGACATCAGCACGCCTCCACCGCCGCGCGTACGACGGGGTCGAACACCCCGGTGGTGTCGGCCGCGAACGGGGCGCCGGGCCGACCGTACTCGCGGGCCGGGTCTCCGAGCGCGCCGGTCGCCCTCGTCCAGGCCGGCGCCTCGCCGCGGACGAACGCGACCAGGTCGGCGTGCATCAACACGCCGAGTTCCGCGGGCGGGTCGGCGCCGAGTGCCGCCGTGACGCCGGGTGCGTCGAGGACGTCGTAGAAGAACGGGATGTCGATGCAGTGCGTGGCGCCTCCGGTGGTCGGGGAGGGCCATTCGAAGGAGTACAGCCAGGTGCCGGCGGGGGCGTGTCGGCGGGCCGCCGCCGCGCGGGGGCAGGCGGCGCGGAAGAAGGTGTCCGTGAGGCGGGTGCCCGCGGTGCGTGCGGATTCCGGTGCGGCGGGGCCGTCGAACTCGTCGCCCGTCGCGCCGAGCAGCAGGGGTAGGTCGTGGCTGTGCGCCGCGAGTCCGTCGACCACGGGTACCGGCAGGATGTCGTCGCCGACGAACGGGCCGAGTACGAGTGCTTCGTCCGCCCTCAACTCCCTTACTGCCCACTGCAGTTGGTCCCTGGTGCAGGTGGCGAACCCGTCCCGCGTCGGGGGCACGGCGAGCCGTTCCCCGAGCCGTTCCAGGAAGCCGCGAGCGGTGTCCTCGGCCACCTCGAAGAAGCCGCCGGACAGGCTGACCGCCCGCTGGAAACGCCCTTCTGCCGCCGGCGAGGAGAGCAGCGCCAGCACCGCAGCGCCCCCGGCCGACTGTCCGGCGAGGGTGACCCGGCCCGGATCGCCGCCGAACGCGGCGATGTTGTCCCGCACCCAGTCCAGAGCGAGCAGCAGGTCGCGCAACCCTCGATTGGTCGGTACGTCGTCCAGCGGGGCGAACCCCTCGACGCCCAGGCGGTGTCCGACCGTCACGGTGACCACGCCGTCGCGGGCGAAGGAACGGCCGTCGTACCAGGGGCTCGCCGGGCTGCCCGCCAGGAAGCCGCCGCCGTGGACCCACACCAGGACGGGGCAGTCGGCGCGGTCGACCGGGGCGACGACGCTCAGGTTCAGCACGTCGTCGCCCGGCACGGACGGTTCCGGGATCGTGGTCGCCTCGAACAGCGGCACGACCTGGGCCGTGGCGCCGTGGCGCGTCGCGTCGTACGGCTGCGGGAACCGGCCGCGTCGGACCGGTGCCGCGAACCGCCGTGCGCCGACGGGCGGTTCGGCGTACGGGATGCCGAGGAAGCGCCGTACCCGGCCGGCACGGCGGCCGACGATCGTGCCCGCGGGGGCCTGCACCATGTCTGTGGTCGTCATCGTCACCGCATCCCCGTCCCGGCGACGCCCTGCACGAAGTACCGCTGCAGGAACAGGAAGAGCACCAGCACCGGCAGCATCACGACGATCGCGCCGGCGAGCATCAGGCCGTAGTCGGTGACGTGGGCCGCCGCCTGGCTGGTGGCGGCGAGGCCCACCGGGAGGGTGTAGGTCGACATGCTCTGGGCGACGATGAGCGGCCAGATGAAGTTGTTCCAGGAGTACAGGAACGACATGATCGTGATCGTCGCGACGGCGGGACCGGCCAGCGGCAGGAAGATCCGGAAGAAGATCCGGAACTCGCCCGCGCCGTCGATCCGGGCCGCCTCCAGCAGCTCGTCGGGGATCGACAGCGCGTACTGACGCATGATGAACACCGACAGCGGAAGTGCCACCGAGGGCAGTGCGA
This sequence comes from Streptomyces sp. NPDC047043, assembly GCF_040644055.1. Classification (NCBI taxonomy): domain Bacteria; kingdom Bacillati; phylum Actinomycetota; class Actinomycetes; order Kitasatosporales; family Streptomycetaceae; genus Streptomyces; species Streptomyces sp. NPDC047043. The sequence goes on from NZ_JBEYVO010000010.1 coordinate 199,871, forward strand.
TGCCGGTCAGGGTGTCCGCGAGACCCATGTCGACGGTGATGACGAACTGGGTGATGAACACCGACGTGACCGGCACCATCATCGCCGCCATGACCGCGCCGAACGCCAGCCGCCTGCCCGCGAACTCCAGCTTGGCGAGGGCGTATCCGGCCGCCGACGCGGCCACCACATTGCCGACGACCACCATGACCGCGACGACGACGCTGTTGACCAGGAACCGGCCGAAGCCCTGCGTCCGGAACAGCCGGACGAAGTTGTCGAGGGTCACGTGGTGCGGCAGCCAGGCGCCGGGGTCGGAGCGGATCTCGTCCAGGCTGCGCAGCGAGCCGCTGAGCACCCAGACGAACGGCAGCAGCGTGAGCAGCGCGCACAGCAACAGGGCGCCGTAGAGGGCGGGTCGGGAGACGGAGCGGCGGCGGACGGCGATCCGCTCGGCGGTCGGTTCGGCCTTCTGCAGCGCGGCGACGGCGGTCATGAGCGGGGCCTCAGCAGTCGGAACTGGACGACACTCACCAGGGCGACGAGGACGAGCATCACGAAGGACGCGGCCGAGGACACGCCCAACTCGCCCACCCCGAACTGGTGGTAGGTGTACAGCGCCACCGACTCGGTGGAGCCGAGCGGGCCGCCGTCGGTGAGCAGATACGGCTCGTCGAACACCTGGAGGTAGAAGACGGTCAGCAGGACGGAGACCATCAAGGTGGTCGGCATCAGCATCGGCAGCGTGATGTGCCTCAACTGCCGCCATTTTCCGGCCCCGTCGAGCGATGCGGCCTCGTACACGTCCTGCGGGATGGCCTGCAGACCGGCGAGGAACAGCACCATCGCGGTGCCGAAGTTGCGCCAGACGCCGAGCGCGATCACCACGGGCACGGCCAGGTGCGTGTCGTCCAGCCAGTTCGGCCCGGCGAGGCCGACGGCACCGAGCACCTTGTTGACGGTGCCGTTCTGGTTGAAGGCGTACCGCCAGATCAGGGCGACCGCGACGATGTTCGTGACGACCGGCGCGAAGAAGACGGTGCGGAAGGCGCCGCGCAGCCGCCGGATGCCGGAGTTCAGCGCCAGGGCGAGCGCGAAGCCGACGCCCATGGTCAGCGGCACCCCGACGACCACGAAGACCGCCGTGTTGAGGATGTCCCGCAGAAAGCTGTCGTCCTGGAACAGACGGACGTAGTTGTCCAGGCCGGTGAAGTTCACCGCGAACGGATGACGCAGGTCCGCGCCGCGCAGATCGGTGAGGCTGAAACCGAGCGCGGAGACGGTCGGGATCGCCGTGAAAAGCAGGAACACCACCGTGAACGGCGCGAGGAACAGCCAGGCGACGGCCGTCCGGCGGGTCCTCACTTCGCTCCCGTGCCGAGACTCTCGGCGTACGCCTGCACGCTCGCGGCGGCCTTCGCGGCGCTCTGCGTGCCCTTGGCGACGGCCTCCGTCTCCTTGCCCAGCCGGGTGGCGACCTGCTGCCAGGTGGTCACCTGCGGGAACGCCCGTGTGTTCTTGAGCTGGGTGAGGAAGGCGTCGAGCAGCGGCTGCCCCTTGATGGCCGGGTCGTCCCAGGCGGAGACGACGGCCGGCAGCGAGCTGTACGCCTTGTACTGCGCGACCTGGGTGCTCGGCTCGGCGAGGTGGCGGACGAACTTCCAGGCCGACTCCGCGTTCCCGCTGTCGGCGAGCACGCCCCAGCTGCCGCCCGCGGAGAAGGAGACACTGCTCGACGAACCGGCCGGCAGCGGTGCGGTGGCGACATGGGACGCCGTCCAGCCGTCCTTCTTGGCGGTCGTGTCGAGCTGGCCGATCACCCACGGCCCGGTGATCATCGTGGCCGTCTTCCCGGACACGAAGTACGGCTGGGCATCCAGGAAGGTCGGCCCGCTGGTGTCGGCTGCCTTGGAGGTGAAGAACGAGGCGTTGTACTTCAGCGCGTCGACCATCGCCGGTGTGTCGAGGGTCCACTTGCCGCCCGAGAGCAGCGAGCCGCCCGCCTGCCAGGCGTACATCGCGACGTCCTGGCCGTTGAAGATGTCCCAGCCGATGTCGGCCCCGAGCCCGTGCCCGGCGCCCGCGCCCTGGAGCGCCTTGAGGAACGGCACCATCTCGTCCCAGGTCGTCGGCGCCTTGACGCCGGCCTTCCTGGCGAGGTCGGAGCGGTAGACCAGCGCGTACGTGTACGCGTACCAGGGCACCGTGTAGGCGACGTCCCCGGCGACACCGGCGTCCCACAGGCTCTTGAAGAAGCTGTCCGGGTCGACGAGACCGTCCGGCACGGCTTGCAGGATCGAGGAGTCCAGGAACTGCGCCTGCGACTCCGGGAAGAACTGCGCGACGTCCGGTCCCTTGCCCGCCGCGATCGCCGACTGGAGCTTGGTGTAGTACTCGGCGTTCGGGATCAGCGTGAACTTCACGGTGAGGTCGGGGTTCGCCGCCTTGAAGGGCTTGATGACCTTGTTCAGGACGTCGGCGTCGCCCTGGGCGGCCCAGACGTCGAGGCTTCCGGTGGCCGGGCTGTTGTCGATGGGCGAGGCGGAGGTCTGGGCGGCCGTGGTCTCACTGCCGCGGCCGCAGCCGGTCAGGGCCGAGGCGCCGAGAAGCGCCAGGCCGGCGGTCAGTTTCAGGGCGCCACGTCTGGAGGGATTGGACACTCGGGGGCTCCTGGGGGATTTCGCGAGAAAGCAGCGTTATTGGCTGCCAGCGAAGCTACGAACGCGGTGTTGCGGCGGCGTGGCCGAGCCATCACGAATAATTTCGGAACTTGTAGCGAAATCGATTGACCCCGCCTTGCCCGGAAATCCCCCAGTTCCCCCTGCCTCATCTCAATCGGCCTGCCTCACCTCCACCGAGAGGTCGTTGTCGACCGTGTAGTAGGGCCGCACCACGCTGCCCCCGACGGTGGCCGTCGGATAGACGAAGACCTCCTTGCGGTCCGCCACGTCGTCGAGGAGGCGGGCGACGCGGACGAGAGGGGCCTCGGGTGCGGGTCGGACGAAGACGTTCCAGACGCCGCCCCCGGCTCCCGTGGCCGCGGCCAACTCCTCGTGGGTGATCGTGACGGAGAAGGTCCGGCCGTCGTCTGCGACCCGTGACGCCGGCGTCCGTACGGTGTCTCCGCTCCCGCGCAGCCGCAGGTGCACCGCCGCCCCGTCCCGGAGCGAGGCGCCGTGCAGGCGTGCGCTCAGCGTGATCGAGCGGTCGGTGACATCGATGCCGTCGGCCTCCGCGTGGGCGGGGCGCAGCCAGGCCCGGACCGCGAGATGGCCGTCCTTGGTGACGTAGGGGATGCGGACGGCCAGCGGTGCGGGCCGGTCACGGAGGTGGCCGTCGACGAGGGCCCGCAGGTCGCGCAGGCCCGGGCGCAGCCGCTCCCGCCGGGCCCCCTGCTCACGAAGCAGGTACACGTCCCAGCGGCCCTCCGCGAGGACGGCGTCCGGGCCCAGGACGGCGCGTCGGCCACCGTCCTCGGCGGGTTCCAAGTCCAGTACGTGCAGGGCGTTTTCGGGCTGTCCCTTCTTCGGGCGCAGCCGTAGCAGCAACTGCCCGCCCTCGGCGGGCCGTGCCGGTACGTCGAAGGTGATCCGGCCGTCCGCGTCGACCGCGCAGCCCACGCGCGCTTCCGTACTCACCGCTGCCCCTTCCGCAGTGCGCGCCGTACGCTGCCCGCCGCGGTGTGCGCGGCGTCGCGGGCGGCGAAGCCGTGGCCGTACAGGACGCGGTGCACGCGGGCGCGTTCGCGGACGACCCGGTGGCCCGCCCTGCGCGCCGAGACCGCCTCGGAGATCAGGCGTTCGGCCAGCCCGACCACCGGACCGGGAGCGAACCGGCGGGCGTTCTCCAGGGCCGCGCGGCCCGTACGGCGGCGCCGCTCGTCGTCACGGACGAATTCCAGCAGGGCCGCGCCCAGCGCCTCGCGGTCCCCGACGGGCACCAGCCGGCCGTCGACTCCGTCCGCGATGATCTCGCCGGGACCGTGCGGGCAGTCGGTGCTCACCACCGGCAGGCCGCAGCGCATGGCCTCGACGATCGTCATGCCGAACGGCTCGAAGTTGGAGGCGGCCGCACCGATCGAGCCCTTGACCCACTCCGCCTCCATGGGTGTTGCCGCACCCATCAGGAAGACGTTGTCCCACACGCCGAGATCCGCGATGAGCCGCCGCAGCCGGTCGTGCTCCTCGCCCTTGCCGTAGATGCGCAGCCGCCAGTCGGGGTGTTCGGCGGCGACCGCGGCGAAGGCCTCGATGAGCAGGTCGTAGCGCTTGACCGGGACCAGCCGGCCGGCCGCGACGACCACCTTCGAGGTGCCGTCCGCGGCCGGCAGCGCCGGATCCGGCACGCTGTTGGGCAGCGCCTGGACCCGTACGCCGGGCAGCCGCATCTTGCGCCGGTAGACGGCGGCGTCCGCCTCCGTCACCGTGGTGACGACGTCGAGCCCGCGGTAGGCGCGGCGCAGCGCGGTGCGCAGCCGGGGCGAGTGGTTGTCCAGTGTGAGGTGCTCCTGCCCGATGCGGGCGACGTGCGGCGGGGCCTGGAGCGCCAGATGTACGTTCAGCCCCGGCCGCGTGCCTATCACCGCGTCCGCGTCGATCGCGGCCAGGCACTCGCCGATCCGACGGTCGGTCAACTCGCTGTACTGCCCGTACCGGTACTCGGCGCGCGGGAACACCCGGGCCGGTCTGAGATGTAACGCGTGCCCCTTCTCGTGCCGGAGGTCCACCAGCGGCCGCAGCCTCACCCGCGGGTCCAGGGTGAGGTTGGGGCGCTCCCGGTGACGTAGCACGGAGACGATCTCCACCTCGTGCCGTTCGGCCAGTGCGTGGGCCAGGTTGAAGGTGGTGGTGATGGTGCCTCCGATCCCGTAGGCGTTGTGCAGCAGAAAAGAGATCTTCATGGTGGGGTGGACCACGGCAACTTCCCTACGGTTGCCGCCTGTTACCACTTCGTTTGAATCTTCGTAACTTGTCCGTGGCTTCCTGACGGGGAGTCACCGGGCCGCGGGCGGCTACCCGATGTGGACCACATGTGCCCAGGCGGGCGGCGAGTCCGGCACGTAGTCGGGGTCGTCCTCGCGCCATCCCTCGTCGTAGTCCCGCCGGGGGAACAGACCGACCACCGTCCGGCACGGCGGCCGGGTGCTCGGCCAGGGGGTCTGGCCGTCGGTCAGGGCCACGACGACATCGGGGCGGGGCCGGGTGCGCAGCGCCTTGGCGAAGCCCGTGCGCAGATCCGTGCCGCCGCCGCCCACCAGCGGAATGCCCTCGGCACGGCACAGCGGGTGGGCGATCCTCGCCGCCGCGTCGCACGGGACCACGGTGACCAGGTCGCGGCGTCCGCCCACGGCTCGGGAGATCGCGGCAACCTCCAGGAGGGCACTGCCCAGTTCGGCGTCGCTGACCGACCCGGAGGTGTCGATGATCACGCTGACCCGGGGCGGTCTGCGCCGCAGGCTCGGCAGGACGACGCCGGGCAGTCCGGCCGAGCGCCGCGAGGGCCGGCCGTAGGTGTAGTCCTCGCCCGCGCCCGGCGCCGAGGCCGCCGAGCGGACCGCCGCGCCCAGCAACTCCCGCCACGGCTGCGGCGGATGGAACGCCTCCTCCGCCCAGCGCTGCCATCCCTCCGGGGCGCTGCCCGGACGGCCCTTGATGCCCTGCGCCACCCGGAACCGCACCGCGTCCCGCTCCTGCCTGCTCAGGCCGTGGGCGCCGTCCGGACCCAGCTCCCACTCCCGGTCCAGTCCGTCGGCGCCGCTGCCGCAGTCCAGCCAGGCATGCAGCTGTGTGCGCGGGCCCAGCCGGAACTGGCGCAGATAGTCCTCCATGAGCTGCCCCTCCGGCAGCTGCAACGTCCTCGGCACGACGGCGCCTTCGGGCTGGACGAGTCCTTCGCCGAACGCGTCGTCGTTGATCTCGCAGTCAGCGGCGATGTTCATCCGCAGCCGTTCGCCGGGGCCGGTCAGCCCGCGCTCGCGCGCGACCCGGTCGCTGCGGCCGTGGTGGTCGCGGAGCAGGTGCGAGACCTCGTGCACCCATACGCTCGCGAGCTCCTCGACGGGAGTCCGTTCCACGAACGCCGGCGAGACATAGCAGCGCCAGTGCCGGTCGACGCCCATCGTCGGTACGTGGTTCGACTCGACGGTGTGCAGGGCGAACAGGGCGGTGGCGAGGTAGGGCCGGGCGCGGGCGGCCTGGAGGCGGGCGGCGAAGAGCTTGTCCAGGTCCAGCGTGCCCGGCGCGTCGGCGGCCGTCATCGGCGCACCTTCGTGGCGGCTGTTGCGGCGCGGGCCGCCGCCTGGTCCGCCCGCCGGGACAGGGTCACCACTCCGGCGAGCTTCTCGATCGACTCCGGTACGTCCCAGTCCTCGCGGCGCAGCGTCGCGAGGGTGGTCGCCGGGACGACGACCAGGTCGGGGGCGCCGGTCTCCACCGCCCGGACCAGCAGCGTCCATGCCGCGTCCCAGCGGGACTTGTCCGGGCGCAGGCGCACCGCGGCCACGACACCGTCGAGCACGGCCTGGCGCAGATCCCCGCGCTCGGGCAGCTCGGCACCGAGCGGGTCGGCGAGGACGTCCTCGGGGTCCGGGAGGTCCATCCGGTCCAGGCTCGCCAGCAGCTCCAGCCCCGGACCGTCGCCCACCGTGCCCCTGACCAGCAGCGAGAGCACCTCCCGGGAGGAGCCGGCCGCGGTCGCGAAGGCGATCAGGCACAGGGCCATCTCCCAGCTGCGGGGCGACGGCCAGGCACCGCCTCGTCGCGTCTCGCTGCTGGGCAGCTGGTGCACGAGCTTGGGACGGGCGCCGAGCAGCCCGCACACCGCGCGGCGGGCGAAGTCCACCGCCTCCGGCAGCTTCTCCGGCGTGAGGCGCGGCAGGGTCGCCCGCGGCCAGGTCCCGCCCAGGCCCCGTACGACGACCTCGTGGTCGTGGGTCCACTGCAGGTGCACGAACCGGTTGGCCAGCGGCGGGCTCAGCTCCCAGCCGTCGGCCGCCGAGGACCGCGGGTTGGCGGCGGCCACGATCCTCACGCCGGGCGGCAGTTGGAGGGAGCCGATCCGCCGCTCCAGCACCAGCCGGAGCAGCGCGGACTGCACGGCCGGCGGCGCGGTGGACAGTTCGTCCAGGAACAGCAGCCCCCGGCCGGCCCGGACCAGACGGACCGCCCAGTCCGGCGGGGCCATCGGGACGCCCTGTTCCGCGGGATCGTCCCCGACGATCGGCAGCCCCGAGAAGTCGGACGGCTCGTGCACACTGGCGATCACCGTGGTCAGCGGCAGGTCCAGGGCCGCGGCCAGCTGAGTCAGTGCCGCGGTCTTGCCGATCCCCGGCTCACCCCACAGCAGCACGGGCAGATCGGCGGCCACGGCGAGCGTCAGGGCCTCCAGTTGGATGTCGGGGCGCGGTTCGGTGGTCGAGTCGCGCAGCAGGGTCAACAGGCCGTCGGCGACGTCGAGTTGGGTGGTGGGGGCAGGGACGGACAGGGTGCTTGTGGGCATAAGTGATCACCTTTGGGTTCGTGGCGAGCGCGATGGACGGACGCGGAGGCGCGGGAGGAAAAGGGGAGCGAGGCCCCGGGTCAGGCGAACGTGTGGCGCGGGTGCGTGCGGTGGCTGCGGGGACGGGGAAGGCCCGGACGGATGCGGTCGGGCCCCGGGCCGACCAGACCCGACCGGTACAGCCCGTAGGTGATCCGCCGCTGCGCGGCCGCCTCGAGTTCGTCCCGCAGCGGGCCGTCGCGCAGCACCGCCTCGGGGCCCAGCAGGCCCTCTACGACGGCCAGCGCGCCGGCGACGTCGCCGTGGTCCAGGCGTTCGCGGACACCGGTGAGACAGTCCGGGCGGCGGTGCGCCGCGTCGATCGCCTGGAGGCAGGGAAGCGGAGTGCCGGTCAGTGCGACCAGCAGTTCCTCCCGCCGGATCTCGGCCGGGTCGTGGTCCAACGGGGCCAGCACCCCCTCGACCAGAGCGATCCGGTGTCGCGCGCCCCGGCACTCCACCAGATGCGGCTGTCCCGGCCGGTCCTCAGGCCCGGGTGGACCGGTCGGCAGGTGATCCGGTACGAGAGCGGAGGCGACCAGCGGGTGCAGCCGCTCGGCGTCGATCGCACCGCTGCGGAGCAGTTCCAGATCGGGCGGTGTCCAGGTCGCCGCGTCGGGCAGGACGGGGAGCACGCCCGCGCCGCCGTCCGGTGGCGCCGCCGCGATCCGCACCTTGGGCGAGCAGCGCTCCCCGGTCGCCTCCAAGGCCAGCCGATGCCGGCCCCCGAGCCGCACGAGAACGGCACCGGCGGACCTGGGGCGCCCCTCGGCCCGTAGCAGAATTCCCGCCTCGGCCGCCCAACGCTCCACGGCACAGCGGTGTCCCTGCGGCACCGACCGCAGCAGCCCCGCGCCCGCCACGAGGGGTCGGCCGGCGGTCGGCCGATCCGCCCCGGACCGGACCCGCAGCTCATCGGTCCTGCGCGCGTCCCACAGATGACGGTGCAGGTCGAGGCGGAAGCGCCGGCTGGGATGGGGATGCGGATGACGGCGGGCGCCGTGGTCGGCATGGGAGCCGTCCCACAGCGCGAGGCTGATCCGCTGACCGCCGTCGGCCCAGGCCGGCGGGGTCCGCACCACGAGCTGCACCGTGCGCTCGCCGTCCGGTCCCGAGGTGTCGTAGCGGGCCAGAGCGAGGGTCAGGCCCGGGCGCAGCAGCCCGTGCGGAGCGACCCTCGGCATGTGCCAGCGCAGCAGCTCCGGCACCAACTGGCGTAGATCCGCCCGGAGTCGGGTCGCGACGTCGCGGCCGTACGCGCGCGCCACGGCACGCACGCTCAGATCGACGTCGATGCCCGCGGCGGCGCACGCCCCCGCCCAGTCACCGGCGAGGCGGCGGGCGGTCGCGGTCTCGATCATGGAGGGCGGCACGGCGAACTCGCGCACGCGCAGCCAGAAGGAAAGGCGGGAATCCCCGTTCGCGGTCTCGGTGGGCATCAGCACTCACCTTGCGCGGACGGGACCCCCAATCTGCCAACAGAGTCAGTGGTCATCGCGGGTGAGCGTATCGGGCGCTCGTCGCGGGCCGCCACGTATTTTTTGTCGATCTTTCGCTGGGAGGCCGGGTTGCCGAGCCGCCCGCGATCGCGGAGGATCTTTTGCCCCGGCCCGGCATCCCCAGGAGCTTCCCGTGACGTACGACATCACCGCCCTCCGCTCCCAATTCCCCGCCCTGAAAGCCGGAATCGCCCACTTCGACGGCCCCGGCGGCACCCAGACCCCCCAGCCCGTCATCGCGGCCGTCGCCGACGCGCTGTCCCACCCCCTGTCGAACCGGGGCCACACGGCGGAGGGCGAGCGCAACGCCGAGGCGATCGTCACCGAGACCCGTCGGGCCGTGGCCGACCTGCTGGACGCGCAGCCGTCGGGGATCGTGTTCGGCCGCAGCGCCACCCAGCTCGTCTACGACTTCTCCCGCACCCTCGCCAGGACCTGGTCGCCCGGTGACGAGGTGGTCGTCACCCGCCTCGACCACGACGCCAACATCCGCCCCTGGGTGCAGGCCGCGGCGCAGGCCGGTGCCACCGTGCGCTGGGCCGACTTCACCCCGGAGACGGGGGAGTTGACCGTCGACGACATCCGCGCGGTGCTCTCCGAGCGCACCCGGCTGGTCGCCGTCACCGCCGCCTCCAACCTGATCGGAACGCGGCCCGCGATCGCCGAGATCTCCCGACTGGCCCATGAGATGGGCGCACTGACCTTCGTCGACGGCGTCCACTACACCGCCCACTCGCCGGTCGCCCTGGAGCAGCTCGGCGCGGACTTCTTCGTCTGCTCGGCGTACAAGTTCCTCGGCCCGCACCACGGAGTCCTGGCCGCCCGGCCGGAGTTGCTGGAAACCCTGCGGCCGGACAAGCTCCTGCCCTCGACCGACGTGGTCCCCGAGCGCTTCGAACTGGGCACCCTGCCCTACGAGTTCCTCGCCGGCACCAGGGCGGCGGTCGACTTCCTGGCCGGCCTCGACCCGAGCGCCACCGGAACGCGACGGCAGCGCCTGCTCGCCGCGTACACGGCACTCGAAGCGCACGAACAGACGCTGCGCACACAGCTCGACAAGGGGATCTCCGCACTCCCGGGCGTCGTGGTCCACTCCAGGGCGGCCGACCGCACGCCGACCCTGCTGCTGACCTTCGAGAACCACAGCACGACCGACGCCTACGCCTACCTCGCGGAACGCAAGGTCCACGCGCCGTCCGGCTCCTTCTACGCCATCGAGGCCTCCCGCCGCCTCGGCCTCGGCGACACCGGCGGCCTGCGTATCGGCCTCGCGCCCTACAACAGCTCGGAGGACGTCGACCGGCTGCTCACCGCACTGGGCGACTTCCTGGCGCAGTGAGCGGGCGGGGCGGCGGTGCCGTAAGGCAACCTCCTCAGGCCCGGCCGCCGCGCTCCAGGGGGATCTTCTCGCCCGTCTCGATGGCCACCGGCAGCCGGTTCTCCGTCGGCGGCAGGGGGCAGGTCGCCAGGTCCGTGTAGGCGCAGGGCAGGTTGGCGGCGCGGTTGAAGTCGATGGTCACCCGGCCCTCGGTGTCGGGGGCGGCGATCTGCAGGGAGCGGTTCGCCGCGTACGTGGTCACGCCCGAGGTCTTGTCGGTGAACAGCACCATCAGGGCGCCGGGCGTCCGGCCGTTGAACGCGGTGAGGCGGTAGTGCTCACCGTCCAGTTCGAACTCGACCCGGCCGGGGGAGTCGTAGACGTGCTCCAGGCCCTCGACGGCGGCGCCCACGGTCACCGCGCGCGGGGAGTCGAAGGGCAGGAACCGGCCGGGGCGGACCCAGCGCGGGTCGGGCTCGTAGGCCGGGGTGCGGGTGAAGGCCGTGCGCAGCGGGTTGCCGGGGTGGCGGGGCCGCACGATGTCGTTGCCGCCGCGCTTGGCGACCTCGATCACCGCGTCGCCCCAGCCGACGTACACACTGCTGCGTTCGGCGAGGACACCGAAGTCGTGGCGGCCGCGCACCGGTTGGTCGTCGAGGGTGATCTCCTCGCCTTCGTCCAGCTCGACCACCACCCCGTCGGCGGTGCTCGACCAGGCTCCCGGGGCGTCCTCGAAGCGGGTCGGCCGCTCGGTCAGCCAGCGCAGGCTGGTGATCGCGAGGAACCCGTGCGGATCGGACAGCACCGCTTCCTTCTGCCGGTGCCACTCCTGCCATTCCTGTACGAAGCTCGCGCGGTCGACGTCCTGGACGGTCATGCCGGCTCCCTCTCGCTGCACTGGATGTGCTTCGTGCAACCACCGCGCCCGCACATGTCATCCCGAACAGCGACGCCGATCCGGCGCTGGGCGCGACGCCGATCCATGTCGTCGCCGCGCGTTGGGGCTTCCCCCGCGCCGCCGAGTTCACCCGGGCCTTTCCGCCCGGCCTACGGCGTCCCGCCGAGCGAACACCGTGCACGTGCCAGCAGTGGACTCTCAGCCAAGTAGCTGTGCACCGTCCGCCAACGACACAGCGGTGACCGTCCGCGCATCCTTGTGATCAGCGCAGGTGAGCGGACCGGGCGGGGCCAGGACCACGGGGGAGTCCTGGCCCCGCCGACGTATGGGCGGTGGGTTACAGTGACTTTGTGTTTGAATTCTCAAGCACGTCGGATGGTCGCTCACGCCCGGATCGAGGCCGGTTCCCATGCACGTCGTCATCAGTGGTTCCTCAGGATTGATCGGCGGTGCGCTGTCCGCGTCGCTGCTGGCCGACGGTCACCGGGTGACCCGACTCGTCCGGCGGGAGCCGCAGACCCGGCCCGACGGCAGCCACGAGGCGCGGTGGGACCCACAGTCCGGCGCGGTGGACCCGGCGGTGCTCGACGGCGCGGACGCGGTGGTCGGGCTGGCCGGCGCCGGGGTCGGCGACCGCCGCTGGACCGCCGAGTACAAGCGGGAGATCCACGACAGCCGGGTGCGCGGCACGACCGCCCTGGCCACGGCGATCGGCGGCTGCGAGAAGCCGCCGCCGGTGTTCGTGTCGGGATCCGCGGTCGGCTACTACGGCGAGACGGGCGAGGCCCTGGTCGACGAGTCGGCCGCCCCCGGTGACGACTTCCTGGCCGGGGTGTGCCAGGACTGGGAAGCCGCCGCCGAGGGCGCCCGGGCGGCCGGCACCCGGGTCGTCACCACCCGTTTCGGGATCGTCGTGTCCCCCCGGGGCGGCGCGATGGGCCGCCTGCTGCCGCTGGCGCGCGCCGGACTCGGCGGGCGGCTGGGCAGCGGCCGCCAGTACTGGAGCTACATCTCCCTGCCCGACACGGTCCGCGCCCTGCGGCACCTGATCGACACGGACTCGGTCAACGGCCCGGTCAACGTGACCGCACCGCACCCCGCGACCAACCGGGACATCACCGCCACCATCGGCAGGACCCTGCACCGCCCCACGATCCTGCCCGTCCCCGGCCTCGCCCTGCGCCTCGTGCTCGGCGAGTTCGCCGACGGCATCCTGATGAGCCAGCGGGTGGTGCCCGGACGCCTCCTGGAATCGGGCTTCACCTTCGAACACCCCACCTTCGAGGCGGCGTTGAGCTCGGCGGTGCACTGACGGGACGATCCTGACGTACGGCCCGGATGCGCGGCTCAGGCCCGGCTGCCGCCGTCGACGCTGAGGACCACACCGGTCACGTAGGAGGCGCGGTCGCTCAGGAGCCAGGCGGCGGCCTCGGCGATCTCGTGCGGGTCGGCGGCCCGGCCCAGCGGGGTCTGTGCGGTCAACTGGTCGATGATGCCCGGGGAGTTGGCCTCCCAGTGGTCGATCATCTCGGTGAGTGTCGTGCCGGGCGCGATCGCGTTGACGCGGATGCCCTCCGGACCGTAGGTGACGGCGGCCGACGCGGTAAGGCTGTTGACCGCCCGCTTCGCCGCTCCGTACACCGGCAGCCACGGGTTGCCCATCAGGCTGCCGACGCTGGAGTTGTTGACGATGGCCCCGCGGCCGGCGGTGGCCCGGATCGCGGCGACCTCGGCGCTCATGGCCAGCCACGGGCCCTTGAGGTTGACCGCCAGGACATGGTCGAAGTCGGCCTCCGGCAGCCGGTCCATCGGGCCGGGCTGCTGGGCCGTGGCGCCGTTGTTGAAGGCGACGTCGAGCCGGCCGTACAGCTCCACGGCCCGGTCGACCGCGGCCCGGACGCTCGCCGGGTCGGCCAGGTCGCAGCGCACGTACTCCGCGGTGCCGCCGGCCGCCCGTATGTCCTCCGTCACCGCCTTGAGCTGGGCCTCCGTACGGGCCGCGAGCAGCACCCGGGCACCCTCGCGGGCGAACAGCCGCGCCGCGGCGGCGCCGATGCCGCGACCGGCACCCGTGACGAAGGCGACCTTGCCGGCAAGCAGACCGGGGGACGTGGTGGACGTGATCGATGTGTCGTTCATGGCATCGAGCCTGCGTCCGCCCGCACTCCTCATCCAGGCATCGGCGGTACCTGGCTACGCCCACGGCATCCGCGCACACTGGACGGGTGGACCGACAAGAGCTGGCCGACTTCCTGCGCAGCCGACGCGAGCGCATCACCCCCGCCGAGGTGGGGCTGGCCGCCGGGCCGCGGCGCCGCACCCCCGGGCTGCGGCGCGAGGAGGTGGCACAGCTGGCGTACATCTCGACCGAGTACTACACCCGTCTGGAACAGGCGCGTGCCCCGCACCCCTCCCGCGAGGTGCTCGCCCAACTCGCCCGCGCCCTGCGCCTGTCGGACGCCGAACGCGGCCACCTGCACGACCTCGCGGGCACACCGCAGGGGCCGCCGCCGGGACCCTCGCGGGAGGTCCGGCAGAGCATCGTCGACCTCCTGCACCGGCTGCCGCAGGCCGCGGCGATCGTGCTCTCGGCGAGCCACGAGGTCATCGCCTGGAACGACCTGGCCGCCGCCCTCATGGAGGACTTCTCCGCCCTGTCCCGCCGCGACCGCAACCTCGTGCGGCGCGCCTTCCTCGGGCCGCACCGGGAGGGCGGTCGGCTGTACGGCGTCTCGGACGCGGAGGAGTTCGCCCGATCCTCGGTCCAGCACCTGCGCGCCACCGCGGCCCGCTACCCCGACGACCCCGAGGTGACCGCGCTGGTCGAGGAACTCCGCGCCGGCAGCGAGGAGTTCGCCCGGTTGTGGGCCGCCCACGACGTGACCGCCGCGCCCACCCTCTGCAAGACCTTCGACCACCCCGTCGTCGGCCCGGTCACCGTCAACTGCGACGTCCTCGACATCGTCGACCGCGACCAGCGCGTCGTCATCTACACGGCCGCCCCCGGCTCACCGTCCGAGGAGGCACTGCGCCTGCTGTCGGTCGTCGGGACGCAGCGCATGGGCGTGGCCGGCTGACGACCTCCTGACGGGGCTGGGTCAGGACCGTGGGGCCGAGGCGTCCACCGGCCCACCCGTCATGGCCTGCAGATGACGAAGAAAGGCGAGCGTGGCCGGGTGGGTGGGAGTGCTCGGCCAGGCCATGCGGACCGTCACGGGCGGCACGTCCGCCAGGGGCAGATAGCGCACGCCCGCGTGCGGATGGCTCTGCTCGGTGGCCTCCGCGGTGACGCCGACCGCCTCTCCCGTGGCGATCACGGTGAGCCATTCGTCGACGTTGGCCACCTCGAACGTGCGGGGGCGCCGCCCCTCGGGCCAGAGATCGGCGGTGGTGGCGGCCGTCGCACACAGCACCACCGAACGGTCGGCGAGATCCGTCAGCCGCACCGCCGGGCGCCCGGCCAGCGGATCACCGTCGGGTACGGCGGCCATGCGCCGCTCCCGGTACAGCGGCCGCACCTCGAGGGCGGCGCCGGGAGCGGGCTCGGTGCGCAGGAGCGCCGCGTCGATCTCCCCGCGCCGCAGCGCCGCCTCCGGATCGTCACGGCGGTGCACCTGCACCGGGGTCCCGGGATGCTCCTCGCGCCAGGTGCGCAGCAGCGGCACGGTGAGGTCGCCGAGCGCCGCCCAGGCGAAACCGATCCGCAGCGGCCGCACTCCCGCGGCGGCCTCCGTCAGCGCGTCGTCGAGCTGATGGAGGATCAAGTGGGCGCGTTCATACAGTCGTTGACCGGCGTCGGTGAGGGACAGGGTGCGGGTGGTGCGGTCCACCAGCCGCACGCCGACCCTGCTCTCCAGCTGCTCCAGGGTGCGCGAGAGGGCGGGCTGGCTGATGTGGAGCACGGCCGCGGCACCGGTGATGGAGCCCTCGTCGCCGATCGCCGCGAGTGCCCGCAGATGCCGTAGCTCCACATTCATAACCATGAAGCATAAGTGCTCACCGGAAGGTATTTCCCTCCCGCCGGGGGCCGGACCTACCGTCGCAGTCATGAAGATTCTGCTCATCGGCGCCACCGGCACGCTCGGCGCGGCTCTCCACAAGGCACTGGACACCCGCGGCCACGAGGTCCTCACCGTGGGCCGCAGCGGCGGCGATCTGCGTTACGACATCACCGACCCGGCGCAGGTCACCGAGCTGTACGACCGCGCCGGCCGGGTGGACGCGGTGGTCGGCGCGGCCGGGCACGTGCCGTACAAGCCGGTCACCGAGATGACCCCCGAGGACTATCTGGCCGCCTTCCACGGCAAGGTGCTCAGCCAGATCGACCTGGTGCGCCAGGGCGTCCCGCGCATCGCCGAGCGCGGCTCCTTCACCCTGATCACCGGCGTGCTCGCCCGCGAGCCGATCCCCACCGGCAGCGCGGCCTCCATGGCCAACGGCGCGCTGGAGGCGTTCGTGCGCGCCGCCGCCATCGAGATCGCCCCGCAGCGCATCAACGCGGTCAGCCCGACGGTCTTCACCGAGAGCCTCGCCGAGTACGGCGACTACTTCCCGGGGATGCCGCCGGTGGATCTCGCCGACGTGACCCAGGCGTACGTGCGATCCGTGGAGGGCGCCCAGACCGGGCAGATCTACGCCTTGTAGGGACGTACCGGCAGCCCGTTGAGGTAGCGGGAGGAGAATGTGCCGCCGTTGCCGCGGGAACACCACCGCCGGCGGGACCCGCCGGAAGTTCGACGCATCGACCGAGTACTGCGCCGCACACCGCCGGCACCCTGGAGTGTCACCGTCATGCCCGCGCCGCCTCGAAGTGTGCCGCGGCCACCACCAGGTCCTCCCAGGCCATGCCCACGCTCTTGAACAACCGCGGCCTGTCCGGCGCGAGTTGGGCCTTGCCGCGCACGAGATCGGCGAGACCCACCAACGCCCCGGGATCGACAGCCCCCGCCTCGACCGCCTGAACGATGTCACCGGCCTCCCGCAGCGCCGCCGAAGCCGCCTCCACCACCACCGTCGAACGACCGACCGCCGTCTCGTCGACCTCCCGGGCCTCCGGCTCGTGCGAACCGACGGCCACCACGGTCGCGTGCGCGGGCAGCAGCGAGCCGTCGAACACGGGTGTGCGCGCCGTGGTGCAGCAGGCGACGAGGTCCGCGTGCGCCACGTCGTCCGCGGTGCCGACCCGCGCCCCGGTCTCCTCCGCGAACGCACGGGTCCGCACGGCGTCCCGGCCGACGACCACGACGTCCCGCACCGGTCGGACGCACCGCAGGGCCTCCAGATGCGACCGCGCCTGTGGCCCCGTCCCGAACAGCACCAGCCGGCTCGCGTCCGGCGTGGCCAGCGCGTCGGCGGCCACCGCCGAAACCGCCGCGGTGCGCACATTCGTGAGGGCGATCCCGTCGAGCAGGGCCAGCGGGGCGAGCGTCTCGCCGTCCAGCAGCAGGTAGTTGCCCTGGATCCGGGGCAGCCCCCGGGCCGGGTTGTCCGGCGCGGCGCTCACCACCTTGACCCCGACGTACGAGCCCCACTGGGCCGGCATGACCAGCAACTGCCCACGTGGCACCGGGACGACCGAGCGCGGCGGACCGGCCTCCGGATCGAGCCCGCCGAGCAGGCTCGAGCGCAGGGCGCCGATCGCCGCCTCCATGGGCGGCGCTCCCTCCAGAACGGTGATCACAGCTGGAACCCCTCCTTGCCGGCCGATCATGTCCGACCGGGTCCTCCCCACGATGCGGACCGGTCAGGCCTGCCCACAAGGACCAGAAGCACCGTCCGCAGCACGTCGACCAGCGTGGCAGGTCCGTCACGCTGCTGACGCCGAAGCCCGTCTCGACCGGCACGAGCGTGACCGCGGTGTCGGTCACCCCGTGCTGCACATCCGGTGCAGGCCGAGCGCCTGATCCACCCGGTTCATGGACGTCAACGGTTGGGTGAGCCACGATGGCGGGCAGAAAGCTGATCAGCGTCCAGCCACCTACTGACGGCCCAAGCCGCACCCGCCGACCCGAAGCCCTCGGCCCCGGGGCGGCCTCCGGAAGGGACGGTCCGTTGTCCTCCTCATCCACCTTCCGCTCCGTTCCGCAGACCGCCGAAGTCGTGATCATCGGCGGTGGTGTGATGGGTGCCAGTGCCGCGTTCCACCTCGCCGAGGCCGGGGTCACCGACGTCGTCGTGGTCGAGCGCGGCGAGCTGGCCTGCGGCAGCTCGGGCAAGCCGATCGGCGGCGTCCGCGCCCAGTTCTCCGACCCGCTCAACATCGAACTGGGCAGCCGAAGCCTGCGCGCCTACCGGGACTTCCCCGACCGCCCCGGCGCCGACATCCGGCTCGACAGCGTCGGCTACCTCTTCCTGCTCACCACCGACCGGCAGGCCGCCGACTTCGAGGCCAGCGTCGAGACCCAGAACGCCCTCGGCGTCCCCACCCGCATGATCACCCCGGACGAGGCCCGTGAGCTGTGCCCCTACGTCACCACCGACGGACTCGTGGCCGCCACGTACTCGCCCACCGACGGCCACGCCCGCCCCGGACTCGTCGTCCACGGATACGCCGACGCCGCCACCCGGGCCGGCGTCACCTTCGCCACGCACACCACCGTGACCGGCATCGACACGGCCGGAGACAAGGTCACCGCCGTGCACACCGACCGCGGCCGCATCGACTGCGCCACCGTCATCTGTACGGCGGGCGCCTGGTCGGCCCAGATCGGCGACATGGCCGGCGTCCACCTCCCGGTCCGGCCGGTCCGCCGCCAACTGGCCTTCACCGAACCGCTGTCGCCCCCGGCGCCCCGCATCCCCTTCACCATCGACTTCACCTCCTCGGCCTACTTCCACAACAGCGACGACGGTCTGCTGTTCGGCCTTGCCGACCCGCGCCAACCGGACGGCTTCGACACCACCTGGACCCCGGAGTGGCTGGAGCTGTTCCAGGACGCCGTACGGCAACGGGCCCCCGAACTGGCCGACATGAAGACCGTCGGCGGCTGGGCCGGCCTCTACGAGGTCACCCCCGACCACAACGCCCTCATCGGACGCTCCGGCGACCTGGTCAACTTCCTGTACGCCACCGGCTTTTCCGGCCACGGCTTCCTGCAGGGTCCCGCTGTCGGCGAGATCCTGCGCGACCTGCACCTGGAGCGCGAGCCGTTCGCCGACATCACCCCGCTCAGCGCCGACCGCTTCCGGGCCGGAGCCGGGATCCGTCCCGAAGCCCACGTGGTGTGACCGCCGAGGCTCACGTGGTGTGACCGCCGAAGCTCATGTGGTGTGACCGGCGAGACCCACTTCGTGTGTCCTCCCGAGGCCCCGTGGTGCGAACTCCCCGGATCGAAAGGGCACTTCGGCTCGCGCGAGGGCAACGAACGCGCCTTGCGCGCACAGGGGCGACGCCGAACGGCTCGGTTGCATCGGCCGCGTGGCCGCCGTGTGGTCCTGGAACTCCGCCGTGGTCCTGGCCTGCGACCGGTTCCTGGCCCCAGGCCGCCGGCGAGGTGGGCGCGCCGCGCTCGTCAGCGTCACCGGCTCCACCTGCATGGGGCGCGCGATCGGCCCGTGTCGCGGCCCGCTTCGGCCGCAGCCTGCTCGACGGGGGCGTCGAGGGGCCGCTGGGGCCGTCCCATCGGCTTGCTCCAGGGGCATCTGCCGGGAGGGCCACCCCCAGGCGGTCAGCCCCGCCGCGCGAGCATGCTCAGGCAGTTGGCGACGACGATGGCACCGATGCCCGCCCACTCCGGCCGGCCCAGGTTCTGGCCGAGGCCGACCCGGCCCACGACGGCGGCGAGCACGGGGTTGACGCTCATGAACAGGCCGAACGCCTGGGCCGGCACCCGGCGCAGTGTGAACAGGTCCGCGAGATACGGCACCGCGGAGGAGAGCACCCCGGCCGCGACGGCGCAGCCCACCGCCGCCGCGGTCGGCGGATGCCGCAGGACCACGGCGATGCCGACGGGCAGGAACATCAGGGCGGAGAGACCGGCGGCCGCCGCGGACCCCTGCGCGCCGGGGACGCGGCGGCCGACGCTGCGGTTGAGCAGGATGTACGACGCCCAGCAGCCGGCGGCGAGCAGACCGAGGCCCATGCCGAGGTAGTCGGCGGACGGCTGCGGGCGCATCAGCGTCACGACGCCCGCCGCGGCGACCACGGCACAGCAGGCGTCCACGCGGTTGCGGGTGGCGGCCAGTGCGACGGCGAGCGGGCCGAGGAACTCCAGGGTGACCGCGAGCCCGAGGCCGATGCGGTCGATGGCGCTGTACAGGGACAGGTTCATCGTGCCGAACACCAGGGCCAGCAGCAGGACCGGCTGCCACTGACGCCAGGTGAAGGCGCGGAGCCGGGGCCGTCCGACGGCCAGCAGGACGACCGCGGCGACGTACTGCCGGACCGCGACGACACCGACCGGGCCGAGCACCGGGAAGGCGAGCGAGCCGATCGCGGCACCGGTCTGGTTGGACAGACCACTGCCGACCATCGTGACCACGCCGGCGAGCCGCCGCGCCGGGCCGGTACTCGGGCTTTCGGGAACTGCGCCCTGCGCAGACGCTGAGACAGATGCGGGGGCCATGCCCCGATCGTGCTCCGGAAGATGACTTGCACAAAATGCGTGGCCCAGTCGATCCATACGCTTGAGTCATGGATGCTGGTGCCATGGATGCTCGTGTCATGGACGTGGAACTCCGGCAGCTGCGCTGTCTCGTCGCCATCGTCGACGAGGGCACCTTCACCGACGCGGCCATGGTGCTCGGCGTCTCCCAGGCGGCCGTGTCCCGCACGCTCGCCTCGCTCGAACGGACCCTGGGCGTACGGCTGTTGCGCCGCACCTCCCGCGCGGTGACGCCGACCGCGACGGGGCTGCGGGTGGTGGCGCAGGCCCGGCGGGTGCTCGGCGAGGTCGACGACCTGGTCCAGACGGCCACCTCGGGCCACACCAGTCTGCGCATCGGCTACGCCTGGTCGGCACTGGGCCGCCACACACCCGCCTTCCAGCGCCGCTGGGCCCAGGCCCACCCCGGCACGGACCTGCACCTGGTCCGGGTCAACTCCGCCACCGCCGGACTGGCGGACGGCGCCTGCGACCTCGCGGTGGTGCGCAGACCGCTGGGCGAGGACCGGCGCTTCGACTGCGCCATCGTCGGCCTGGAACGCCGACTGTGCGCCCTGGCCGCCGACGACGCCCTGGCCCGGCGCCGCTCGGTCCGGCTCACCGACCTCGCCGGACGCACCCTGCTGATCGACCGCCGCACCGGCACCACCACCGCCGCACTGTGGCCGCCGGACGCCCGCCCGGTCACCGAGGAGACGCACGACATCGACGACTGGCTCACCGTGATCTCCAGCGGCCGGGCCATCGGAGTCACCGCGGAATCGACCGCCCACCAGTACCCGCGGCCCGGCGTCGTCTACCGCCCGGTCCGCGACGCCGAGCCCATCGCCGTACGCCTCGCCTGGTGGCGCGACGACCCGCACCCCGCCACCCCCGCGGCGATCGAACTCCTCACCGCCCTCTACCGCAACGGCTGATATCGCGCGGTGACGGCCGCGAGGTACCCGCGCAGCATGACCTTGGCCTCGTCCAGGAGCTCGGCGTCGCCCTCCGCGTCCCGCCGGAACGCCTCCTGGGAGAGCGCGTCGGCCGCCAGGACCGAGGCGTGGCAGGCGCGGGCGAGGGCTTCGTCGTCACGGGCCACGCCGAGCGCGATCAGGACGCGGCGGATTCCGTCGGCCATACGGCGCTTGTGCTCGCGGTCCGCAGCGCGGGTCCGTTCGGTCAGGCCGCTGCCGAACCACAGGGCTCGGAAGCCGTGTTCGGTGCGGTAGATCCCGGCGAACGCGTCGACGAGCACGCCCACGGGGTCGTCCCACTCCTGCGCCGCCGCGGCCTCGACGAAGCCGTCCATGGCGGCCTCGAGCTTCGCGAAGTATCCGGCCGCCAGCGCGTCGATGATCGCGTCGCGGTCCGGCAGGTACTGGTACAGCGAGCCCACCGACACCTTCGCCTCCGCGGCGACGCGCGTCGTGGTCAGCGCCTCCACCCCCTCGCCGACCAGGACCCGCTCGGCCGCCTCCAGCACCCGCGCCAACCGGGCCTTGCTGCGCGCCTGTTGGGGCGTACGGCGCAGGGGAGCGGCCCCGCTGATATCCGCGGTCGGCTCACCCACGAAAACCTCCGAACCTGAACGTGACTTTGTTTCACGTTTAGGTTACGGTCCCGCACATGACCGACTCAAGCACGGCGCTCGGGCGGGAGCGGGCCGCCGTGGCGGACGCCTGCCGTCGGCTGGGGGCCGAGGGCCTGCTCATCGGCACGGCCGGGAACGTCAGTGTGCGCGTGGAGGACCGGGTCGCGATCACCGCGACCGGAGCGGTGCTCGCCGAACTCACCGAGGACCAGGTGACGGTGGTCGACCTGGACGGCAAGCTCGTGGCCGGGCAGCTCGAGCCGACCTCCGAACTGGACCTGCACCTCGGCGTCTACCGCCGCTACGGCACCGGGGCCGTCGTCCACACCCACGCCCCGATGGCCACCGCGCTCTCCCTCGTCCTCGACGAACTGCCCTGCATCCACTACCAGTTGCTCACCCTCGGCGGCACCGTCCGCGTAGCGCCGTACGCCACCTTCGGCACCCCCGAACTCGCCGGATCGGTCCTCACCGCGCTGGAGGGCCGCAGCGCCGCCCTGATGGCCAACCACGGCGCGGTCACCCACGCGCCGACCCTCGACAAGGCCGTCGAACACGCCCTGCTGCTGGAGTGGGCCTGCGGCGTCTACCAGCACGCGGCCGCGCTCGGACCGCCGCGCGTCCTCGACGAGCAGCAGCAACTCGCGGTCATCGAGGCCGCGATCGCGCGCAACTACGGCACCACCCACCCCGTACCACCCGAGCAGGAGGGAAAGCGATGAAGGTCGTCACGATGGGCGTGCACGTGCTGGACGTACTGGTACGGCCGGTGGAGGAGATACCCGAGGGCCAGGGCGCGACCCTCGTGGACGACATCCGCATGACCGCCGCCGGAACCGCGGGCGGCACCGCACTGACCCTCGCCAAACTCGGCGCCCGGGTCCGCACCGCCGGCGCCATCGGTACCGATCCGACCGGCGACATGCTCGTCCAGCTGCTCAACAGGGCGGGAATCGACACCGAGTTGCTCGTCCGCCGTATCGACACCTCCACCTCGGCGAGCGTCCTGCCCATCCGCCCCAACGGCGACCGCCCCTCCCTCCACCTCCTCGGCGCCAACATCACCTACGGCCTCGACGACGTGCCCTGGGACGCGGTCGCCGAGGCCACCCATCTGCACCTGGGCGGCCCGGAGTTGATCGGCGCGGACGTGGCGGCACGCATCCTGTCGTACGCGAAGGACCACGACGTGGTCACCTCCGTCGACCTCCTCGCCCCCGGCGAGCTCGGCACCTTCGACCAGATCGAACCGCTGCTCCCGTACGTCGACTTCCTCCTCCCCAACGACGACCAGGTGCTCGGCTTCAGCGAGGAGCAGGACCTCGTGACCGGCGCGAAGAAGCTCCTCGCCGCCGGGGCCGGTCTCGTCGCCGTCACCCGCGGCGGCGACGGCGCGCTCCTGGTCACCGCCGAGGGCACCGAGACGGTCCCCGCCTTCGAGGTCGAGGTCGTCGACACCACCGGCTGCGGCGACGCGTTCTCCGCAGGCTTCATCCGCGGCGTGAGCCTGAACCGCACCCCGCGCGAGTCGGCCATACTCGGCAGCGCCGCGGCGGCACTCGTGGCGCAGGGGCTCGGCAGCGACCACGGGGACTTCGACCTCGCGGAGGCCGACGAGTTCTCCATGACCCGGAAGACCCGCTGACGAACCCGGTAAGGACTTCGGTCTCGCCATGAGGTCAGTTGCCCCTCTTGGAAGAGTCGTGTTCGAGTCCGGCCGTTTCGTCCACGGCGACCCCGACAAGGTTCGGGATCGTCGACGCCGACCCCGAGCGGGGCGCCTTCCTGGGCCCCCTGCTCGTCTCCGCCGACCCGGACGCCGCCGCACCGCACGAGGTGGAGCCCTTCGGTCCGGCGGCGACCGTCCTCGCCCACCGCGACACCGCCCACGCCACGGACCTGCCGACGCGCGGCCGCGGCAGCCTCGCCGTTGCCCGCCCTCAAGCACGGCGGCCCCGGCCAGGCCGGCGGAGGCTCCGAGACGGCGGGCATCCGAGGCGTCGTGGAACTGATGCAGCGGAGGCGCTCCAGGCGTCACCGCGGCTGCTCGACGCCCTCCAGAGCTCCTGCAGAGCGGGTCTCCCCAATCGAGTGGTGACGGCTACGGCAGGAGCGTACGGTCGAACAGTGGACGGCACCGTTCACTGACTCCTCGTGAGGGCTCAACCCCCGAGAGTGCGACACCTATGAGCAGCAGCCCGCAGCCGGCCTCCGCATCACAGGCCACCACCCGGGAACCGGGCGGCGGCGGAAGCGGCATGGCGCTGCTGGTCATCGCTTCCTGCCAGTTGATGGTGGTCCTCGACATCACCATCGTGAACATCGCGCTGCCGCACATCCAGACCGCGCTGGACTTCTCCACCACCAGCCTGTCCTGGGTGGTCAACGCGTACACGCTGACCTTCGGCGGTCTGCTGCTGCTCGGCGGCCGCACCGGGGACATCCTCGGCAGGCGGCGCGTGTTCATCTTCGGCGTGCTGCTGTTCGCGCTGGCCTCCCTGCTGGGCGGGCTGGCGCAGAACTCCGGCCAGCTCCTCGCCGCACGCGCACTGCAGGGCGTCGGCGGCGCCATCGCGTCCCCGACGGCCCTCGCCCTGATCAGCACGACCTTCCGCGAGGGTCCGGAACGCAACCGCGCCTTCGGGGTCTTCGCCGGGGTCTCGGCGGGCGGCGGCGCCATCGGGCTGCTCGCGGGCGGGGTCATCGTCGAGTGGCTGAACTGGCGCTGGGTGCTCTTCGTGAACGTCCCCATCGCGGTGCTCATCGCCCTCGCCACGCCCCGCTGGATCAAGGAGTCCGAACGCCACCCGGGCCACTTCGACCTCGCCGGCGCGCTGACCTCCACCGTGGGCATGGTGCTGCTGGTGTACGGCTTCATCAGAGCGGCGCAGGACGGCTGGCGGGACGCGCTCACGCTGGCTTCGTTCGGTGCGGCCGTCGTCGTCCTCACGGCGTTCATCCTGATCGAGCGGCGTTCCAGCCAGCCGATCACACCGCTGCACATGTTCGCCGACCGCAACCGCGCCGGCACCTACGGCATCATGCTCAGCCTCGCCGCCGCGATCTTCGGCATGTTCTTCTTCCTCACGCTCTTCGTGCAGAACGTGCTCGGCTTCAGCCCACTGGCCACCGGGTTCGCCTTCCTCCCGGTCAGTGCGGTCATCGCCCTGGGTGCCGGGCTGGCCTCGCGGTTCCTGCCCACCTTCGGCCCCAAGCCGTTCATGGTGGTGGGGGCGATCCTCGCGGCGGCCGGCCTGGCCTGGCTGACCCTGACCGACGTCCACTCCACCTATGCGGGCAGCATTCTCGGCCCGATCCTCGTCTTCAGCCTGGGCATGGGCATGGAGTTCGTCTCGCTCACCCTCATGGCGCTGTCGAACGTCTCCGTCGAGGAGACCGGCGCGGCCTCCGGGCTCCTCAACGCCACTCAGCAGGTGGGCGGTTCGCTCGGGTTGTCCATCCTGGTCACCATGTTCGGCACGGCCAGCAGCAACGAGGCGGACAAACAGATCCCGCGCTTCCTCGCCCAGGCGACCCCCGCCGAACGCCTGCACTTCCGCCGCACGGGACAGCTGCCGTCCCCCTGGTCCGACGAGATCCTGACCGCCGGAATCTCCGCCGCGTTCGTCATGGCTGCCATCTTCACCGCCGTCGCCGCCCTGGTCGCGGTGTTCGCCATCCAGGTCCGCCCCTCCGACCTGGAACGGCTCAAGGGCGGGGCGGGGCCTGGGGCGGTCTGAGGATCGCTCGCTCCCGCTCCCGACCGCTCCCGATGTCACAGACGTCCGGGTCTGTCTCGTCTCTGCACCGAGAGGCAATTCGGGAAGCGGGAAGGTGATCGTTGTGCGGGTGTTCGTGGCAGGCGGGTCCGGAGTTCTCGGGCGGCGACTGGTGCCGCAGCTCGTGGCCCGGGGCCACCAGGTGACGGCTACGACGACGAGCGCGACCAAGCTGGGTCTGCTGGGGCGACTGGGCGCGGACGGGGTCGTGATGGACGGGCTGGACGCGGTCTCGGTCGGCGAGGCGGTCGCCCAGGCCCGGCCGGACGCGATCGTGCACCAGATGACCGCGATCTCCATGGCGCACGCGGGCAAACCCGATCTGAAGCACCCGGACCGCTGGTTCGCGAAGACCAACCGGCTGCGCACCGAAGGGACGGACCACTTGCTGGCCGCCGCCGAGGCGACCGGCGTCTCCCATGTCGTCGCGCAGGGCTACGCCAGCTGGAACGGCATCCGCCGGGGCGGCTGGGTGAAGACCGAGGAGGACCCGCTGGACCTCCTGGAGGGAACGGCCGCGCAGGCGGGCATGGAGGCGATGCGGCACGTCGAGGACACAGTCCTCGAGGCGGGCGGGGCGGTGCTGCGCTACGGCGCGTTCTACGGGCCGGGCGCCATCGACGACCAGGTCGTGCTGGTGCGCAAGCGGCAGTACCCGCTGGTGGGGAGCGCCGCCGGGTACAGCTCCTGGATCCATCTCGACGACGCGGCGAGCGCCACCGTCCTGGCCGTGGAGCAGAAGGCCACCGGCGTGTTCAACATCGTCGACGACGAACCGGCCCCGGCCAACGACTGGCTGCCGTACCTCGCCGCGTGCGCGGGGGCCAAGCCGCCGATGCGGGTGCCCAAGTGGCTGGCCCGGCTGCTCGCCGGGGACCAGGCGGTGATCATGATGACCGAGGGGCGTGGCTTCTCCAACGCCAAGGCCAAGCGTGAGCTCGGCTGGCAGCTGCGTTACCCGTCGTGGCGCCAGGGCTTCAAGGAGGAGCTGGCGTGAGTCGCACGGAGGAGTTCGAGGAGCTGAGGCCGCTGCTGTTCGCGATCGCCTACCGCATCCTCGGCAGCGTCAGCGAGGCGGAGGACGCGCTCCAGGAGGCCTGGCTGCGCTGGGAGACCACCCCGACCCGGCCCGCCTCGACCAAGGCCTATCTCTCGGCGGTGGTCACCCGGATCTCGGTCGACGTCCTGCGCTCGGCCCGCGTCCGGCGGGAGCAGTACGTCGGCCCGTGGTTCCCCGAGCCGCTGCTGGCCGACCCCTACGAGGACCCGGAGCGCTCGGCGGAGCTGTCCGACTCGCTGTCGATGGCGGCCCTGTTGCTGCTGGAGCGGCTGACCCCGCTGGAGCGTGCGGTGTTCGTGCTGCGGGAGGTCTTCGGGTTCGGCTTCCCGGACATCGCATCGGCCGTGGGGCGCTCGGAGGCGGCCTGCCGCCAGCTCGCCGTACGGGCGCGCCGGCACATGGACGCGGGCCGGCCCCGGTTCGAGGCCGACCGCAAGGAGCGCGAGGAACTGGCCGGGCGGTTCTTCGACGCCTTCCGGGAAGGAGACGTCGACGCGCTGCGGGAACTCCTCGCGGCCGACGTCCACATGGCGGGCGACGGCGGCGGCAAGGCCCCGCAGCTGGCGAACGCCGTTATCGGCTCCGAGAAGGTGGCCCGGGTACTCGCCGAGTTCGCACCGCAGATCGTCACGATCGGTGTCGTACTGGAACCGCACCAGGTCAACGGCCAGCCGGGCGCGGTCTTCCGCGACCGGGACGGCAAGGTCGTGAGCGCCATGGTGCTCGACATCCTCGACGGACGCGTCCAGACGATCCGCTCGGTGATCAACCCCGACAAGCTCGGCCACATGGGCCCGGTCGCGGACGCATGGGCGCTCCGGCGCGAGGCGGACCAGGTGCGCCGCTTCCAGGCCGACGGGGCGAGCTGACCGTGCGGCTCAGGACACCGAGGTGCCGCCCCACTCCTCCGGCGCGACGTCCGCGAGCGTCTCGGAGAACGTCCACTGGTGGCCGGCCAGGTCCTCGGCGGTGTACTGGCGCTCGCCGTACTCGAAGTCGATCGGTTCCATGAGGATGCGGGCGCCGTGCTCCCGGGCCCGCTCGCAGTGGGCCCGGGCGTCCGGCACGCGCACCGTCACCGAGTGCGTGACCTCGCCGGGGCGCGGCGGACGGCGCTCCTTGCGGACGTCCCCGACGATCACTGCCCCGTCCCCGAAGGCGAGTTGGGCGCGGTGGTCCTCGCCGATCCGCACCCGCTCCACGAACCCGAAGGCCGCGCCCAGCCAGTCGACCGCCGCGCGCACATCGGGGTAGATCAGGACGGGGATGACGGTCGCCGCGGGGATGGAGCGGTTCGGCTTCACGGCTGACTCCGAGCGGTCGCGGACGGTGTCGGGACCAGGCCGAGCCGCTGTGCGCGCAGGACCGTGCTGATGCGGTCTCGGGTGCCCAGTTTGCGGTAGATGTTCTCGACGTGCTTGTGGACCGTGCGGTCCGAGATACCGAGCCTACGGCCGATGGCCGCTGCCGTCAGGGCGTCCGTGAGCAGGAGCAGGACGGACAGCTCGCGCGGGGTGAGGGCGCAGTCCGCGGCCGGATCGACGGACGGTTCGGCCGAGCGCCGCAGGCGCTCCAGGAGCTGCCGCTGCTGCTCGACCGCCGCCAACAGCGGCTGCAGCTTCTGGGCCGCGCGGACGTGGTCGTCGGTGAAGTCCCTGCCGGAGCGGTAGATCATGCAGCCGGTTATCGGGGCCGTCGTCCGCGGCAGCGGAATCGCCAGTACGTGGTCCGCGCCCATCACCTCGCCGATCAGCCGCGCGGTCGGGCTCGAGGACCACGCGCGTCCGGCCCTGCGGCGCGCCGTGAGCGGCGCTCGGTCGGGGCCGGCCGCGTAATGGCGGGCGAAGGGATAGCCGGCGCGCAGAAGGGCCAGGTCCTCGTCGCCGAGCCGTGCGAACGCGGCGGCGACCTCGGACGGAATGCCGACCGTGCCCTCGGCCTCGTTCCAGTCGTCCAGCTTGTAGATCAGGTTCTCGCCACCGCACAGCTCCGGCAGGGCGGACGCCACCAGGGGCCACAGCCGCTCGGGATCACGTTCGTGGAGTGCCGCGACGGCCACCGACAGCCCGCGTTCGTACACATTGCCCAGCACGTTCCATCTCCGCTCGTCCGCCGCGTACGCAGTTGTACCCATACCGGCGACGTCCCGCACTGTCCCAGACTTCATACGAGCAACAGGGACGTTCTCGGATGTACTCCAGCACATCGTCGCTCCGGCGGCCACGGCGGGGGAGACCCGGCGGTTCGGTGGGGGACGGCCGGTGCTCCCTCCTGCCCCCGGAGCCCGTGCGGGCCGCCGGCGCGGGGGACCGGCGGGCCGCACGGCTCCGGGCCCCTCAGCCTTCCCGCACCGCGTCCGAGATCGACTTGACGCCGCCGTGTGCGGTGAGGCCGCCGTCCACGGGGATCTCCGCGCCGGTGATGAAGGACGACTCGTCGGACAGCAGGAACAGCACGAGCGGGACGATGTCCTCGACCGTGCCGCTGCGGCCGAGCGGCGTCTCCCGGACCGTCGCCTCGACGAACGCGGGGGTCGCGGCGGCCGTCATCTCGGTCTCGATGTAGCCGGGGTGGACGGTGTTCACGCGGATGCCCCGCGGCCCCAGCTCCATCGCCGCGATCTTCGACACCCCGCGCAGCGCCCACTTGCTGGCCGTGTACGCCACCGGGTAGTAGCCGGTGAGCGCTGCGGACGAGCCGACGTTGACGATCGACGAGCCGGGCGGCATCAGCGGGGCGAGGTACTGGATGCCCAGCAGCGGCCCGGTGGTGTTCACCGCCTGGACCTGCGCGAAGTCCTCCGGCCGCACCTCGCCGAGCCGCTCGCGCCGGATGACGCCCGCGTTGTTGACCAGGCCGTGGACCTCGCCGTACGACTCCTTCAACTCCGCGGCCAGCTCCGCCCAGTCGCTCTCGCTGCTGACGTCCAGCCGCCGTACCTCACCCTCGGTCCGCACATCGGTGGCGACCACCCGAGCACCCGCCCGGGCCAACGCCGCCGCCTCCGCCGCCCCTTGGCCCCGGGCCGCGCCGGTGACGACGACGACCTTCCCGGCCAGACGCTGTGTCCGATTCATGCCGGACAACGTA
The DNA here is from genome assembly GCF_040644055.1 of Streptomyces sp. NPDC047043. NCBI lineage: Bacteria > Bacillati > Actinomycetota > Actinomycetes > Kitasatosporales > Streptomycetaceae > Streptomyces > Streptomyces sp. NPDC047043. The sequence continues at coordinate 229,209 of NZ_JBEYVO010000010.1, forward strand.
GTGCCGCCGTCCGAGCTCCCCTCCCACCCGCACTGCCACCTCGCTGAACTGCGCCTTTCGAGTCGGTTCGAAGGCCGTTGAGCCCCTTGCGGCAGACCCCGCACGCTGAAGACGTCCACTCGCCGACCTACGGCGGGCTACGAACAGCAAGCGACGATCGGGGGATTCACATGGCGTACCTGACATGGCTGGCGGACATAGGACGGCGGCGGCCGGCGGCCTGACGTCACAGCCGGGCGGCTCCCAGCCAGGCGGCCACGGCGGCGAGCACCAGCAGGGCGATGTTCAGCCCGATCACCCGGACCTCGCCGCGCGAGACGTGGACCACGATGCCCCCGACCTGGATCAGGACGAATCCGATCGCCGCGGCGACGGCGAGCCCGGGCGCGATCCCGGTCAGCGGCGGCAGGACCAGGCCCGCCGCACCGAGGACCTCCAGCGTGCCGATGCCCCTGACGACCGGCATGGGGATGCGGTCGACCCACCCCATCATCGGCCGGAGCTGCTCCTGGCTCTGCAGGACCTTCTTGCCTCCGGCGTAGAGATAGAACACCGCCAGCAGCACGGCGAGTATCCAGAACGCAACGTCCACACCGACCCCCAACACGACAGTTACCAGGCGTAAGTTGCCTCATCATGAGTGACTGTCGGGGGGCTTACAAAAGGCACACGCGTGTGCGCTAGGCACAGGGGGTTGTCATGCCGCAGCAGTACCAGCACACCTGCATGATCCGGGGCGACGGCGGGCGGACGATCCGCGCTGTGCTCGACCGGATCTGCGACAAGTGGACGCTGCTGATCGTCGCGACCCTCGAACAGGGACGCCTGCGCTTCACCGATCTGCAGCGTCAGGTCCCCGGGATCTCGCAGCGGATGCTCACGCTGACCCTCAAGAACCTGGAGCGCGACGGCCTGGTGTCGAGGACGGCCTACGCGGAGGTCCCGCCGCGCGTCGAGTACGAGCTGACCCCCACCGGGCAGAGCCTCATCCCACCTGCGCTCGCCCTCGCCGGCTGGGCGATGGAGCACATCGCGGAGATCGAGGCCAGCAGGGCAGCCTACGGCGACCGGGCCGGATGACCCCGCACTCGGGGTCATCCGGCAGTACGCCTGACCAGCGCGGCAGTTCGAGCTCGTAGTCCGGATCCGCTGCATGTAACCGGTGTCGTCGCGCGTGCGCACCCCCGACTCCACATACAGCCGGTGCAGCCGCTCCAGCGCCTCGTGGTCCAGCTCCACGCCCAGCCCGGGACCGGTCGGGACCCTGACCTCGCCGTCGCGGAACTCCAGCACCCCGGGGCGGATGACGTCGTCGGCGAAGTTCCACGGGTAGTGCGTGTCGCAGGAGTGGGCGAGGTTGGGGATGGCCGCCGCGACATGGGTCATGGCGGCGAGGCTGATGCCCAGGTGCGAGTTGGAGTGCATGGACAGGGCGAGCCCGAACGCCGCGCAGACGGCGGCCAGTTCACGGGTGCGGCGCAGTCCGCCCAGTACTGGTGGTCGGTGAGGAGCACCTGGATCGCGTCCTGTTCGATCGCGGGCTTCAGATGCTCCCAGGCGATCACACACATGTTGGTGGCGAGGGGGAGCGGCGAGTCCTGCGCCACCTGCGCCATGCCTTCGATGCTCTTGGTCAGGCCCTCCAAGTACTCGAGTACGCCGTCCAGTTCGCGGGCGACATACTTCGACGTCTCCACCGTCCAGGCCGTGTCGGGGTCGAGCCGCAGCGGCTGCCCGGGGAACGCCTCCGCCAGCGCCCGGATCGCGGCGATCTCCTCGTCCGGCGGAAAGACACCCCCTTCAGCTTGAACGACCGGAATCCGTACCGCTGTTGCATCAGCCGGGCCTGCTCCACGATCCCCGCAGGATCCAGCGCCTCGCCCCAGTCGTCGCCGATCGCCTCCCGTCCGTCGAGCGCGGGGAGCACGCCGTCCGGAGCGTCGAACGACGGCGCGCGGGACGTTGTGCGTTCCATCGAAGGGTTGAATCCGGTCCGGGCCTTCGGGCGACGCGGGCAGCGGCCCTGCCGGGCGAGACTTGCCGCGCTCGCAAAGGATCACCGAGGAGAGGACCCCCACCATGTCCACGGACTTCAGCAGGCGCCGGCTGCTCGCCGCAGGCGCGGGCGTCGCGCTTGCCGGTGCCGCCGCCGGCACCGCATCGGCCGCACAGGGCGCCGGGAGCTCCGGGACGTCCGCCTTCGGCGTGCGTGAGGAGACGCGCTCGCTCGACGAGCTGTACGAGGCCGCGGTCGCCGAGGGCGGCAAGCTCGTCCTCTACCAGGGCGGCGACGTCGACAGCCAGGCCGCCGGGACGCGGGCCGCATGGGCCCAGCGCTTTCCCGAGGTCGAGCTGACCGCCGTCGTGGACTACAGCAAGTACCACGACGTCCGCGTCGACAACCAGCTCGCGACCGGCACCCTGGTCCCCGACGTCGTCCAGCTGCAGACCCTCCAGGACTTCACCCGCTGGAAGCGCGAGGGCAGGCTGCTGCGCTACAAGCCCGCCGGGTTCTCCGAGGTCCACCAGGGGTTCAAGGACCCGGACGGCGCGTGGACCGCGATCCAGGTCATCGCCTTCAGCTTCCTGTACGACATCGCGGGGGCCGGCGCGGGCGCCCCGAAGTCCCCGCAGGACCTGGTCGACTCGCGCTGGAAGGACGCCATCGCCTCGTCCTACCCGCACGACGACGACGCGGTGCTCTACCTCTTCTCGCTGTACCAGAAGGCGTACGGCTGGGACTGGGTGGCGCGGTTCGCCGCGCAGAACCCGCAGTTCGCCCGCGGCTCCAACAGCCCGTCCGTCGCGGTCGGCGGCAGGCAGAAGACCATCGGCGTCGGCACCAGCGGCAGTCCGGTCTCCACCTCGACCACGACCAAGTGGGTCCTGCCCGAGGGGCACCCTTTCATGGCGTGGGGCCAGCGGGCCGCGATCCTGAAGCAGGCCGCCCATCCCGCCGCCGGCAAGCTCTACCTCAACTGGGTGCTGTCCGAGGAGCGGCAGAAGGGCAGCTTCAACGGCTGGTCGGTCCGTATGGACGTCACGCCGTCGCCGGGTCTGAAGCCGGTGTGGGAGAACCCGGACGCGCACGTGGACGGCTTCCCGCGGTTCATGGAGGACCGTGCCGCGATCGAGCGGCTGAAGCAGACCTTCGCCCTGTACTTCGGCGAGGTCAAGGGCGACCCCTCGCCGGGCTGGCTCGGACTGCACCCCGGGCGCTGACGCCCGCGCGGGACAGCGGGCTCCCCGGGGGCTTACAAAGGTCACACAGGTCGCGGCATACAATCTGCACACTCTTGTCGCATCCGACCGGCCCGCCCCCAGGGAGCCGCCGCCGTGCCCGCCAACGCCCTCGCCGTCCGCCGGCCGTCCGCCTCGGCGCGGCACCTTCCGCACCTGGTCTTCCTGGTCGCCGTCGCCGGCACGCTCGTACGGCTGGTGCACCTGTACAACGAGCTGTGCTGGTCCATCGCGCCGCCCACCGCCGCACTCGCCCTGCTGTACGCCGCCGGGCTCGCCCGGTGGGACCGGCTGGGCCGCCGGGGGCTGCCGGTCTGGCTCGGGCTGCTGTTGGTGCTGTGGACGTGGGTGGCCTGGAAGCTGCCGGCGCCGCTCGCGTTCGGATACGCGTGGCTGGCCGTGCCGTTGGCCGTCGTCGCCGTACGGATGCCGAGCCGCGCCGGGCGGGCGGTGGCCCTCGGCGCCATCACGGCGCTGCTGCTTGCTTCGCTCGTGCGGATCGGCGGCGGCCCCGACCCCGATGTGCTGGCGCCTCCGGTCGCCGCCGTCTGGGCCACCGTGCTCCTGTACCGCAACCAGCAGCGACTGACGACCGAACTGGCTGCCACCCGGGGCGAGTTGGCCGTGCGGCAGCGGGAGGCCGGGCGGCTCGCCGAACGGGCCCGGATCGCCCGGGACCTGCACGACACCCTCGCCCAGGAACTCTCCGGCAGCCGCATGCTCCTCCAGGCCGCCGAGCGCGACTTCAACCGCAACCCCGACGCCGCCCTGCGGCAGGTGCGGGCGGTCTCCGAGGCGCTCGGCGCGCACCTCGAGGAGACCCGCACCATCATCAGCGACCTCACCCCGCCCGCCCTGGAACGGGACGACCTGGACACGGCACTGCGCGAGCTGTGCACCCGCCCGCAGCCGACCGCCGCGGCACCCCGGATCACCTTCCGCACACAGGGCGAGCCGTTCCCGCTGCCCGCCGAACAGGCCGTGACCCTGCTGCGAGTCGCCCAGGGCCTGCTGGCCAACGCCTGCGAGCACGCCGGGGCCACGCACATCCACGTCACCCTCGCCTACCGGGACGGCGCCACCGCGACCCTTGAAGTCCGCGACGACGGAACGGGCTTCGACCCGCACTCCACCCTCCCCAAGGCCACCGACCGCGGCTTCGGACTGGCCGCCGCCCGCGACCGGCTGAGCACCCTCGGCGGCACGCTCGTCGTCGACAGCGCACCCGGACGCGGCGCCCGCATCCGCGCGGTCCTCCCCGTCGACGAGCGCATCCTGATCGGCGCCCGGTGAGCGAGGACGCCCCGCCGCTGCGGGTCATGATCGTGGACGACCACACTGTCGTACGGGCCGGACTGCGCGCCCTGTTGGAGGGCGAGCCCGGCTTCGACGTCGTCGAGGAGACCGGCGACGGCAGGCAGGCCGTGCGGCTTGCCGAGCGCCTGCGGCCGGACGTGGTCCTGATGGACCTGCGCCTGTCGGACGCCGGCGCCGCGGACGACGGCTTCGGCGGCATCGAGGCCACCCGCCGCATCACCGCCGCGGCGCCCGGCGTCAACGTCGTGGTGCTGACGAGCTCCAGCGGCCGGGGCGATGTCGTACGGGCCGTGGAGGCGGGCGCCCGCGGCTACATCCTCAAGGCGGGCCCGCCCGAGGAACTCTTCCGCGCCGTACGCGCCGCGGCCGCGGGCGGCATGGGCCTGGCCCCGGAAGCCGCCGCCCGCCTCGTCGGCACCGCAGCCGACGCGGGCCCGGTCCTCAGCGACCGCGAGATCGAGGTCGTAGGCCTCCTCGCCCAGGGCCACAGCAACAGGGCCATCGCATCGGCCCTCTTCCTCACCGAGGCCACGGTCAAGACCCACCTCGTGCGGATCTACCGCAAGCTCGGCACCGAGAACCGGGCAGGCACGGTCAGCGAGGCCGTGCGGCTCGGACTGCTGGAACTGGACGGGCAGTTGTGACGGGCGTGCGCCCCGAACCGGGACCATGGCCGCAGCGCCGGCAGTCGGTGCGGCCGGGTGCGGAGCGGGCTCGGCTTCGAGGCGGCGGCCTGCCGCTGATCCGGCGCTCGAACCCGACGCGTCCCGAGACTCACCGGATGCCGTGCGTGCGCGCACCCGCGGCCAGTGCGGTCGCGCTCAGTACGGCGACCGCCAGCAGGTAGTACGCCGGTGAGACGCGTGATCCGGTCGTGGTGACCAGGGCCGCCGCGATCGTCGGGGTGAAGCCGCCGAAGACGGCGACCGTGGTGTTGTAGCTGAAGGACAGGCCGGTCGCCCGCGCCCGCACCGGGAACACGTCGGACATCACCGAGGGCAGCGCCCCGAAGTACGCCGCCTTCAGCGGACCGAGAGCCGCCATGCAGAGGGTGAGGGTCAGGAACGACGGCGAGGTCGTGAGCCACACGAACAGCGGGACCGCGGCGGCGCCGATCAGGAGGGCGGCCGGCAGCATGATGCGCAGCCGGCCGTACCGGTCGGCGAGCAGGCCGACGAGTGGTGTGCCGAGGGTGAGGATCGCGCCGGTGACGAACAGAGCGACGTAGGAGAGGGAGTCGTCCAGGCCCAACTCCCGTATGCCGAAGGTCGGCAGGTACTGGAGGATGAAGTTCAGCGCGGTCGACACCACCAGGACACCGCCCGCGATCAGCAGGCCGCCCCGGTGGTCGCGGAACACGGTGAGGACGGGGGAGCGCGGTGCGCGTTCCTGGTTCAGCGCCGGGGACTCCTCGACGTAGCGGCGCACGAAGTAGCCCACCGGCCCGATCAGCAGTCCGAACACGAACGGCACCCGCCAGCCCCACGACGTCATCTGTGCGTCCGACAGCATCGCGGTCAGCCCGGCCGCGAAACCCGCCGCCAGCAGTGTCGACAGCCCCTGGCTGGCGAACTGGAAACTGCCGAGGAACCCCTTGCGCGCCGCGTTCTGCTCGACGAGGAAGGACGTCGCCGCGCCGAACTCCCCTCCCGCGGCGAAGCCTTGGAGCAGCCGGGCCAGGACGATGCCGACGGTCGCGGTGATGCCGAGCGTCCCGTAGCCCGGCATGAACGCCATCAGCAGCGTGCCTACGACCATCAGCCGGATGGACAGCATCAGCGCCTTCTTGCGCCCGCGCCGGTCCGCGTACGCACCCAGCACCAGCCCGCCGACCGGGCGGATCAGGTACGTCACCCCGAACACCGCGTGGGTCTGGACGAGTAACGGGAGCGATGGCCGACTTCCGGCGGGCGCATCCGGACGTCACCTTCCGCCTGGACATCGTGCACCGCCAGGAGGCGACCCGGCGGGTGGCCGAGGGCATCGCCGACGTCGCCGCCACCTATGCGATGGGCCCGCAGCACGACGTGCGGGTGGAGTGCGCCGTCGTCATCCCGGTCGCGGCGATCGTCCCGGTCGGGCACGGGCTGGCGGGGCGGGAGCGGATCACCCTCGCCGAGCTGTGCGCCCACCCGCTCGCGCTCGGCTCGGCCGGCACCAGTCAGCGTGAACTGTTCGACATCGGCGCCCAGTTGGAGGGACTCACGGTCCGGCCCGCCCTGGTGTGCGACGCGCTCGCCCCGCTGTACGAGTTCGTGCGCTGCGGCGGCGGCATCGCCCTCGTCGGTGATCTCGGCGACCTGGACGAGGGCACCGAGGGCGTCGTGCACGTACGGGTGGACCACCCGGTCTTCCGGCAGCGCGAGGCCCAGGTCCGGACGATGCTCGGCCGCCGACTCGCGTGGGCGGCCTCGCAGTTCACCGAGCTGCTGGTGTCGCGGCTCGAGCGGCGTTCCTGAGACTCACGCGGGCCGTACGGCGATGCGGATCGCCGCCTCCCCGGCGTTGTGGATCGACTCCTCGCGGATGACCGAGCCCGGGCCGGGCGCGTGGATCATCATGCCGTTGCCGGTGTAGAGGCCGACGTGGCTGAAGTTGTCGTGGAAGAAGATCAGGTCCCCGGGCCGGCTCTCGGCGAGCGGGATCACCGTGCCGGTGCTCGCCTGCTCGGACGTGGACCGCGGCAGGGCGACCCCGGCGGCCCTCCAGGCGGCCTGGGTGAGACCGGCGTTGTCGTACGACTCCGGCCCGACCGCACCCCACAGGCAGGGCCTGCCGATCTGCGCCTGCGCGAAGGCGACGGCCCGGTCGGCCTTGGTGCCGATGGGCGTCTGCGGCGCCGGGACACCGGTGTCGAGCACCGACGGCTGCTGCGCGCGCCAGTCCTGGGTCATGGGTATGCCGGTGTCGAGGACCGTCTGCTCCTGCGGGCGCCACTCCCGCGTCATGGGCACGCCGGTGTCCAGAACCGTCTGCCCCTGCGGGCGCCACTGCTCGGCCATCGGCACGCCGGTGTCGAGCACCGACGGCTGCTGCAGCCGCCACGCCTCGTCGGCCGCACGGCGGGCCTGTTCCTGCGCCACCGGGTCCTGCCAGCCGCCCTGGGCCGGCTGCGCCTGCACGACGGCCTGCTGCGCCGTGGTCGCCCAGGCGGGCTGCGGCTGCTCGATCGCCGCGAGCGGCGCGCTCTGCTGCACGGCCGTCTGCCAGGTGTCCTGGGCCGGTCGCGGGTCGAGGACCGGGCGCGGCAGCGAGGTCTGCTGGGCGGTGTAGCGGTACAGCAGCTCGCTGGCGGCCGCGATCTTGCGCTGGCTCTCCTGCTTGGACTTCCGCAGCGAGGACTGCTTCGACTCGGGGGCTGCGGGCAGGGCGGGGGCGGTCTCCTGACGCGGGGCCGGCACGGCGGGGAGCGCGGTCGCGGGTCCGGCGGTCAGCTCGGCGACCGGACGGCGGGCGCCTGCCGCGGGCAACTGGGGCAGGGCCCGCGCGGCAGCCTCCAGCTCACGGCCGGTACGGCCGTCCCCTGCGCGCTCCGCCGGACGCGCGCGCCGGGTCTCGGCCGGGCGGGCCGGCGTGCGATCGGACGGCAGCACCGCCGGCACCGTCGGGCCCAGCGAGGCCCGCGCCCCGTCGAACCACTGCCTGGTGACGTTGTCGAGGTCGGGATCCGAGCGCCTGCCCCCGCCCGCAGGGGTGACGCGGCCGCGCTTGGCCGCCTGCTGGATGCGGGTCAGGTTGTGTTGGCCGGTGTCGTCCTCGGCCCGGTCGTACAGGCTGCTCACGCGCTGCCGGACGTCCTCGCGGCTGGGTCCCTCGTCCCCCGTGAGCGGTGCGGCGTCGGCGGTCTGCGACAGCAGCGCCACCGAGGTGAGGGCCGCCGTGGCGAGGGCGGAGTTGCGCATACCGGGGAGGCCAGTGCCTCCAGGACGCGACGATCGTTCCGGCGCCATGGGAGCCGTACTCCTTCCGTACTCCGCCTACCGAGTTAGCTGTCGGGTTCGGGCGGTCGTTCCGGAAGGATTGCCCTACGGCCCTTGCCCCGAAGGGCAGTTGGGCCGATTCACCCCATGATTCGGTTGGGTCCCCGGCTCCGGCTGCCCACACAGGCGCACCGGACTCGGCGGAGGCCGCGCTTCCCGACGGGGTTCGCCGGAGTGACTCGAGCGGCCTGATGCCAAGCTAGCCAACTTGTGCGGCTCGTGTGAAGGTTGAAGGGCGGAATGTCCGATACGCTTTTGTGACCTTCGTCTTGATGCGCCGTCAGATCCGCCCCTTCATATACGCACGGAGTCCGGGCGGCGACGGACTGTCGCGGCCCGGACTCCGGGACGTCAGGATCGCGGGTGGTCGGCGCCGGCCGCGCGCTCGGCGTTGCGCTTCTTGATGCGCGCCCCCTCCTTGCGGACCTCGGCCTGGGTGGCGCGCTCCTTCACCAGCCACTCGGGCTGCTCCTGCTTCAGGGCCTCGATCTGCTCGGTCGTCAGCGGCTCCGTGATCCCGCCGCGGGCGAGACCCGAGATGGAGATGCCCAGCTTCTCCGCGACCACCGGGCGGGGGTGCGGACCGTTGGCCCGCAGCTCGCGCAGCCACTGAGGCGGATCGGCCTGGAAGGCGTCGAGCTGGGCGCGCGAGACGACACCCTCCCGGAACTCGGCGGGGGTGGCCTCGAGGTACACACCCAGCTTCTTCGCCGCGGTCGCGGGCTTCATCGTCTGGGTGGTCTGGTGCGACTTCATGCCGTCCAGGGTAACGAGCGCGTGCGGGCCCGCCGACCACGGCCGGTAACCTGGCGGAATGCCAGGCTCGGAAGCACCCCCAGTGTTCCGGCTTGCGTACGTCCCGGGGACGACGCCCGCCAAGTGGGTGCGGATCTGGAACGAGCGCCTGCCCGACACCCCGCTGACCCTCCTCGCCGTACCGGCCGCCGAGGCCTCCGGCGTGCTGCGCGACGGTACGGCCGACGCGGGGCTGGTGCGGCTGCCGGTGGACCGTACGTTCTTCAGCGCGATCCCCCTCTACACCGAGACGACGGTGGTCGTGGTCCCCAAGGACCACGTGATCACGGCGGCGGACGAGGTGACCCTCGACGACCTCGCCGAGGAGGTCGTCCTCCACCCCCTCGACGACGTCCTCGACTGGGACCGGCCGCCCGGCGAGCCCGCCTTCGAGCGCCCCGCCACCACCGAGGACGCCGTGGAACTGGTCGCGGCGGGCGTCGGCCTCCTGGTCGTCCCCCAGTCGCTGGCCCGCCTCCACCACCGCAGGGACCTCACCTACCGGCCGGTCGTGGACGCCCCGCAGTCGGGCGTCGCCCTGTCGTGGCCGGAGGAGGCCACCACGGACATGGTCGAGGACTTCATCGGCATCGTCCGCGGCCGCACGGTCAACAGCTCCCGTGGCCGACAGTCACCGTCGGCTCAGCCCCAGGACAAGGCCGGCCAGCCGCGCCGTAAATCCGCGGCTGCGAAGACGACGCCGAAGGCGAGCGGAAAGACGACCGGGAAGGCGACCACCCGGAACCCCCGCGGCGGTACGGCCGGCTCCAAGGGCGCCAAGCCCGCCAAGCGCGGAAAGCCGCGACGCAGGTCGTAGGCCGACGTCCGGCAGGCTCACCCGGCGGGGTCGACCAGGCCGACCAGCTCGGTCCGGTCGGCCGGCCCGAGTTCGACCGCCCTCTGTGCCGCGTGCCGGTCGGCCGCGCCCCGTTCGCCTGCCGTCTCCGCCGCCGACCGTTCGGCCAGTGCGTTGACCGCGGTGTTGAACCGCTCCATGGACGCGGGACGGTCCGGGCCGAGGACGTACTCCTTGAGGACGCGGCGGTGCGCGGCCATCGGGTCGTGGTGCGGTTCGCGGACCGAGCCCAGGATCTCCGGCAGCCGGGTGCACTCGCGGTCGAGGAGATAAGCACCTCCGGCAGTGGTGTACGCGGCCCGGAACTCCTCGTCGGGCAGGCCCAGCGCGTTGGTCAGCACATACGGCTTGAGACTCGCGACGAAGTCGGCGACCACCGAGGAGACGTCGCTGATCAGGACGTCCGCCTGGTTGAAGCAGTCGTACAACGTCGGCAGCTGCTCGGTGATCACGTGGTGCCGGACCGGGCCCGAGCTCTCCCAGAAGAGCCGGTGCCACTCCGCGCGCAGCTCGTGCCACTCGGCCGCGCCGCCGCGGTCGGGGACGCGCGCGTCACGGGTCTGCTGGACGTAGTCGCCGTCGTGCTGCCCCGACACCTCGTCGAGCCGGGCCCGGATCTCCGTCAACCGCCGTTCGGCCGAGGCGAGTTGAGCCCCCACGGGCTCGTGCCGCTCGTTGGCGGCGGCGAGCAGGTCACGCACGGCCCGGTCCGCGGCGGCCGCCTCGGCGGAGCGGCGGCCGGTGAGCGGGTGCGGCTTGTAGATGACGCGGACGTTCTGCGCGAGAAGCTGCTCGACGAGAGTCACGCCCATGGGGATCAGGGAGGTGTGGCAGTCGTCGTCGCTCCAGCCCTCCCAGGTCGGGGCGTACAGGACGGCCGGCAGCGGTCCCGGGGTGTGATCGGCGTGCAGCCGGATCGGCGCCAGCTGCGGGCGGCCCACCTCGACGATGGCCTCGTCGCTGATGGCGTGCCGCACGCGTTGGTAACGGTCCCGTCCGGCCCGTCCGGCCACCCAGATCTCGTCGTACACCTTGCTGACACGGTTGCTGCTGGCGAGCTTGTCGCTGTCGCCGTGGCCGATGAAGACGTGCTTGGCCTCGGCGACGCGCAGCATGTGCACGTTCTTGCCGGCGTTGCCCGGATACAGGACGACCCGGACGTCGGGCAGGTCCAGCTCGGCCAGGTCGTCCGCCTTCGGGACGCAGACGACCGGGATCCAGGTGCGGCTGAGATGCCGGAACGAGGCATGCTCACGAAGGATGATCAAGGGCCGCCGGTCGAGTTGCTCGAGCGTCTCGATCCACATGTTGACCTGGTACATGAAGTCCCGGGAGACCGCGGCGAAGCTGAAGTAGAGCGCCACTTCGGGCCGGTACTCGGCCAGTTGCCGGTTGACCTCGCCGATCGCGTCCTCGCGGCGCGGCATCCGGCGGGCCGCCCGGAACTGTCCCCACAGCGCCAGCACCGCCGCCACCGCCAGCCCCGACGTGAGCGCGTAGCCGATGCCGGCCGGGTACCACGTCCCGGTGGCCAGCGCGGTGAGCAGTCCCGCGTGGGCGGGCAGGTCGAGATGGAGCAGCTTGCGCAGGAACCGCCGGTAGAGGAGGTCCGGCGGGCTCTGTGGGATGCCCGCCCCGCTCATGTCGAGATTGCGTACGACGACGGGAAGCATCCGGCGGCGCCGGATGGCGTGGTGCAGTGCCGAGTACAGCATCACCATCGTGAAGTGGGCGGCGAAGACGGCGAGCCCGACGACCAGGACCGGATCCGGCGCGTCCATGCGGTTGGCCAGGGCGAGCAGCATCACCGATCGGACGGCGAACCGCAGGGTGCGGTCGAGCTGCAGGGCCGCCAGCCGGCGCACGAAGCCGGGCGCCCGGGTGTGCAGCACCTCGTCGGCGACATAGCTCGCCGCCGACGCCGCGGCGAAGCCCCACAGGGACGGCAGCAGCGCGAAGACGGGCAGTGCCGCGAAGCCCGCTCCGAACAGGAAGACAAGCAGCAGGTCGGCCTTCCCGCGCACACGCAGGACGCCGCACCACCAACGAACGGTCGTGAACAAAATTCCCCCCCAGGAATCGCATTGCGGCAGCGCCGCCGATGTTCGCCAGTTCGACATGAGGAGGGGGTGAATGGTTGTACACCTGACGGACAGCGGGTGTTCACTTTCGGGCCTTCAAAGTTTGCGCAAGGCGACAACCATTACACTCGCCAACCCAGAACCGCTCATGCGGGCGCGATCGGCTCGAGAGCCGCCGCGGGCTGTCAACCATCGGGGGAGATGCCATGCAGGATCCTGAGCCGTCAAGGGCGGATACCGACGTCCCGGCCGGGCGTGCGCCCGTGCGGGACGTGCTCGTGCTGAGGCTGCCGGCCGTCGCCGCCATCGCCTTCCTGCTCCTCGGCTTCGCGCTGCGCCACTTCGACGGCCGGCCCTACGTCGGCGAGGGGCTGATCACGGTCGGGCTGATCGCGGGGGCCATGGCCGTCGGAACCGCGGTCGGCGACCTCGCCTGGGTCTATGTGACGGCGGCCCGTAAGTGTTCCGGCGCGGACGACGGGGCCGCGGAGGACGGGCGTTAGGCGACCGGGGCGTGCCGGTCCGGCTCATACACTGGGGCGGCGCACGTGCGTTGAGGGTGACCGGGCGGGACGGGAGAGGACTGTGGCAGTCGACGTCGGGGGATTCCAGGACCCGCCCGCCGAGGTACTGATGGAGGCGGCCGCCGCCTTCGGACTGCTGGCCTCGTCCGCCCGACTGCACCTCATGTGGGCGCTGGCCCAGGGCGAGAGCGATGTCACCCGCCTCGCGGACCGGGTGGGCGGCGCCCTGCCCGCGGTCAGTCAGCACCTGACGAAGCTGAAGCTCGCCGGCCTCGTCCGCTCCCGCCGGGACGGCCGGCGGCAGATCTACTTCGTCGACGACCCCGATGTCGTGACCGTGGTGCGCCTGATGGTCGGCCAGCTCGCCGCACGCGCCGAGGCGGCCTCCGTGCCCGTGCGCGCGCTGCGCGGGACCGGTGGCTGAGACCTCCGCGACCGTGGCACCCGGCGCCGGGGCTTCCCGGGACGAGCCGGCGCCAGGGAGCGTCTCGGCTGAGCCGGGCGTGCCGACGTTGCTGGAGACCCTCCGGCGCCTGGACAGCGGCCCCCGCGGACTGACCGAGACCCAGGCCGAGGAGCGCCTGGACCGCTTCGGCGCGAACACGCTGCCCATGCAGCGCGACCCTTCCTGGCCCCGGCTCCTCGTCCGCGGTCTGCGCGATCCGTTCACCGCCGTACTGCTGTGCCTCGGCCTGGTGTCGGCCACCGTCACCTCCTGGGGAACCGCCTGCGTGATCCTTCTGCTGGTGGCGGTGAGCTGCGTCCTGCGCGCCACCGGCGAGCACCGCGCCGACCGGTCCATGGCCGCGCTGCGGGACCTGGTCGCCACCACCGCCACCGTCCTGCGCCGCCCCGGTGAGGAGGCCTCGCCCCGGGCGCGGGAGATACCCGTGGCCGAGCTGGTGCCCGGCGACGTGATCCGTCTCGGCCCCGGTGACGTGGTCCCGGCCGACGTACGGCTGCTGCGGGCGCAGGGCCTGACCGTGCACCAGGCCCCGCTGACCGGCGAGTCGGCTCCCGCGGCGAAGGACGCCGCCGACACGGTCCGGGCGGCAGGCGGCGGGGACTTCGACCGGCCCCAACTGTCTTTCCAGGGCAGCAGCATCGCCTCCGGCAGCGGTACGGCGGTCGTCCTGGCGACCGGTGCACGGACCCGGTTCGCCGCAGCCCACGGCGCGCTCGCCGCCCGGCGGCAGGCCGGCGCCTTCGACCGCTCGGTGCACGGGATCTCGTGGATCCTGATCCGGTTCATGCTGCTGACCCCGCCGCTGGTCCTCATGGTCAACGCCGCGCTGCGCGAGCGGGGCCCGGAGACCCTGCCGTTCGCCGTCGCGGTGGCCGTCGGGCTCACCCCCGAGATGCTCCCGGTGATCGTGACCACGTGCCTGGCACGCGGGGCGGCGCAGCTCGCCCGCGGCCACGGAGTGATCGTCAAGCGGCTGCCCGCGCTGCACGACCTGGGCGCCGTCGACGTGCTGTGCCTGGACAAGACCGGCACCCTCACCCAGGACCGGCCCACCGTCCACCGCGCCCTCGACCCGTACGGCCGCGACGATCCGGCGGTGCTGCGATGGGCCGCGGTGAACGCCTGGTGGACCCTCCAGCTCGTCGATCTGCCCGCGCCCGACGCCCTCGACGACGCACTCCTGGACGTCGCAGACGAGGACGACCCGGCGGCGTACGAGGGCGTGACGGCGATCCCCTTCGATGCGGTACGGCGCCTCGCCACCGCAGTCGTCCGCACGCCGGGGGCTCCGCTCGGCACGCACACCCTGGTCGTCAAGGGAGCCGTCGAGGCCGTACTGGATCGCTGCACGGCGACGGACGAGGAGCGCGCCCGGCTGCTCGCCCTCGCCGCCGTCCACGCCGACGACGGGCTGCGGGTGCTGGCGGTCGCCACGGCCGAACGCGTCAGCCGCATCCGGGACTTCACTCCGGCCGACGAACGCGGCCTCACCTTCCGCGGGTTCGTCACCCTGCGCGACGCCCTCGCGCCCACCGCCGCCGCGGCCCTGGAGGTCCTCGCCGACCGGGGCGTCACCGTCAGGATCCTCACCGGCGACCACCCGGGCACCGCGGTCCGCGCCTGCCGCGACCTGGGGATCACCGTGCCCGAGGACGGCGTCCTCACCGCCGACCGCATCGACGGCCTCACCGAGCCCGAGCTCGTCGAGGCCGCCGCCCGCACCGTCGTCTTCGCCCGCTGCGCCCCCGAGCACAAGGTCCGCATCGCCGCCGCCCTGCGCGCGGGCGGGCACACCGTCGGCTACCTCGGCGACGGCGTCAACGACCTGCCCGCGCTGCGCGCCGCCGATGTCGGCATCGCCCCGCGCGACGCCGTGCCGGTCGCCCGGGAGAGCGCGGACGTGGTGCTGGCCGAGAAGGACCTGACCGCGATCGGCCACGCCGTCGCGGCCGGCCGGCACGCGGGCGGCAACATCGCCGCGTACCTGCGCATCACCCTCTCCTCGAACCTCGGCAACGTGATCGCGATGCTCGGCGCCGGTCTGCTGCTGCCCTTCCTGCCGATGCTCCCCGCGCAGGTGCTGGCCCAGAACCTGTGCTTCGACGCCGCCCAGCTCGCCTTCGCATACGACCGGCCGCACCCGCGCGTGCTGCGCCGCCCGACCGTGCTGCGCCCCCGCGACCTGCTGCGCTTCATCACCGGTTTCGGTGCGCTCAACGCGGTCGCCGACCTGGCCACCTTCGGCGTACTGGCGCTCGCCCTGCGCGGCCCGGACGCCCTGGACGACGAGGCGGTGTTCCACTCCGGCTGGTTCAGCGAGAACCTGCTCACCCAGGCCGCCGTGATGCTCCTGCTGCGCGCCGGCCGCCACCGGACGCAGGGCCGGCTCCCGGGCCCGATCGGCTGGGCCGCCGCCGCGCTGACCGCCGTAGGCCTGCTGCTGCCGCTGTCCCCGCCGGGCGCGCTCCTCGGCCTGACCGCGCTGCCGCCGCTCTACTACCTGCTGCTGGCCGCCGTCCTCGGGCTGTATGCGGCCGGGCTGCCGGCCGTCGGGGCACGTGACGCACGGCTCGTCGCCGACCTGGAAAAACAGGCCTGAGGATCCGAACCGGAAGGCCCGTTCCGTCATCTTGTTCTACGGAATCTGCGGCGTCGGGCGTCCATGTCCGTACATCTCCTCGGGGTACGTACGGCGATCCCCAGGACGTCCTGTTGGCGGGGGACTTAGGGGGCACCTTTGCTCTGCGAGGAAAAGCTGTGCGAGGACGATCTGTTCCATGACGAGCCGTCCCGCGCGCCGGGCACTGGCGCGCGGGAGCGGCCGCCGGCGGTGTGGCGGCGGGCGGCGGGGTTCGTCTGGCGCACGGTGCGGGGGGAATGGCAGGGCATCGTCGTCGATCCGGTACGGCAACTGCGGGCCCGCGGGCTGCCCGCGCTGACCCTGGCGTTCATCGCCGCGTTCGGGGTGATCTTCTTCCACGCGGTGGCGCAGCGGCCGGCCGGTGCGGTGGTGGTACGGATGCTCGGCGGGGTCACCGCCGACCTGCCGTTGGGGCTGGCGCTGCTGCGCACTCCGGTTTCGCTGTATGTGCCGGCCCTGGATCTGCCGGTGTGGGCGGGGATCACCCAGCTGTTCCTCGCGTTCGCGCTGGCCGAGCTCGCCCTCGGCAGGGCCCGGACGCTGGCGGTCGCGTACGCGACCACGCTGGCCGGCACCCTGATGGTGCGGGTGATGATCGCGCTCGGGCCGGGCTGGTGGGGGCTGGGGCTGCCGCCCGAGATCGGGCACGTCCTCGACACCGGACCCTCGGCCGCCGTCGTGGGCCTGTTCACCTATCTCTCCGTCGTCCGGCGGGCACCCGTGCTGTTCATGCTCACCGGCGGGTCGATGGTGTGGGAGTCCGTCGCCGTACCGAACCTCGCCGGCCGCGAGCACCTCATAGCCATCGGCGTGGCGATCGTCATGGGCCTGCTCCACGTCCGGGGGCAGAGGTGGCCGAACGCCTCGGCCACCTCCGCCCGCCGCCGCCAACTGCTCCCCCGCCCGCAGGCGACCGCGCTGGCCCGGCAGCAGTACGCCGCGCACTCCGTACGGAAGCCGATGTACTGAGGGCGGGCGGCACGCCCTGCCCGCCGGCCTACGGGGCGGGCTCGGTCACGCGACCCGGCCCCCGAACGCCGCCGTGCCCGCTCGGCCCTTGGCTTGGTTCTCCGCGACGTACGGCCGCAGTTCGGCCTCGTACGCCGTGAACGCGCTCGTGTGGTCGCCGTTCGCCTCGGCCGGCCGCCGGGTCAGGACGCGCGCGCCGATCAGGGCCTGCGAGGTGCCCATGCCGCTGGTGGGCGCGGCGCAGTGGCCGCGTCGCCGACCAGGGCGATCCGGCCGTGCGACCAGGTGCCCAGCCGGACCTGGGCGGAGGAGGAGAAGTGGAAGTCGTCCGCCGCCGACATCGCCGCCGGCAGTCGCGGCGCCATCTCCCAGCCGTGTCCGGCGAACGCGTCCCGCACCGCCTGTTCCTGCTCCTCGCGCCCGAGCCGGTCCAGGGCGGGCGAGTCGGTCTCGAAGGAGAGGCCCACCGCCATCCGCTCCTTGCCGGCCGCGCTGAACGCGTAGACTGCCGTGCCCTTGCCCTGCTGCAGCAGACCGGTGTGGTCCAGGCCGAGGAAGTTGGCCGTGGTGAACCCGGTGCCGGACAGCCCCAGATGCCGCAGCGCGTCGGCGTGCGGACCGAAGGCGAGCTGCCGCACCTTCGAGTACAGCCCGTCCGCCCCGAGCACGAGGCCGAACTCGCGGGCCGCGCCGCGCTCGAACTCGACCCGCACGCCGGCGTCGTGCTGAGTGAGCGCGGCGATCGAGTCGTCGAACACGTACTCCACGTCGTCCGCGGTGATCCGGTGCAGGATCCGGGTCAACGCCTGCTTGGGGACCTCGAGTTCACCCGCGAACACATCGGCCGGTAACCGCCCGGTCCCGCCCCCGCCGCATCCAGGAGAGCGGTGCCGCGCATCTGTGTGTCGTGCCCGCGCACTTCGTCGAGGATGCCCATCTCGTCCAGTACGTCGAAGGCGGCGCCGCGGAAGTCCACGGCATACCCGCCGGCGCGGAGGTCCGGCGGCCCGCCCTATGACTTCACAGGATCACAGTCGCCTCCCTCTCCCCTCTAATGGAAATCAAGCCGACGGGGGAGTCGGAAGACGGCTGATCGAAGTGAGGGGTGGCCACGGTGCGGGCTTCCAGGTTCGTGTCCACGGTGGCGCTGTCGATGTGCGTGGCGACCATGGTCGGCGGCTGCGGCAAGGGCGACGACGCGGGGAAGCCGCGGTCCGTGCCACGGTCCACCAGGGCCCAGGACGATCTGCTGAAGAAGGCTCAGTCCGCGCTCGTCCAGCGCTGCCTGACGGACCGCAAGGTGGCGGTTCCGCCGACGCCGAGCGGGTCGGTGAAGTCGACCGCACAGGCTCGAGTCGGCGAAGGCGAGCGCCAGTTCCCGTACGGGATCGACGATCCGGCCTGGGCCGCCCGGCACGGCTTCGGCATCGCGGCGCAGGCCGGGCGCACACAGCGGACGGAGCAGGCACCGCAGCCGGACAAGAAGACCCTGGCGCAGCAACAGCGGCTGTCCGACGCGCTGTTCGGGACCGGACGCCGCGAACTGTCCACCCGGACCGCCACCGGACTCGTCGTCAAGGCCAACAGCGACGGCTGCCTCGCCGAAGCGCAGCGGGTCCTCTACGGCGACCAGGCGGCCTGGTTCCGCAGCGATGTCGCCGTGAACAACCTCGCCGCCGCCGCGCACCGGCGCGTGACTCAGGACCCGGCGTACCGGGCCGCCCTCGCCCGCTGGGCGCGCTGCATCGCGCCGGTGCACAAGGCCGAGGATCCCGCGGACCTGCGCGACGCATGGCGGCGCAGCGCCCGTGACCTCGAGCCGGGTCAGGCCGCCAAGCTGCAGAAGCGGTACGCCGTCGCGGAGGCGCGGTGCGTCCGGCGCACGGACCTGGCGGCCACCGGCGCCCGTCTGGAGAAGCGCAACAGTGCCGAACTGCGCGCCGAGTACGCCGACTTGATCGGCAGGCACCGGCAACTGCGCGAACACGGCCTGGAGTACGCCGTCCGGCACGGCATCTGAGACGTCCTCCGGGCGACTTCACCACCCTCGCAGCACCCGCTCGACCGCACCTTCGCTGCGAACACTCGACCTCACTCACCGCAATCACGCAACCGCAATGTGTTAGATACCGAAAGGAACCGCATCATGCGCAAGGCCTTCATCTCCGCCGCCGGCGTGCTCCTCGCCGCCGGAACCGCCCTGGCCGCCGTACCCGGCACCGCCCAGGCCGCAGCCACCTGTGCCTCCGGGAGCTTCTGCGCCTACACCGACGCCAACTTCGGTGGGCTGTCCGTGAGTTGGACCGGCGACGACGGCTGGTGGGAGAGCAACATCGCCGACGAGGACAGCTCCTGGGCCAACCACGGGATCTCGGGCCCGGGCATCAAGGACCACGTCAAGGTGTACGCCAGCGCCTGGCAGAGCGACGGCGTCACCATCTGCCTCGCCCCCGGACAGGAGGTCGGCTACAACGCGGCCGCCAACGACCGGGGCGACTCCCACATCTGGGCCACCGGCTGCTGAACTCGCCGAACGGGCCGGTTCACCATCCGCGATGGTGAACCGGCCTCGTGCGCGGTGCGGGCCCCTGCTCGTGGGGCGCGTCAGACGTCGAAGTACAGCTCGAACTCATGTGGATGCGGCCGCAGTTGCAGCGGAGCGATCTCGTTCGTCCGCTTGAGCTCGATCCATGTGTCGATCAGGTCCGGCGTGAAGACGTCCCCCTGCAGCAGGTACTCGTGGTCGGACTCCAGGGCGTCCAGGACGGAGGGGAGGTCGGTGGGGACCTGGGGGACGTTCGCGTGTTCCTCGGGGGCGAGTTCGTAGAGGTCCTTGTCGACCGGCTCGGGGGGTTCCGTCTTGTTCTTGATGCCGTCCAAGCCCGCCAAGAGCATGGCCGAGAACGCCAGGTACGGGTTGCAGGACGGGTCGGGGGCGCGGAACTCCAGGCGCTTGGCCTGCGGGTTGGCGCCCGTGATCGGGATGCGGATGCAGGCGGAGCGGTTGCGCTGGGAGTAGACGAGGTTGACCGGCGCCTCGAAGCCGGGGACCAGGCGGTGGTAGGAGTTCACCGTCGGGTTGGTGAAGGCGAGCAGCGACGGGGCGTGTTTGAGCAGGCCGCCGATGTAGTGGCGGGCCGATTCCGACAGGCCTGCGTAGCCGCCCTCGTCGTAGAAGAGCGGGCTGCCGCCCTGCCACAGGGACTGGTGGCAGTGCATGCCGGAGCCGTTGTCGCCGAAGATCGGTTTGGGCATGAAGGTGGCCGTCTTGCCGTTGCGCCAGGCGACGTTCTTGACGATGTACTTGTAGAGCTGCAGGTCGTCGGCGGCGTGCAGCAGGGTGTTGAACTTGTAGTTGATCTCTGCCTGGCCCGCGGTGCCGACCTCGTGGTGCTGCTTCTCCACCAGGATGTTGCACTTGATCAGTTCCAGGGTCATCTCGGCGCGCAGGTCCGCGAAGTGGTCGACCGGCGGGGCCGGGAAGTAGCCGCCCTTGTAGCGGACCTTGTATCCGCGGTTGTCCTCCAGTGCGCCGGTGTTCCAGGCGCCCGCCTCGGAGTCGATGTGGTAGAAGGCCTCGTTGGTCCTGGTCTCGAAGCGCGCGCTGTCGAAGACGTAGAACTCCGCCTCCGGGCCGAAGTACGCCGCGTCCGCGATCCCCGTCGACACCAGGTACGTCTCCGCCTTCTTCGCCACGTTGCGCGGGTCGCGGCTGTACTGCTCGCCGGTCACCGGGTCGTGGATGAAGAAGTTGACGATCAGCGTCGTGTCCTTGCGGAACGGGTCCAGGCGGGCCGTCGACAGATCGGCGCGCAGCGCCATGTCGGACTCGTGGATGGCCTGGAAACCGCGGATCGAGGAGCCGTCGAAGGCCAGCTCGTCGTCCGGGTCGAAGATCTCCACCGGCACGGTGAAGTGCTGCATGATGCCGGGCACATCGCAGAAGCGGACGTCCACGAACTTCACGTCCACGTCCGAGATGAACTTCCTGGCTTCCTCGGCGTTCTGGAACATCCGACTCACCCTTCAAGCCGCGGGGTGTCCACCTGCTGTGCACTGTAGGCACGGGGCGTGGGCCCGGGGAAGGCCGAAGGCCCCCTCAGGGCGGACAGCGGGAGTTTGACGACCGGGCCAAGGGGAGGCCTTCGGGCGGTGGTGTTCATGAAGGCCTGCCGTACAGAATCGGCGCGTGGACCGGGGGATCCTCGAACGTGAGCCCGAGCTGGCACGACTGGCCTCGGCCGCGCGTGAGGCGGCGGACGGGGCGGGGTCGGTGCTGCTCGTCTTCGGCGAGGCCGGCATCGGCAAGTCGAGCCTGGTCAGGGCCATGCCCGACCGGCTCCCGCTGCAGGCACGGGTGCTCGTCGGCCAGTGCGACGACCTCGCCACGCGGCGGCCGCTCGGCCCGTTCCGCGACCTCGTCGGCAGCGTCGGCGCCGAGCTGGCCCGCGCCGTCACCGAGGGCGGGGACCGGCATCGCGTCTACGAGGCCCTGCAGGGCGAACTGGCCGTGAGCCCGCACCCGGCGGTCCTCGTGATCGAGGACGTGCACTGGGCCGACGAGGCCTCCCTGGACGCCCTGCGCTTTCTCGTACGGCGGATGGAGCGGCTGCCCGCGCTGCTCGTGCTCACCTACCGCGACGACGAGCTGAGCCGCGGCCACCCCCTGCGCCACCTCCTGGGTCAGGTCTCCCGCGCGCCCCGTGTGCACCGCCTGCCCCTGGCCCGGCTGTCCCTCGACGCGGTCCGCACGCTCAGCGCGCCCGGTGGCCTCGACCCGGCGCAGGTGTACGAGGTGACATCGGGCAACCCCTTCTTCGTCAGCGAGGTGGTGGCCGCGGGCGGCACCGGGGGAGTGCCCCCGACGGTCGTCGACGCCGTCCTCGCCCGGCTGCGGGGGCTCGATCCCGCGACCGTGGACGCTTTGGAGCAGCTCGCCGTCGTCTCCTCCGCGGTCGAACGCTCCCTGGTCGACGAGCTGTTGATCAAAGGTGTGGCCGTCCTCGCGGAAGCCGAGCAGCGCGGGCTGCTGGCCGTGGCCCCGGAGCGGGTGGCGTTCCGGCACGAGCTGATCCGGCGCGCGGTCGCCGACTCCGTGCCCGCCGCCCGCCGTATCGACCTCAACCGCAACGTCCTCGCGGCGCTCGTCGCCCGGCCCGGCTCGGACGCCGCCCGCATCGTCCACCACGCCGCCCAGGCCGGCGACCGGGACGCCATCGCCCGGTACGGCCCCGACGCGGCCCGCGACGCCTCAGGAGCCGGCGCCCACCGCGAGGCCGCCGCCCAGCTCCGCCTCGTTCTGCACCAACGGCACCGCTACAGCCCGCCCGAACTCGCCGACCTGCTCGAACGCTACGCGGTGGAGAGCTACACGATCGCCGACTCGGCGGCGGCCGTCACCGCCCAGCGCGAGGCGGTCTCCCTGCGCCGCTCGCTCGGCGACACCCTCGCCCTCGGCGGCGACCTGCGCTGGCTGTCCCGTATCCACTGGTGGGCCGGCGACGCCGACGAGGCGCAGGCCGCCGCCCGAGAGGCCGTCGCCGTACTGGAACACGCCGGCGACGACCGGCTGCTGGCGCTCGCCGTCAGCAACATCGCCCAGCTGCGGATGCTCTCCGACCGCTATCCCGAGGCCGTCGAGCACGCCGAGCGGGCCATCGTCCTGGCCCGCAAGACGGACGACGCGGCGATCCTCTCGCACGCCCTCAACAACCAGGGCACGGCCCGCTGGCGGGGCGGAGACCCCGGCGGGCGGCACCAGCTGGAGGAGAGTCTCGAGGTCGCCCTCGAGGCCGGCGAGGTCGAGCACGCCTGCCGCGCCTACGCCAATCTCATCTGGACCCTGCTCGACAATCTGCAGTACGCGGAGGCCGACCGCTTCCTGCCCCCGGCCATGGACCTCGCCGACCGCGCCGAACACCTCGGGTTCCTCACCTATCTCCACGTCGAGCTGGCCATCCGCCGGCTCGCCGCCGCCGACTGGGAGGACGCCGAGCGGCACGCCGAGTTCGGCATCCACGACTTCCTGCCCGCGCGCTGCCCGGCGCTGACCGTCCTGGCCCGCATCCGCACCCGCTGCGGCCGGCCCGGCGCCGGTGAACTCCTCGCCGAGGCCCGGGAGATCGCCATACGGACCCGGGAACTCCAGCGCACCGGCCCCGTCGCCGCCGCCCTCGCGGAGGCGGCCTGGCTGCGCGGCGACCATGCCGCCGTGATCGAAGCCGTCGCCCCGCTCCACGCCCAGGCCCGCCACCTGGCCGGCGTCCCCTACCGCGCCGAGCTCGGCTACTGGCTCACCAAGGCCGGGCAGCCCGTCCCGGCCGATGACGACTCCGGGCATCCGTACGCGCTGCAGGCCCGCGGCCAGTGGCGGCGCGCCGCGGCCCTGTGGCACACCGCGGGCTGCCCCTACGAATACGCCGCCGCGCTCGCCGAGAGCCCGGAACCCGCCGACAAGCTCACCGCCCTGTCCAAGCTCGACGCGCTGGGCGCCGAACCCCTGGCCCGGCTGGTCCGCGCCGAGCTTCGCGGGCTCGGCGTGCGGCACATCCCGCGCGGCCCGCTCGCCGCCACCCGCGGCAACCCGGCCGGCCTCACCGAACGGCAGCTGCAGGTCATGCGGCTGCTCGCCCAGGGCCTGACCAACTCCGAGATCGCCGCCCGGCTCGTCGTGTCCGTCCGCACCGTCGACAACCACGTACGCGCCGTCCTCGACAAGCTGGACGCGCCCACCCGGCGCCACGCCGCCGTCCGCGCGGCGGAGCTCGGACTGCTCGCGGACCGCGAAACGTAGGTACCCCGCGAGCCCGAGCTAGGTGACACCCACGGATACCCGCTCCCGCGCTACCCGAGTAGAACGTACCAATCGACCCGACTCCGAAAAAACGGGGGATATCCGTATGTCCAGCACAGTCGCGCAGGCCGCACGCCGTGAACTGGCCGACTTCTCCGGAGAGCTGATCGGCCCCGAGGACTCCGGCTACCAACAGGCCCGCGCCGTCTACAACGCGATGATCGACCGCCGCCCCGCACTCGTCGCACGCTGCGCCGACGCGGACGCCGTCGCCCGCGTGATCGGCTTCGCCCGCGCCCACGACCTGCCCCTCGCCGTCCGCGGCGGCGGCCACCACGGGGCCGGGCTCGGCACCGTCGACGGGGGCGTGGTGGCCGACCTGTCACCCATGAAGGACATCCAAGTCGACCCCGCGGCCCGCACCGTCCAGGTGAGCGGCGGCTGCGTCTGGGGCGAGGTGGACCGCGCCACCAACCCGCACGGCCTCGCCACCCCCAGCGGCATCGTCTCCACCACCGGCGTCGGCGGCCTCACCCTCGGCGGCGGACTCGGCCACCTCACCCGCAAGTGCGGTCTGAGCATCGACAACATCCTGGCCGCCGACGTCGTCCTGGCCGACGGACAGCAGGTGCGCGCCAGCGCCGACGAGAACACCGACCTGTTCTGGGCGATCCGCGGCGGCGGCGGCAACTTCGGCGTCGTCACCTCGTTCCGCTTCCGGCTGCACGAGGTCGGCACCGTGGTCGGCGGACCGACCTTCTGGCCCGTCGAGATCAGCGCCGACGTCCTCAGCGCCTACCGGGACTTCCTCCCGAACGCACCCCGCGACCTCAACGCCTTCTTCCTGTACGGCACCGTCCCGCCGGCCCCGCCGTTCCCCGAGGACATCCAGATGCGCAAGACGGCTGGCGTCGTCTGGTGCTACGCGGGCAGCGACCCCGAGGCGGCCGCACGCGAGATGGCCCCGCTGCTCGACGCCCTCCCGACGCCGATGCTGCACTTCACCGCACCGATGCCCCACCCCGACCTGCAGTCCATGTTCGACGGGCTCTACCCGCCCGGCCACCAGTGGTACTGGCGCGCCGACTTCGTCAACGAGATTCCCGACGAGGCCGTCCAGCTCCACGCCAAGTTCGGCGCCGAGGTCCCGACCATGCAGTCGACCATGCACCTGTACCCGATCGACGGCGCCGCCCACGACGTCGGCCCCGACGAGACCCCCTGGGCCTACCGCGGCGCCCAGTGGTCCTCCGTCTACGCCGGCGTCGACCCCGACCCGGCCAACGCCGAACTGATCAGGCGCTGGACCGTCGACTACTTCGACGCCCTGCACCCGTACTCGGCCGGCGGCGCCTACGTGAACATGATGATGGACGAGGGCCAGGACCGCGTCCGGGCCAGCTACCGCGGCAACTACGACCGCCTGGCCCGCATCAAGGCCGACCGCGACCCGGACAACGTCTTCCGCCTCAACCAGAACATCCGCCCCAGCTGAGCAGGTTGGCTCACCGGGCGGCCATGAACGGCGGTGCCCCGGGCGGGGGACGGGGCACCGCCGGGCTCCCCTCACCAGGTGTCCACGAACGGCCGGTGCCCAGGCTCGGGCACGGGGCACCGCTCCAACGCCGAAAGGATCCAGGCCCGCGACCCGGCCGGGTCGATGACCGCGTCGATCTCCAGCGCGGCCGCCGCGTTGACCGCCTTCCCGCGCTCGTACAACTCGGCGACCCGCTCCTCGAAGACGCGCGCACGCTCGGCCGGGTCCGCGATCGCCTCCAGCTCCTTGCGATAGCCCAGCCGGACCGCGCCCTCGAGGCCCATGCCCCCGAACTCCCCACTGGGCCAGGCCGCCGTGGCCAGCGGAGCCCGGGTCGAGCCGCCCATCATGGCCATCGCACCGATCCCGTACGCCTTGCGCAGCACCAGGCTCACCACCGGCACCCGCAGGTTGGCGCCGACCACGAAGAGCCGCGCGAAGTGCCGTACGGTCGCGGTGCGTTCGGCGTCCGGGCCGACCATGAACCCCGGGGTGTCGCACAGCGAGACGACCGGCAGCCCGAAGGCGTCGCACAACTGCAGGAACCGCGCCGCCTTGTCGGCCGCGTCCCGGTCGATCGCCCCGCCCAGATGCGCCGGATTGCTCGCCAGCAGCCCCAGCGGCCGCCCCTCGATCCGCACGAGACAGGTCAGCACGCCCACCCCGAACTCCGGCCGCAGCTCCAGCACCGAGCCGGTGTCCGCCAGCCCGCTGATCGCCGCCCGCACGTCGTACGCCCGCCGCCGGTTCTCGGGGACCACCTGCCGCAGCAGCCGCTGATCGGGCGCCTCCCAACTCCCTTGTGCTCCTTGGAAGTACGACAGGTACTGCCGCGCCACCCGCACGGCCTCCGCCTCGTCGGCGACCGCGACGTCCACGACGCCGTTGGGCACCTGCACCGACAGCGGCCCCACCTCCTCGGGCCGGTACACGCCGAGCCCGCCGCCCTCGATCATCGCGGGTCCGCCCATCCCGATCGTCGCGTCGGGCGTGGCGATCACCACGTCGCAGACGCCGAGCAGCGCCGCGTTGCCCGCGAAACACCGCCCCGAGACGACGCCGACCAGCGGCACCAGGCCGCTCAGCCGCCCCATCCGCTGGAAGGTGGTCACGTCCAGACCCGACACGGCCGTGGTGTCCGTGTCCCCGGGCCGGCCGCCGCCGCCCTCCGCGAACAGCACCACGGGCAGCCGCCGTTCCTCGGCGAGCTCCAGCATCCGGTCGGTCTTGCGGTGCCCCTGCAGTCCCTGGGTGCCGGCCAGGACCGTGTAGTCGTACGACATCACGGCGCAGGGCCGGCCGTTGGTGTGCCCGGTGCCGGTGACGATGCCGTCCGCCGGTGTCGAGCGGATCAGGTCGTCCAGGGAGCGGCGGCTGCGCTGGGCGGCGATCGCGAGCGCACCGAACTCGGTGAAGGTGCCCGCGTCACAGAGGTCCTCGATGTTCTCGCGGGCGGTGCGCCTGCCGAGGGCATGCCGCTTCGCGACCGCCTCCGGCCGGTTCTCGTCCAGCCCGAAGGAGTGCCGGTGCACGACCTCGGCGAGGTCGGGACGCACGGCGTCCGGATCGACCCGCGCCTCGACGAGCCCGTCCTCGCCGCCGCCGGTCACCTCGTCCAGGGCGGCCAACGGGGCGCCTCCACCGACCGTTTCACCCACCCGCACGTGCAGCAGCCGTACCACTCCGGAGCCGGGAGCCCGCACCACGTGCTCCATCTTCATCGCCTCCAGCACCAGCAACTGCTGTCCGGCACGCACCGGTTCACCGGGGGAGACGTCGACGGAGACGACGGTGCCGCTGAGAGGCGCGACGACCGTGCCGTCCGGGGAATCCTCCTGGGGAGCGACGTGGGCCCGGGCCAGCTCCGCCACCACACCCGTGTGCGCCCAGAAGCGCGGCCGGGCCAGCACCTCCCGCAGCAGCGGAATCCCGGTCCGCACCCCTTCCACGGCGAACTCGCCCAACGCCCGCCGCGCCCGCGCACACGCCGCCTCCGCCTCGCCCGCCGGGACGTGCGCGACCACCTTCGCGAGCAACGGGTCGTAGCGGACGCCGACTTCGGCCCCCGTACGGATCGCCGTGTCGACCCGCACGCCCGGTCCGGACGGCAGGTCGAAGCGCGTGATCCGCCCCGCCCCCTCGGCGCTGACCCGGGCCTGCACGGCGAACCCGCGCGGCGGAGCGGGCGGCCCCGACAGCCCCAGTCCCTCCAGCGTGGCCCCGGCCGCCAACCGCAGTTGTACGGCGACCAGGTCGACGCCCGTCACCTCCTCGGTGACCGTGTGCTCCACCTGCAGTCGGGGATTGGCCTCGATGAACCAGAACTCCTCGCCCCGCAGCATGAATTCGAAGGTCACCAGGCTCGAACACCCGGCGGCACGGCCCATCCGCAACGCGGCGTCGAGGATCATCTCCCTCGTCTCCTCGGGGAGTTCCGGCGCGGGCGCGATCTCGATCACCTTCTGGTGGCGGCGCTGGGCACTGCAGTCCCGGTCCCACAGATGCGTGACGGCCCCGGTCGCGTCCCCGACGACCTGGACCTCGATGTGCCGGGCGCCCTCCAGCAGCCGCTCCGCGTACAACTCGCCGCGCCCGAAGCCCTGTTGCGCCTCCGAAGCGCACCGCTCCCAGGCCTCGTCCAGCTCCGCGGCCCGCCGCACGACCCGCATCCCGCGCCCGCCGCCCCCGCCGACCGCCTTGATCATCACGGGTCCGGCGGCCAGCAACTCCCGTGCCCCGTCCGGTCCGTCGGCCCCGGCGAGCACGGGAACCCCCGCCTCGACGGCGAACTCACGGGCCCGAGCCTTGTCCCCGAAGACCGCCAGCACCTCGGGCGTGGGCCCCACGAAGGTGACTCCGGCCGCCAGGCAGCGGCGCGCGAAGTCTGCGTCCTCGCTGAGAAAGCCGTACCCGGGGTGCAGGAAGTCGCATCCGGTGCTCCGCGCGGCCGCGAGCAGCGCGTCGCCGTCGCGATAGTCGCCCAACTGCACGGCCTCGTCGGCCAGTCGGACATGCGCGTCGTCACCCTCGACGTACACCGCGACCGAGCGCAGCCCGATCTCCGACGCGGCCCGCAGGAGGCGTACGGCGATCTCCCCGCGGTTGGCGACCAGTACGGCGGCAGAACCCATCGAAGCCCTCCAAGGACGCGGACGTCATCGACCGGCCCCGCCATGCTCATTGACATTGACGTCAACGTCAATACGCTCCGAGTGTGGCACGCACACAGAAGGCCTGGGCGGTCCGCACCGCCCGCGACCGCACCGAGGCCCCGGTCCGCGCCCGGCTCCTGGACGCCGCCGAGGCCGTCTTCGCACGGCTGGGACTCGGCCCGGCCACCGTCGCCGACATCACCGCCGAGGCCGAGGTCTCGCGGGCGGGCTTCTATGTGTACTTCGCCTCCAAGGAGGAGATCTTCGGCGTTCTCGCGGTCCGCGTACGGGACGCGTTCCTCGCCGCGCAGGAGGTGCCCGGCGTCGACACGGACGACGCACACGCCGTCGCGGAGGCGTCCGTCGGCGCGTTCATCGCCGCCTACGCCCGACACCAGCCGCTGCTCGGCCTGTTGGAGCAGCAGGCCCGCACCGACCCGGACATGGCGCACCTGTGGGACGAGATCCGCGAACGGCCCGTCCACCGCCACGCCCGCTACATCCGCCGCCTCGCCGACCGCGGCCGGGCCGCCCCCGTCGCCGAACCACTGGCCCTGGCCCGCGCGGTGGGCGGCATGTGCGTCGAGTCCGCCCGCCGGGTCGCCGCGCACCCCGACGCGTACAACGACGCCGTACGCGATGTGACCGCCATGTACCTGCACCTACTCGGAGCCGCACCGAATCGTCAGGAGTAGCCGCACCATGACGTCAACGCCAAGCACCGACGCCTACCTTGCCGACCTGCGCGCCCGCTGGGCGAAGTCGCGACGGCGGGTGGGGCAGCCGGACACCGTGACACACCGCGCCGGGACGCGGACGGTGCCGGGATATGTACGGCACTGGGCGCGGGAGACGCCCGACAAGGCCGCGTTCGTCGCCCACAGCCAGTCGCTCTCCTACCGCGAGCTCGACGACGCCGTGGACCGGTTGGCGGGCTGGCTGGAGGGCCGCGGTGTGCGCGCCGGGGACCGGGTGGCCGTCCATCTGCCCAACAGCGTGTTCTTCGCCGTCGCGTTCCTGGCGATCCTGCGGCTCGGAGCGGTGCACGTGCCGGTCAACCCGATGTTCAAGGCGGCGGAGGTGCGGCACGAAATCGAGGACTCCGGCGCCGAGTCGGTGCTGTCCTTCGAGCCGCTGCGGGACGTGCTCGCCGAGGCGCTCGAAGGTACGCCGGCTCGTGCGGTACTGCTGGAGGACGAGTGGGCAGGCATCATGAAGCACCGGCCCCTGGCGGCCCCGGCCGAGGACCTCGACGCGCTCGCCGCCCTCAACTACACCGGCGGCACCACCGGACTGCCCAAGGGCGTCGAGCACACCCAGCGCCACATGGTCTACACGGCGACCGCCATCCAGAACGGCATGCCCGGCGCCGAGGACGGCATCGTCTCCCTGTGCTACCTGCCCGTCTTCTGGATCGCGGGCGAGAACCTCGGCATCCTCGCCCCACTGGTCTCCGGCGGCACCAGCGTGCTGCTCACCCGCTGGGAGCCGGCCGCTGTCCTCGAGGCGATCGAGACGCACGGGGTGACCACCCTGGCCGGAACCGTCGAGAACTACCTCGAGCTCCTCGACCACCCCGACTTCCCGCACCGCGACCTGAGCAGCCTCACCGCCCCGCTCGCCATCTCCTTCATCCGCAAGCTCACGCCCGAGGTGCGCGCCCGCTGGCGGCAGGCCACCGGCGGCACCCTGCGCGAGGCCTCGTACGGCATGACCGAGACCCACACCAGCGACACCAACACCCTCGGCTTCCAGGACGGCGACCACGATCTGCTCGGCGACCCCGTGTTCTGCGGACTGCCCGTACCCGGAACCGAGTGCATGGTCGTCGACTTCACCACCGGCGAGCCGCTGCCGCTGGGCGAACCCGGCGAGATCGTCGTCCAGGGCCCCTCGGTCCTCACCCGCTACTGGCGTGCGCCGGAGGCCACCGCCCGCGCGCTGCGTGACGGCTGGCTGCACACCGGGGACATCGGCAGCCTCGACGAGGACGGCTGTCTGCGCTATCTCGGCCGCAACAAGGACATGATCAAGGTGAAGGGGATGAGCGTGTTCCCCACCGAGGTCGAGACCCTGCTCGGACGGCATCCCGAGGTGCTCGCGGCAGCCGTCGTCGCCGTCGAGGACGCGGACAGTGGTCAACTGCCGTACGCCTTCGTGCGGACCGTACCCGGCTCGGGGCTGACCGCCGACGCACTGCGCGTCTGGGCGAAGGGGGCGATGGCGACGTACAAGGTGCCGCTGGTCGAGATCGTCCCCGAGCTTCCGCTCACCCCGACCGGGAAGATCAGGAAGACGGAGCTGAGCGCACGAGCCAGTCGTACGCACCCCGTGCCGTGAACTGCGCACTCATTTCCGTGCCGCGCGACCGATCGACTCGACCAGCGGCAGCAGCCGCTGCGGCACGCGCTCGCGCAGGGCCACCTCGGTGCGGGTGCGGACGACGCCCGGCAGGCTGATGAGTTTCTGGATCACGTCCTCGAGATGGGCGTTGTCGCGTGCCACGACCCGGGTCAGCAGATCGCCGCCGCCCGTGATCGAGAATGCTTCGACGATCTCCGGCACGGCGGCCAGCGCGTCCCCCACGTCGTCCAGATGCCCCTGGGTGACCTCGATGTGCACGAACGCGAGCACCGGGTGGCCGAGTGCGGCGGGGGAGAGCGTCGGGCCCGTGCCGGTGATCACGCCGTCCCGTTCCAGGCGGTCGAGGCGGGCCTGCAGGGTGCCGCGGGCGACAGCGAGGATGCGGGCGTACTCGCGCACGCTCGTGCGCGGCTGCTCCATCAGCAGCCGCAGGATGCGGGTGTCGAGCTCGTCCACGGCCATGGTGCGCGGTCCCTCCTCGTATGTGGTCCGTTGGCCCGTCGATGGACGAGCCGGAACCGATATGTCTGTGCCAATGGCCCAGCATATTCGAGGCCGCTTGAGCCAGTCGCCGCGATGATGCTCCAATGAAGCGGTCGATGGCGCTGCGGACTCCGCGGCGCCTTTTTCATGCCGTTGTCTATATGCCGTTGTCCAAGGGGGCGGGAAGCAGTGCTGAAGAGGGTGTTCATGGCTCCGGATCCGGGCCGGGTCCGGCTGCGCTTCGCGGCGCGGGCCGTGCTCGGCATCGGGCTCGCGGTCGTCGTCTGCGGCCTGGCCGGACTCTCCCTCGTCGGCACCGTCACCGGCGGGCTCGCCGCGCTGCTCGCGCTGTTCACCGTCACCGACGCCACCGTCCGCGGGCAGGCCCTCACCACCGCGCTGCTGCCGGCCGTCGGCCTGCCGGTGCTGGCCGCCGCGGCCGAGCTGCACGACCATCCCGTGGCCCGCGACCTCACCTTCCTCGCCGTGATCGGCGCGGGCGTGTACGCGCGCCGGTGGGGCCCGCGCGGGCACAGCCTCGGCGTGTTCGCGTTCATGACCTTCTTCGTGGCGCAGTTCCTGCACGCCACCACCGCTCAACTGCCCGAGCTGTACGCCGCCGTGGTCCTGTCGCTGCTCGCCGCGTCGGCGGTGCGTTTCGGTGTGTGGTGCTACGAGAGCCGGCAGCCCCCGGCACCGGTGCCCGCCCCGGCGGCCGGTGCCGGACTCGCCCGCGTGACCACGCGCCAGGCGGTGCAGGCGACGGCCGGCGCGGGCTTCGCCCTCGTCGTGGGCCAGCTGGTGTCCGGGCAGCGCTGGTACTGGGCCGTCGGCGCCACCTGGTGGATCTTCGTCAACACCGCCTCGCGCGGCGAGACCCTGGTCCGCGGCTTCCGCCGGGTCCTCGGCACGGTGATCGGCATCGGTCTCGGCCTGCTGATCGCCGTGCCGGTGCACGGGGCGGCCCTGCCCACCGCCGTACTCCTCGCCGCCTGCGTCTTCGGCATCTTCTACACGGCCGCCGTCTCGTACACCTGGATGATGCTCTGGGTGACACTCCTGGCCGAGCTCCTCTACGGCCTGCTGGGCGTGCTGGACCCGGGCCTGCTCGCCCTGCGCCTCGCGGAGACCGGGGTCGGCGCGCTCGGCGCCGCGCTCGCCGTGCTCCTCCTCCTGCCGGTCACCACCCACACCACCACCGATGCCTGGATCCAGCGCGCCCTGCGGTGCGTGCACGCCTGCACGGCGGAGGCCGCCGCCCGGCTCGCGGGCGCCGCGGACGCCGACCCGGCACCGCGCGTCGCGGAACTGGAACAGCTCCTGGGGCGCGTACGGCTGTCCGTCGCGCCCCTGGTGCACCCCCTCAACCCGATGCTCGGCCGCAAGCGCCGTGCCCGCCGGGTCCTCGCCCTGCTCGACGACTGCGCTCATGAGATCCGCGGCCTGGCCGGCGTCGCCGCCGACCCGGAGGCCTCCCACGACGCCCGCCTGGCCGCGGCCTGCTGGCGGGTGGAGGCGGCGGTCGAGGCACTCACCGGAGGCGACCGCGCCCACGTCACCGTGGCCGCCGAGTCCCCCGTCACGGAACCCGCGCTGGCCCACCTCCACGGCCTGGAACGGGCCCTCGCGGAACTGGCCGTCCCGCTGCGGACCCGGCCCGGCTCGCCGCTCGTCGGCGCGTGAAGGCACATTTATGGGCCATCTATAGGGTGGATCAGGCCACCGTGCGGGTAACTCCGCCGCTATCGGACGCCCGACCCCCGAGGGCCGCGCGGGAGCGGTCCGCGGGCGTGCCACCTGGGGGTGTGCCATGCGGAACTTCCCGCGCAGGGACGGACGCTGGAAACCTGACTCCGGAGGCTGCCCACCGCCCCGGGCGGACGAGCCGGGCGGCTGGCTGGAGCGCTTCGAGACCGACGGCTGTCCGAGCACCCTCTCCCAAGTGACAGGCCTGCGCGGGCGGGTGCTCACCGGCGGTCCACCGGTCCCCGTGCGACGCGATCCGCCGCCGTACGAACTCCTGCGTGCCGCCGCCGAGTTCCTCACCCTGCACCACACCGAGGAACGCCTCGGCGACCCGGCCCGCCGCATCGCCGCCGCACATGCCGAGATCGCGGCCACGGGCACCTACCGCCACACCACGGAGGAACTCGTCTTCGGCGCCCGGGTGGCCTGGCGCAACGCCAACCGGTGCATAGGGCGCCTGTACTGGCGCTCCCTGCGCGTGCGCGACCTGCGGGACGTGCGCGCAGCGGACGCCGTGGCCGAGGCGTCCGCCGACCATCTGCGGGAGGCGACCCGCGACGGGCGGATCCGCGCCCTCATCTCCGTCTTCGCGCCCGACGAGCCGGGCCGCCCCGGGCCGCGCATCTGGAACGAACAGCTCGTCCGCTACGCCGGCTACACCCGCCCCGACGGCACGGTCACCGGCGACCCGCGCAACGCCGGCATCACCGCCCTCGCCCTCCGCCTCGGTTGGCCCGGCGGCCCCGGCACCCCCTTCGACGTCCTGCCCCTGATCGTCCAGGGCGCCGGCGACGAACGGCCCGACTGGTTCGACGTACCGGGCGACGCCGTACTCGAAGTCGACCTCACGCACCCCGAGTACGCCTGGTGGCCCACGCTCGGCCTGCGCTGGCACGCGGTGCCCGCGCTCGCCAACATGTGCCTGGAGATCGGCGGGATCTGCTACCCGGCGGCGCCCTTCAACGGCTGGTACATGGGCACCGAGATCGGCGCCCGCAACCTCGCCGACGCCGACCGCTACGACCTCCTGCCGTACATCGCCGACCGGCTCGGCCTCGACACCCGCACCGACCGCACACTGTGGAAGGACCGCGCGCTGGTCGAGCTGAACCGCTCGGTGCTGCACTCCTTCGACCGCGCCGGTGTCACCGTCACCGACCACCACACCGAGTCCCGCCGGTTCATCGACCACCTCGACCGCGAGGAGCGCAAGGGCCGCCGGGTGGGCGCCGACTGGTCGTGGATCGTGCCGCCGATCTCCGGGAGCACCACGCCCGTCTTCCACCGCACCTACGACACCGTGGAGGGCGGCCCCGCCTACGCCCACCACCCCGAGGCCCTCGCCCGGGCCCGTGGCGAGACGGGCGGCGCCTCCATTGCGGCCCGGTCAAATCCCCCTCGTATGGTCTAGACCGCTGGTGATCGACTGCTAACGTCGCCCCGACGGAACCGGACCGAGAGGGGACAGCGGTGACAGACGGCGGCGGGCGGCGACGGCGGGCCTTCATCGGGTCGTTCACGGCGGCGGGAGGCCCCGGCATCGTGACGGCGGCCGTGGCGGCGGACGGCGGCGCGCTGACCGCCCTCAGCAGCGTGGACGGCGTACCCGACCCCTCGTACCTGGCCCTGGCGCCCGGCGGGGACACCCTCTACGCGGTCAGCGAGACGACCGAGGGCGCGGTGGCCGCGTACCGGGTGACGGGGGAGCGGCCCGAGCAGGCCGGCTCGCCGGTGCCGGTCGGCGGGAGCGGGCCCACGCACCTGAGCGTCTTCGCCGGCCATGTCCTGACCGCCAACTACGGCTCAGGCAGCGTCACCGCCGTGCCGGTACGGGCCGACGGCAGCCTCGCGGGCGCCGCGTCCGACGTGCTCCAGCACAAGGGCTCGGGTCCGCACACGCGCCGCCAGCAGGGCCCGCACGCCCACCAGGTGCAGCCCGACCCGAGCGGCCGGTGGGCCGTCAGCATCGACCTCGGCACCGACTCCGTACGGGTGTGCACGCTGACCGGCGGCAGCCTCGCGGTGCACCGGGAGATCTCGCTGCGGCCCGGCTCGGGCCCGCGCCACCTGGCCTTCCACCCGGACGGCACGCGCGCGTACGTGCTCAACGAACTCACCCCCACCATCACCGTCTGCCGTTGGGACGCCGCCGAGGGCCTGCTGGAGCCGCTGACCGAACGGCAGGTCCTGCCCGACGCCCCGGCCGACGACGCCTACCCCTCGGGCGTCGTCGTCTCGCCCGACGGCCGCTTCGTGTGGACCGCCACCCGCGGCGAGGACGTCCTGTCCACGTTCGCCGTCGAGGGGGAGGAACTGCGGCTGGTCGGCACGGTGCCCTGCGGCGGCGACTGGCCGCGCGCCGTCGCCAAGTCCGGGGGATTCCTGTACGCCGCGAACGAGCGCTCCGGCAACGTGACCTGGTTCGCCCTCGACCCGGCCACCGGCCTGCCCCGCTACGAGGGCTCGCTCGCCGTACCGGCCGCGTCCTGCGTGGTCTTCGACTGACCGCCTGCGGCCCCAGGACGCCTTCTGCCCGATGCACGCCGAAGGGCCCGGCTCCCGAGTGCGGAGCGGGCCCTTCGGCGTTGTTACGTCTGTGCCGTGCGCGTCAGCGGACCGGCGTGCCCTGCGGCTGCGGCGGGGCGATGCCCAGGGCCGTCGTGTACTTGGCCAGGGCGAGCTTGCCGATCGCCGGGTAGGGGCCGAGGCCCTCGGCCGCGGCGCAGCCCGCCTCCTTGGCCGCCTCCTCGATCA
Source organism: Streptomyces sp. NPDC047043 (assembly GCF_040644055.1). Classification (NCBI taxonomy): domain Bacteria; kingdom Bacillati; phylum Actinomycetota; class Actinomycetes; order Kitasatosporales; family Streptomycetaceae; genus Streptomyces; species Streptomyces sp. NPDC047043. The sequence goes on from NZ_JBEYVO010000010.1 coordinate 264,907, forward strand.
GGCCGGGGTCGATCTCCGGTCCTATCAGGTACGGCGCCAGGGCCAGCTGCTGCGAGCCCGAGGACCGCAGCTGCTCGGCGACGGCCGCGATCGAGCCCTCCTGGTCCAGGGCCGCCGCCATCACCGGCACGGCCAGGCGCGCGGCGAGCAGCATGCCGGTGATCCCGGCCGCCTGCACCGCCTCGTCACCGCCGACCGAGGCCAGGATGATGCCGTCCGCGGCGGTCGCCACGGTGAACAGGCGGGCGCGGTCGGCGCGGGCCAGACCGGCCTCCGACAGCCGCACGTGCAGCGCCTCGGCGAGCAGCGGGTGCGGGCCCAGGACGTCGGTCAGGTCGGCCGCGACACGGCTGTCCATGACGGCCTGGCGGATGCGCCGCAGCAGGGCGCTGTCCGGGCCGGCGAGCAGCGGCACGACGACGGCGACGGGGCCGTCCGGCTCCTTCACGTCGAGACCCGCGGCCTTGGCCTGCTCGTAGCGGGCCCTGCGCTCCTCGGCGGCGTGCACGAGCACGGCCTGGAGCGTGGGGTACTCCGCGTCGTCCCCGTCCAGGTAGCCGATGCGGCCGTCGAGGCCCGGGAGCTCGGAGCGGGCGATGCTCACGACCTCCTCGGCGAGGTTGCGCGTGGCGCTGCCGGGAGCGCCCGGCACCGCGATGACGAGCGCGGGCGCGCCCTCGGGAGCCGCCAGGGGCTCGGGTCGGCGGTGCCGCCCGGGCTGACGAGGTCGCGGCATTCGTACTGGCAGGCCGGACGCGGGCCCAGTGGGGGAGCTCATGGCGACGCATGTTACTGGCTTCCTGGGCTCCCCTGTTCGGGGAGGGTGCAGGTGAGCGGTATCCGTCCGGTTTTGTCTGATGAGTTACGTACGGATCAGAAGTGATCGGCACCCCGGGAACGACCCCTCGTCCCGGTTGTCACACGGGGCTCGTTACGCACAGCATTGTCTCGTCACTCGGAAGAGTGAGCACTCCCGCCGCGAGATCGTCCGCGATGCGTACCGCGCCCGCGAGCGGATCACCGGCGGACGGCACCAGCGGCGCGTGCGGCAGCCGCCGCGCCAGCTCTTCCTTCAGGGGCACGAGGAGCGCGTCCCCCATCTTGAACAGGCCGCCTGTGACGGCCACTCGAGGCTCTCCCGTGGCCGGGCAGACCGCGGCCGCCGACTCGGCCATGTGCCGGGCCGCCGCGCGCAGGATGTCGGCGGCGACCGGATCGGCGTCGGCGCAGTCGGCCACCTGCGGCGCGAAGGAGGCGAGGACGGCCGGGCGGTCCGGGCGCGGGTAGAGCCGGCCCGGCAGCCCCGGCATCGGCCCGAACACCTCCGTGGCCCGGGCCAGCAGCCCGACCGAGCCCCCGGGCCGCCCGTCGTGCGCGCGCAGGGCCGCCTCCAGCCCCGCCCGCCCGATCCAGGCGCCGCTGCCGCAGTCGCCCAGCAGATGACCCCAGCCGTCCGCCCGGCGCCAGCGGGCCAGGTCGGTGCCGACGGCGATCAGGCCCGTACCGGCGGCGACCACGGCACCGGGCCGCGGCCCGAGCGCACCCACATAGGCGGTGACGGCATCGGCGACCAGGGCGACGCGGCGGATGCCGAACTCCCGCTCCAGCGCACCCGGCAGCTCGGCACGCAGGGCGTCGCCCAGGGAGGCCAGCCCGGCGGCCCCGACAACTGCCGCGCTCAGCGCGGTAACACCGGTCTCGGCGGTCAACTCCCGCACCATCGGCGCCAGTTGCGCCATGAGATGCCCCGGGTCGATCCCCCGGGCACCCGTACGGACCGGTTCCCGGGACTCCCGCTGGGCGTGCACGGCAGGCGCCAAGCCTTTGACGACGACCCGCAGTCCGGAGCCGCCGGAGTCGACCGCGAGGATCCCGGTCGCAGCCCGCGCCCGCTCCCCTTCCGCGTCCGTCCCCGGTCCGTCGCCCGCGGCGGTCACGGCAGGCGCCAGTCCACCGGCTGTCCGCCCTGGCCGATCAGCAGGTCGTTGGCCCGGCTGAACGGGCGGGAGCCGAAGAAGCCGCGGTCCGCGGACATCGGGGAGGGATGCGCGGACTCCACCGACGGGAGGTTTCCGAGCAGCGGGCGCAGATTGCGGGCGTCGCGGCCCCACAGGATGGACACCAGCGGTTTGCCGCGTGCGGCGAGCGCGCGGATGGCCTGCTCGGTGACCTCCTCCCAGCCCTTGCCGCGATGCGCCGCGGGCTTGCGCGGGGCGGTGGTCAGCGCCCTGTTGAGCAACAGCACGCCCTGCTGCGTCCACGGCGTCAGGTCACCGTTGGACGGCTGGGGCATCCCGAGGTCGGTGTGCAGCTCCCGGTAGATGTTGATGAGGCTGCCCGGCAGCGGACGCACCTCGGGCGCCACCGAGAACGACAGCCCCACCGCATGCCCCGGGGTCGGATACGGGTCCTGCCCGACGATCAGAACGCGGACGTCGTCGAAGGGCTGCTGGAAGGCCCGCAGAACGTTCGGCCCGGCCGGCAGATAGGTGCGCCCCGCGGCGATCTCCGCGCGCAGGAAGTCCCCCATCCCGGCGATCCGTTCGGCCACGGGTTCCAGGGCCTTCGCCCAGCCCGCCTCGACGATTTCATGCAACGGTCGTGGTGCCACGGGCGTCACCCTACTGCCGTACGGGCAGCGGAGATCAACCGGTGGCCACGGCCCTGCGGTCCCCCTGACGGTTCAACCGACCACCGCGGCCCGCACGCACAGCACGTCCGGCAGATGCGAGGCCAACTGCCGCCAGCTGTCGCCGTCGTCGGCCGATGCGTACACCTCGCCGTTGCGGTTGCCGAAGTACACGCCCGCCGGGTCGGCGTCATCCGTGCACATCGCGTCGCGCAGCACCGTGCCGTAGTGGTCCTCCTGGGGCAGGCCCGCCGACAGCGGCTCCCAGCTCTTGCCCGCGTCCGCCGTACGGAAGACCCGACATCGGTGATCGGCGGGCACCCGGTCCGCGTCCGCGTTGATCGGGTACACGTACGCCGTGTCGCCGCGGCGGGGGTGGGTGGCCGCCGCGAAGCCGAAGGTGGACGGCAGCCCTTCGCCGATGTCGGTCCAGTGCGCGCCCGCGTCGTCGCTTCTGTACACCCCCCAGTGGTTCTGCAGGTACAGGCGGTCCGGGGTCGCCGCGTCCCGTGCGACCTTGTGCACGCACTGGCCGAACTCCGGGTTCGGGTCGGGCAGGAACACCGCGGAAACACCGGAGTTGGAGGGGGCCCAGCTCGCGCCGCCGTCGAGGGTGCGGAACACTCCGGCCGTCGAGACCGCCACCGTCACGGCCTGCGGGTCGCGCGTGTCGGTGAGTACGGTGTGCAGGCCCTCACCGCCGCCGCCCGGCACCCACTTCGAGCGGGTGGGGTGCTCCCACAGGGGGCGGACCAGCTCGAAGGTCTCGCCGCGGTCCTCGGAGCGGTACAGCGCGGCCGGTTCCGTGCCCGCGTACACCACGTCCTCTTCCGCCGCCGCCGGGTGCAGCTGCCACACCCGCTCCAGCGAAGCACCCGTGTCCTTGGGGAACTTGACGGCGGGCTGGGGCGGTTCGGTCCAGGTGCGGCCCAGGTCGTCGGAGTGGAACACGGAGGGGCCCCAGTGGGCGCTGTCGCCGCCGGCCAGCAGGCGCGGGCGGTCACCGCGGGTGTCGATGGCCACCGAGTACAGGGCCTGGGCGTTGAAATAGGGCGTCTCGTCGAACTCCCATGTCCCACCGCGCCGACGCCCGATGAACAGGCCTTTGCGTGTGCCCACGGCGAGCAGTACCTCGGTCATGCCGATCACCTCCGCGACATCTTGGTCCCAGACACCCGCAAGTCTGCACCCCGCCACTGACAGTCACCTCTGGAAACGCCGTCCACGCAGGTCAGAGTGGTATCGGCCAGTCGGCGCGGTGATCCGGACCTGTTTTCGAAGATGCCTGCGCGGACGGGGTGACTCGTGCGACCGTCGATTCGGGGGGCTCGCCCTGAGCATCCAGACGCCTTCGCCCGTATGGGAAGGAGGCCGAAGGAGTCTGTGCTCCGCGGCTGTGGGGAGGATGTGCGCTCGTGAGGAGGATGCCTGCGATGGCGTTCCGTGGTCCTAAGGTCTGGCTGTGGCGATGGCGGCGCAACCCGCTCAAACGCCGCGCGGACGCGGTGGAGGCCTGGGTCGTGCTCGGCGCCTGGCTGGTCACCGTCCTTGCCGGGGTGCTCGCCGGTCTGACGGCCACCAGATCCGTCGAGGACGGGCTGGCCCGCGAGCGCGTCGAATGGCATCAGGTCGCCGCCCGGCTGACCGAGAAGGCCCCCGGAACCGCCCCCGACCACAACACGTCCAGCGGCGACCAGGTCTGGGGCAAGGTGCGCTGGACCGTGCCGGACGGCACCACGCACACCGGCCAGGTCCGCGTCCGCCCCGGCAGCGCCGCCGGCACGGAGGTCCCTGTCTGGACCGACCCGCAGGGACACCTGGTCTCCAAGCCCGCCACCGCCGCACAGGCCCAGCTGCGGGCCTCGCTGATAGGTGCCCTGGTGGGCATGAGCGCCGCGGTGGTGCCCTTCGTCGGCGGCCGCGTCCTGTGCGGCCGCCTCGAACGCCGCCGTATGTCCCAGTGGGACACCGAGTGGGCCCGCTTCGGGCCCCTGTGGGGACGCAAGACGGGCTGACGGGCCCGGCCTCCGGATCACCGGTGACTCGCCCGGGCCGGGCCCGCCCGGGCGCGCGCGTGCCTTACCCGTCACCCACTGCCTGTCGGCACGCCCGCAGCAGTTGTTCGTCCTCGACGATGTCGCGGGTGCCGTATCCGCCGAGCGAAGCCTGATGCCGCCGTGGCGAGGAGACTTCCGCGCGCAGCAGATCGTGCAGCGGTGCACCCGCGGGGCCGAGTTCGACGGCGCACGCTGCGATGGTGTGCCGCGTGTGCGGGTTCTGCGCCCAGGCCGCCCTCAGGGCCGGGACGGCGATCTCCGGGTCCCCGCCGATCCGCCACACGGCGCACGCGGCCGACGTCCGGTCCCACACGTCCTCGGACTCGGCCATGCGGCGCAGTTCCGGCAGGGCGGGGCGGGCCGCCGCGCCCAGGCGGGCCAGCGTCTCGGCCGCCGCCCGCCGCCCGTGCCGCCCGCTCGTCAACTCCCGGACCAGCACGGGCAGTACGGCAAAGGCGTCACCCTCCACCGACCACAACGCCCCGGCGGCGGCGACCGCCGACCCGGTGTCCAGCAGCCCCCGCAACGCGGGAAGCGCCTCCCGCGCCGCCACCCCGAACGCCCCCAGAGCGCGCGCCGCCGCCTCCACCACCGTCTCCCGCGACGGCACGCCGTCCGGCATGCCCAGCAGCACCCGCAGCACCTCCGGCACCGACTCCCCGTCGCCGAGCGCCTCCAGCGCCCACAGCAGCGGCGCCGCCCGCTCGTACGTCTCGGGGGAGTCCAGCGGAACGTCCCCGAGCCTGCGCCGCAGCGCCGGCGCCAACGGGGCCGCGGCGGGCCCCAGATGGACGATCACACGCCCCAGGTCGTCCGGTACGACCTGCCCGGCCAGCACCTGTGACAGCACCGGCGTCGCCCGCGCATCCCCGCACTGGGCAAGGACCTTGACCGGGCTGCCCAGCGTCGGCGCCCCGCGCTCCCACCGCCGTACCCACAGATCGGGGCGGGAGGTCACCAGCGCGTCGAGGTGGTCGGCGGCCGGGGCGGCCAGGTCGAGGAGGCCGTCCAGGGCGGACAGTGCGGCCTCGCGCAACCGGTCGTCCTCCGTGCCCAGTTGCGCGCCGATCAGGGCCACGGGCTCGCTGTGGTCGGCGCGCCATTCGCGTATCAGCCCGGGGAACATCCACACCGCGTTGCACCGGTCCGTCGGGTCCGGGCTGCTCAACTGTCCCACCAGCAGGGCGATCCGGTCGCCCACCCGGTCGTCGAGCGCGCTGTGCAGGGTCCGCAGCAGCTGCGAGCCCTCCTCGTCCGAGGGGCGCAGCCGTCGCAGCCGGCCGACCAGCGTGTCGGTGCCGGGACAGTCCGGCTTCGCCCGCCTGCAGGGCCGCTGCTCGGAGCGTTCCCTCAGCAGCCCTACGACGGTGGGCACAAGGTCGGTCGGAAGCCGGTCGGGCGCACAGCCCGCGAGCTGGCCGAGGGCGGCCAGGCGCAGCCCGGGGCCGTACGGCGGGACGCTGTGCGCCGTCAGGAGGTCCACCGCCTCGGCGGCCTGCCCGGGGTGCCGCCGCACGTAGAGCCCGAGGCTCTCGGTCAGGGCGAGCAGCACCCGGTCGTCCCGCTCCACGGTGATCCGCTCCCGCAACAGGCCCAGCACGCGCGCCGGTTCGGCGAGAAACCGCACCAGCGCGCCGGGAGCCGCCCGCCGCACCCCGCAGTCCGGATCCCCCGCCAGCCGGGCGAAGGCCTCGGCGCCCGCGCGGATCGCGGTGTACGCCTTCGCGCAGGCCCCGTCCGTGTCCGCCCGCGCCTCGCCCTCCCGGCCGATGCTCACCAGCAGCTCCACGAGGCCGCCCCGGTCCCGCACCTGCGCGCACTGCACGAGCGCGAACAGAAACGGAACGCAGGCCAGTGTCGAGTCGTACACGTCTCCCTGGTGGTGCACCGCGCCGTACATCGCGTCGAGCGCGACCTCCCGCTCGGCGGGGTCCGCGGAGGCGAGGCCCCGCAGCAGTCCGGGCACGTCCTCCGCGCTGCCGTACGCATGACGCAGTGAGGCCCAGTCGACCTCGTCGATCCCCGTGAACACGTTGTCCTCCCCAGGCGAAGTGCCAACCGATCGTGAGTCTGCACCACGCCACTGACAACGAAGCGGAATCGGGAGGTGACTCTGCGCCAAACACGCGCGCCCGGCGGCCGGAGGGTCAACTGCCCCCGGGCAGCGCACGATTCAGGACGGCGTCCACATCGGCCGCGTCGGACAGCGTGCCGAAGGCGTGCCCCCAGTCGCCGCCGAGCCGGCTCGCGCAGAAGGCGTCGGCGACGGCCGGCGGGGCGTGCCGGACCAGCAGGGAGGCCTGCAGGGTCAGGGCCATCAGCTCGACCAGCCGGCGGGCACCGGACTCGGACCCCGTGACCAGGAGGCTCTCCAGCCGGGTCACGGCGGCGTCCAGACGGGCGTCCGCGCCCTGCGCCAGGGCGAGTTCGCCGAAGAGGGCCTGCGCGGTGGCGGGCTCACGCCGGAGCGCCCGCAGCACGTCGAGGGCGTTGACGTTTCCCGAGCCCTCCCAGATCGACAGCAGTGGAGCCTCGCGGTAGTGGCGGGGCATGCCCGACTCCTCCACATAGCCGTTGCCGCCGAGGCACTCCAGGGCCTCCGCGGTGAAGGCCGGACCCCGCTTGGTGACCCAGTACTTGCCGACCGCGGTCGCGATCCGCCGGAACGCCGCCTCGCCCGCGTCCCCGCGCACCGCCCGGTCCGCGGCGCCCGCCAGCCGCAGCGTGAGCGTCGTGGCCGCCTCGGACTCCAGCGCGAGGTCGGCCAGAACGTTGCGCATCAGCGGCTGATCGACCAGCCGGGCCCCGAACGCGCTGCGGTGGCGCGCATGGTGTCCCGCCTCGACCAGCGTCTTGCGCATCAGCGTGGCCGACATCATCACGCAGTCCAGCCGCGTGCAGTTGACCATCTCGATGATCGTCTTGACGCCCCGCCCCTCCGGCCCGACCAGCCAGGCGAGGGTCCCGTCGAACTCCGGCTCGGAGGAGGCGTTGGAGCGGTTGCCGAGCTTGTCCTTGAGGCGCTGGATGCGGAAGGTGTTGCGGGTCCCGTCCGGCAGGATCCGCGGCACCAGGAAGCAGGACAGCCCCTCCGGGGCCTGTGCCAGCACCAGGAACACGTCGCACATGGGCGCCGAGGTGAACCACTTGTGCCCGCGCAGCGCGTACAGGGCGGGCTCGGCGGTCGGCCACGCCGTCGTGGTGTTCGTACGGACGTCGGAGCCGCCCTGCTTCTCCGTCATCCCCATGCCGGCGAGCAGACCGCGCTTCTCGGTCGGCACCCGGAGCTCCGGCTCGTACTCCCGGCCGGTCAGCAGGGGTTCGTAGACCTTCGCCAGCTCGGGCTGCGCGCGCAGCGCAGGGATGGCCGCGTACGTCATCGACGTGGGACAGCCGTGCCCGGCCTCGGTGTGCCCCCACACCAACCCGCCCGCGGTACGGGCGACATGGGCACCGGGACGGTCGTCCGCCCAGGGCGCGCCGGCCATGCCCGCGGCGACCGCGGTCCGCATCAGGTGGTGCCAGCTCGGGTGGAAGTCGACCTCGTCGACACGGTTGCCGTACCGGTCGTGCGTGCGCAGCACCGGCTCGTGCACGTTGGCCTGCTCGGCCCACTCCTGCGCCTCGGCACTGCCGGCCCTCAGCCCCAGCCGCCGCACCTCCTCCTCGGCCCATCCGCCGCCCTCGCGGTGCAGCCCCTCCAGCAGGGCCGTGTCCTCGGAGGCGTCGTACGGCGTCAGGGGCGGGGGCTGGTTGGTGACGTCGTGCGTGGCGTACTGCTGCTGGGGTCGCGCGGGCGCGGGTGTCGAGGTCATGCACCTATGTTGCATGTTTCCTGCGGCCGTAGCAATGATGCAACAAGAAGGCGCACGTACAGTACGTGACCATGCACATGAACGTGTCGGAGCAGCCCGGTGAGGTCGATCTGCGCCCCTTGTCCGCGCGGTCGGTCGTGCTGAGCCTGCTGCTGGGCACGCATCCGCCGGAGCTCCCGGTGAGGGACCTCGTCCGCGCGGTGGAGCCCTTCGGGGTCGGCGGCTCCACGCTGCGCGCCGCGCTCAGCCGGATGGTCGCCGCCGGTGACCTGCGGCGCACCGACGCCGTCTACCGGCTCAGTGACCGCCTGCTGGCCCGCCAGCGCCGCCAGGACGAGTCGGTGGACGCCCGCACGCGCGCGTGGAGCGGCAACTGGGAGATGGTGGTGATCACGGCGACGGGCCGCGGTCCCGCCGAACGAGCCGATCTGCGCCACCGGTTGACCGCCCTGCGCATGGCCGAACTCCGCGAGGGCGTGTGGCTGCGCCCGGCCAACCTGATCCGCCCCCTCCCGGACGACCTGGACCCGGTGGCCGAGTCCTACACCTCCCGCCCCGACCACCCCGCACGCGAACTGGCCGCCCGACTCTGGCCGTTGGACACCTGGTCCGCCACCGCCCGCGCCCTGCTCGCCCACATCGCCGGTGCACACCATCCGGCCGACCGCCTCACCGCCTTCGCCGCGGTCGTACGGCACCTGCTGGCCGACCCCGTGCTGCCCCCCGAACTGCTTCCCGCGGACTGGCCGGGCGCCGCCTTGCGCGCCGCGTACGCCGAGTACCAGCGGGAGATCGTCGGATCGATGGGGCACTGAGAACCGGCCGTCAGCCGCTGTCCCTCTTGCTTACTCCGATAAAGGCGCTTTAGTTTGGTCAGCATGATGTTGACCCAGCGGGAGCGCGAGATCATCGCGCTGCTGCGCCGTGACCCGCTCGCCGGGGCGCAGGCGATCGCCGACGCCCTCGGGAGCACGCGGGCGGCGGTGAACGTGCACCTGTCCAACCTGGGGAAGAAGGGCGCCATCCTCGGCCGCGGCTACATCCTCCGCGAGGAGAACGCGGTCGTGGTCGTCGGCGGGGCCAACGTCGACGTCAAGGTGCGCAGCCTGGCCCCCGTACGGCAGCGGACGAGCAACCCCGGGCGGGCCGGCACCACGGCGGGCGGTGTGGGCCGCAACATCGCGGAGAACCTGGCGCGGCTCGGCACCCCGACGCATCTGATCGCCGCCGTCGGCCGGGACGCGGCGGGCGAGCGCCTGCTCACGGAGACCGCGGCCGCCGGGGTGCGCCTGGACCACGTGCACCGCAGCGCCCACCCGACGGGGACGTACACCGCGGTCCTCGACGCCGACGGCGACCTGGTCGTGGCGGTGGCGGACATGGCGGCCACCGAGGCGCTGGTGCCGGAGGATCTGCGCCCGGCGCGCGAGTTGATCGCCCACGCCGACCTGCTGGTCCTGGACGGCAACCTCCCGGCCGAGGTGCTGGCGTACGCGATGGACGTCGCGCACCCCGCGGACGTGCCGGTGGTGATCGACCCGGTCAGCGCCCCCAAGGCGGCCCTGCTCGCCCCGCTGCTCACGGCCCGCCGCCCGGTCCTCGCCCTCACGCCGAACCTCGACGAACTGCGCGCCCTGCTCGGCCGGCCGGTCGGCGCCAGCGAGGCCGAGGTGACCGCCGCCGCCGACACGCTGCACGCGCGCGGAGTGCGCCACGTCTGGGTACGGCTCGGCGCGCGCGGCAGCGTACTGAGCACTGCCGGCGAGAACGCGACGTTCCTGGCGGCGCCCCCCGCCGAGGTCGCCGATGTCACCGGCGCCGGCGACGCCATGCTCGCCGCCTTCGTCCACGCCCTGCTGGCGGGCGGCGACCCGACGGCTGCCGCGCGCTACGGCCATGCCGCCGCGGCCCTGACGGTCGAAAGCCCGGCGACGGTCCGCCCGGACCTCACCTCACGCCTGGTCGAGGACGCACTGACCGGCGCGAGCGCGCCGAGAGAACGCAACGACCCGCCCGGCCCGCACGACCTCGCCGACTCACCGGCCTGAACAACTTGCCCCACCACACCCCTCGACCCACCTGCCGACTCGCCCCACCTGAACAACCCGATGCGGAGCCAGAGATGATCACGCCCACCCCCGCCCCGACCCCCGCGACCGCCGTGCCGCATCCGCGGCTGGTGCTGACCGACGAGGTCCGCGAGGCGTTGCGCGACGGGCGGCCCGTCGTGGCACTGGAGTCGACGATCATCAGCCACGGCATGCCGTACCCGCAGAACGTGGAGATGGCCGTCGAGGTCGAGCAGATCATCCGCGACGGCGGCGCCGTCCCGGCGACCATCGCCGTACTGCACGGCAGGCCCCGCATCGGGCTGACCTCCGAGGACCTGGAGCTCCTCGCGACCGCACCGGACGTCACCAAGGCCAGCGTCCGCGACCTCGCATACGTCGTCGCGCGCGGTGCGCACGGCGCGACGACCGTCGCCGCCACCATGCGGCTGGCCGCCCTCGCCGGCATCCGTACCTTCGTCACCGGCGGCATCGGCGGTGTGCACCGCGGCGCGCCGACGACGTTCGACATCAGCGCCGACCTGACGGAACTGGCCGCGACCGGCGTCGCGGTGATCAGCGCGGGCGTCAAGAGCATCCTCGACATCGGCCTGACCCTGGAGACCCTCGAGACCCTCGGCGTCCCGGTCCTCACCTACGGCACGGACGAGTTCCCGGCGTTCTACTCCCGCCGCAGCGGCTTCACCTCGCCCATGCGCGTGGACTCCCCGGCCGAGATCGCCGCCGTGATGCACGCCCGCTGGGACCTCGACATCCCCGGCGGCATCAGCATCGCCAACCCCGTGCCCGAGGACGAGGAGGTTCCCGCCGAGCGCATGGACGGCGTCATCACCCAGGCCCTCGCCGAGATGGTCAAGGTCGGCATCACCGGCAAGGACACCACCCCGTACCTGCTCGGCCGGATCGTCGAACTCACCGGCGGCGAGAGCCTGCGCACCAACATCGCCCTGGTCAAGAACAACGCCCGGCTCGGCGCCCGGATCGCCGTCGAGTACGCCGAGCTGGGCTGACCTCCGGGAGACCCGCAAACACACGGCGGCCGTACGAAGCGCCGTGCGGGTGCGCTTCGTACGGCCCGTTCCCCGTGGGGGGTCTGTGCTTGGCCTACTTGTAGGTGATGTCCGACGAGGCGTACTTGCAGTACGTCCCGTCCGGACCCGAGCCGTTCTTGGGCGGCTCGGCCCCCGTGTTGTTCCCGATGTACTTCTGGCAGGGAACGATCTTCTTGCCGGAGTCTCCCACGATGGTGATCTTCTTCAGGGTCGCGCTGTCGCCGTAGTTGGTGTTGATGCCGACGAGCCGCCCGCCCTTGTAGGTCGCCTCGATGGTGTTGAGGTTGATCGTCCGCTTGTACTGGCCGCTCTTGCAGTTGCCGCACGAGCGGACGAAGGTGCCGAAGTTCTGCACGGCGAAGTTCGAGACGTTCAGCGTCCCGGCACCGTTGAACTGGAACACCTTGTCACTGGCCTCCTTCGCGCCACCGCCGGAGACGGTGTACACGTTGGACGACGAGGAGCCCAGGAACGTCGCCGCGTCCTCGCCGACGTCCTCCCACCACACGTTCTGCAGCGTGCAGCTGCCCTTGCAGTGGATGCCGTCCGCGGCGGGCGAGCCGATGATGACGTTCTTCAGGACGGCGCCGGGGGCCAGTTCGAGGATCGGGTCCTGGTCCTCGTTCTGGCCGCCGGTGCCCAGGTCGCCGCTGCCGTACAGCCGCTTCATCCCGTAGTCCTTGGTGCCGGAGACCGGGATGGTGGCGGTGACCGCCTGGCTGCCGTTGGCGGTGGGCCAGGTGGCCGCGCTCGCCGGAGACAGCGCCCCTTCCGTCATGATCATGCCAACCGAGAGGCCGACCGCGGCCAGGCCTCCGGCGAGTGCGCGCCGACGGGCACGCGTGCGTGCTGGTGAAGTCATGTCCCGAATGCCTTCTTCCAGGTGGGGGGTCGGGTCAGAGCTTTCCGGCGCCAGCGCCGGCGGTCACCGAGGCGACGACGGACGAGGCGGGTTCGGCGGTGTAGCCGTACGGCGGGCTGGTGAACGTGCCGACCTGCGAGACCTCGGTGGAGGCACCGCCCAGGTCGTTGCCCTTGAGGTTGGCGTAGCCGTCGACGTCGCTGTCCCGGTTGGTCGTGACGGCGACCCCGGTGCTGCGGAACACGTTGTTCTCGACGAGCATCTGCGCGCCCATGCGGGAGTGCACGGCGGTCTCGGCGCCGACGACGTAGTTGTCGTAGAAGTGCCCGGTGCCGAAACGCAGGCTGGGGATGCGGGAGTTGACGTTGTCGAACCAGTTGTGGTGGTACGTCACCCGCAGATGCCCGGTGTCCTCGCTCGCGTTGTTGTCGCTGTGGCCGACGAGCGAACCCTTGTAGTGGTTCTTGAAGGTGTTCCAGGAGACCGTGACGTAGTCCGAGGCATGGGTGATGTCGACCAGGCCGTCGTAGTAGTCCTTGCCGTGGTCGCGGTCGGACGAGAAGGCGTTGTGGTCGATCCACACCTTCGTCGACTTCTGGACGGTGAGTGCGTCCGTGCCGACCGCCTTGCTGATGTTCAGATTGCGGATGACGACGTTGGTCGCGTTCTTCAGGCGCAGCCCGCCACCGGTGAACCCGGAGGCCGAACCGACGCCCAGCACCGTGGTGTTGGAGCCGACGTCCACCTGACCGCTCAGCGAGATCAGGCCGTTGACCTTGACGACTTTCGCGGTGCTGCCGGTGACCGCCGACTTGAACGCGCTCAGCGTCGAGACGGTGACCGCCGTCGTGCTGCCGCCGCCGGTCGTCCCGGCCCCGAACCCGACCGGCGAGGACTCCGCCGCCCCGGCCGACTGGGGGAGGGCGAGGGCGGCCGCCGTGGCGAGTGCGGCCGCGGCGGCCACCACCAGCGTGGATCTTTGCGCGTGTGTACGTGGGGGGCGAGTACGCATGCGGGTGCGTCCCTTCAGGAAGACTCTCTCGATCCTGTACGTGAACGACGTACGCCATGTTGAACTCCGCGCGCGAGCACGGTGACCGTTCGGGGCCGGTAGGGCCTCTGGCGGTCACGGTGCTGAACGGAACGTAGGGGGCAAGCGCTTTCTAGTCAACGCTTTGCGCAGAACGCATTCCGTAAGGCCTGGTGGGCGGCAAGGGCTGTCTGAAACCGGATGCCGAAGGAGTGTGGGAGCGCTTCCATGACGGTCGTGTCCATGCCACCATGCGACGGGCGCTTCCCTTTTCCGAGAGATTCCCGAGAGATTCCGAGCGGTTTCCGAAAGGGGCGGGTCGATGACGACTCCACGCACGCGTACGTTCGCCGGCGGACCGGTGCTGCTCCCGACGGCCGTCTGCGCTCTGGCCCTGTCGCCGGGGACGGCTGCCGCCGGCGTGGGAAGAGGCGACCGAACCGGGTCACTCACAGGCCCGTCCACAGGCCCGTTCACCTGGTCGTCCACCCGCCCGCTGATCGGCCCCGAGCCGGACGCGAGCCACCCGGTCGTCTCGGCCGAGGACCCGCCCCGAGCGGCGACTACTCCCCACTTCCCTGGCGGGCTGGGCCTGTTGACCCAGACCAACTCCGCCTGGCCGAAAGGCCCGCCGAAAGACGTCCGCTCCTCAGCCGCGACCAGAAAGGGTCAAGGACGTGTCCCTCACCCCCCGCAACTCCGCACGGAGACCGCTGCGTTCGGCACTCCTGGCGCTGTTCGCCGCGCTCGTGCCGTTACTCGCCGCGGTGACCCTCACCGCACCCCCGGCCGCCGCGCGCACCGTCGTCCCCACCGCCGCCCTCACCGAGGTCACCGACTTCGGCACCAACCCCAGCAATCTGCAGATGTACCTGTACGTACCGGAGAGCGTCACCGCGCATCCCGCGGTCGTCGTGGCCGTGCACTACTGCACCGGCTCCGGACCGGCCATGTACAACGGCACCGAGTGGGCCCAACTGGCCGACACCCACGGCTTCGTCGTGATCTACCCGTCGGTCACGCGGGCCAGCAAGTGCTTCGACGTCTCCTCGCCCCAGGCGCTCAAACGCGGCGGCGGCAGCGACCCCGTCGGCATCAAGTCGATGATCGACTGGGTCACGCGCACCTACTCCGCGGACACGGGCAGGATCTACGCCACCGGTATCTCGTCGGGCGCGATGATGACCAACGTCCTGCTGGGCGACTACCCCGACGTCTTCGCCGCGGGCGCCGCCTTCTCCGGCGTACCGTTCGGCTGCTTCGCCACCACCGACGGCTCCGAGTGGAACAGCGCCTGCTCCGGCGGCACCGTCCTGCACACCCCGCAGGAGTGGGGCGACCTGGTCCGCGCCGCCTACCCCGGTTACACCGGGCCCCGGCCGCGGATGCAGGTGTGGCACGGCACCGAGGACGACGTGCTGCGCTACCCGAACTTCGGCGAGGAGATCAAGCAGTGGACCAACGTGCTGGGCGTCGGCCAGACCCCGGCCGCCACCGACTCGCCCGCCTCCGGCTGGACCCGCACCCGCTACGGCTCCACCGGTGACCAGGCCCCCGTCGAGGCGATCAGCCTCCAGGGCGTCGGCCACAACCTGTACAGCTACGGCATGGCGGCCCGCGCGCTGACCTTCTTCGGCCTCGACGCCGCCGGCCCGGCACCCCAGCCGCAGCCGGGCGGCTGCAAGGTGACGGCCACGACCAACGCCTGGAACACCGGCCTGACCGCCTCCGTGACGATCACCAACACCGGTACGACGACGATCAACGGCTGGCAGCTCGCCTTCACCCTGCCCGCGGGCCAGACGATCACCAATGGCTGGGGCGCCACGTACGCACCGGCGGCCGGTGCGGTGACGGCCACGAACGCCTCGTACAACGGCAGCCTCGCCCCGAACGCGAGCGTCACCATCGGTTACCAGGCGAACCACACGGGCAACAGCGCGGCGCCGGGCGCCTTCACACTCAACGGGACGGCCTGTACGGCGAGTTGACGTCATCGTGCCCGCGGGAGGCGCCGACCCCGACGAGGGCCTCCCGCGGGTGGACGTCCGACCTCTCATCGACCGGCCGGAGACCGGGTGACCTCGCGCAGGGCGGGAACCCGGCGAACCGGAAGCGATGTCGGACGTCAAGGGAAAGAGGCGGATCATGGCTCGGCAGCAGTCGTCGTCGACGACCCTCCCGGAGCCGCTGCGGACCGCGGCCTCGGCGCTGCGGCGCGTGCCCGGCGCCGGGGCGGTGAGCAGGGCGGCCGAGGGAGCGCTGGACAAGGTCGGGGCCGTGTCGCCGCGCGGGCGGCGCCTGGCGGTGTACACGGGAGCCGGGGTGCTCGGTGTCGCGGGCATCGTGGAGTGGCCCGTCGCCATCACCGGCGCTGCGGTGGCCTGGCTGACACAGCCACGGCCCGAGGAACGGGAGCGCCCGGAAGGCGAGTTCCCCGCGGGCGGCGAAGGCGGGATCCCCGCGGCCGCCGTCCCGGCGGGCGCTGAGCGCGGGATGCCCGCGGGCGACATGGGCGAGATCCGTGCCGGTGAGGTGCGCGAGGAGCCCTCGGGCGACGTGGGCACCACACCCGGCGTCGGTCTGGGCGCGACGCCCGGCGGTACCTCCGCCGGTGCGGAGCCGTTGACCGCCGACCCGGAGCCGCTGCCCGGCCCGGAGGCACCGGAGCCCGGTGCGGCGGAGCCGCCCACCGGCCCGACCGGTGCCGACCGCGAGAAGGACGGTACCACCACGGCGCCGTCCGGCCCCGCGATCAGCTAGGGGGTGTGATGGCTCTGGGGCTGCTGACACGTCCCGTGGCCGCCGCGGCAGGGCTCGCGGCGGCCGGCCCACGGCTGCTCGTCCGCGGCACCGCACCCGCCGTGGGCGCGGCGGCCGGGGCGGTGGCGGGGACGGCACGGGCCGGCGTACGGGGTGCGGACGGCGCTGCGCAGGCCGTACGGATCGTCCGGGGTGCGCTGCCGGGGGGCCCGCGTCACTGGCGCTACGGCACGCGGGCGCACCTCGCGCTGCGGCCGGACGAGCCGGGCGGGGCGCGACGGGAGGGTGGGACGGAGCAGCTGGCGCGCCGGGTGGCCGCGACGCTGACCGAACGCCCGGACGTGGCGCTCGCGTACTGGGACGGCGGGCTGCGCAGGCTGGTGGTGGTCGCCGTCGAGGAAGCGGTCGGCGACCACGTCGTGGAGGCGGCCACGGAGGTTGCCGCCCGCCACGGCCTGACCTCGACGCACGAGTCGGTGGAGGAGTTCGCCCACCCGGCCGACCCGGCCGGTGTACGGGCCGCCGCGGCGGCGCTCGCGGCCGACGGGCTGGGCATCACCGCGGGCGTGGTCGGCTACGCCCTGCGTCTGCCGCCCACGCCCCGCCAGGTGACCGCGGTGGTGACGCTGCTGCGCGAGAACCCGAGCGTCCGCGCCTGGCTGCGGGCCCGGCTCGGCCGTACCCGTATGGATCTCGCGCTGGCCGTCCTGAACGCGACCGCGCACGGTGCGGGCCGTACCCCGAGCGCCCTGGTGCTCGATGCGGCGCTGCGCGCCTGCCAGCTGGCCGAGACGGTGGCCCGGGTGGCCGCGTTCGAGACCGTGCACGACGAGGTGTGCACGCCGGAGAAGTGCGGTGTGCCCGCGGACCACGGCCCCCGCCCACCGCTGCACACTTCCCCCGCGCAGGAGTACGCCGGACACGCCTCCGCCGGGTCCCTGCTCGGCGCCGTGGCCGCCCTGCTGGTCAAGCACGACGGCTCGGAGGCCGCCGAGGCGGTCCTCGCGGGCTCGCCCAAGGCGGCGCGCTACGGCCCCGCCGCCTTCAACGCCGTGCTGAGCGCCGCGCTGTCCCGGGCGGGCGTCCTGGTGCGCGACACGGAACGCCTGCGCCAGCTGGAGATGGCCGACACGGTCGTGCTGCATCCCAGTGCGCTGCGCACCCCGGACGCGGGAGCGGACGCGTGGGTCGAGCCCGTGCTCGACGCGGCGCGGACCGCGGGGCTGCGGGTGGTGCTGGGGGACGACCCCGCGCTGGCCGACTTCACCGGTCTCGCGGACACCGTGGTGCCCGGCGAGCGGCCCCTGGGTGAAGTGGTGCGCGAGCTGCGCGACGAGGGCCGTACGGTGGTCACGGTCGCCCGGCCGCGGTCGGCCGACGACACGGACGTACTGGCCGGGCTGCTCGGCGGTGACGTGGCCGTCGCCCTGGCCGACCAGGACGGTGCCCTCGTGTGGGGAGCGGACGTGGTGGCCCTGCACGGTCTGACCGACGTATGGCGGCTGCTCACCGCGATCCCGGCGTCCCGCGCGATCGGCGGCAGGTCGCAGACGCTGGCCCGGTCCGGCGCCACCCTCTCGGGGCTGCTGGTGGCCGTCGGCGAGCACCGCAAACGGAGCCGTACGCCGTGGCCCGGCCTGCGGCACACCCCCGTCGACGTGAGCGCGGCGATGGCGCTGTTCTCGGGCGCCCGCGCGGCTCGGCGGGTGGCGGCGGCCGAGGCCCCGCATCCGCGGCCCCGGGTGGCCTGGCACGAACTGGAACCCGAGGACGTACGAGACCGGCTCAAGAGCCTGCCGGACGAGGAGCCGGCCCAGGAGCAGGAGGCCACCGCCCGGCCGGGCGAGGCGGCCGGCGGGCATCCGCTGGCGGCGCCGGTGCGCTGGTCGGTGCAGCTCGCCCGGGCGGTGCGCGGTGAGCTCGACGACCCCCTCACCCCGGTCCTGGCGGTCGGCTCGGCCGCCGAGGCGATCCTCGGCTCGGCCATGGACGCCCTGCTGGTCGTCGGCGCACTGGATCTGAACGCGCTGGTCGGCGGCGTGCAGCGGCTGCGGGCCGAGCAGGCGCTGTCCCGGCTGCTCGCCCAGCAGAAACAGAAGGCACGCGTCGCAGCCCCCGACGAGGAGGCGCCTGCGGACACCGCTGCACGCCCGGACGAGGGCGCGGCTCGTGACGAAGACACAGTCCCGGACACGAGCGCGTCCCCCGACGAAGACGCGCCGAGCGGCCTGCACATCGTCGACGCCGCCGAGCTCAGGGCGGGCCACGTGATCGAGCTCAAGGCGGACGACGTGGTGCCCGCCGACGGCCGGCTGCTGTGGCACGACGGCCTGGAGGTCGACGAGTCCGCGCTGACCGGGGAGTCCCTGCCGGTGGAGAAGCAGACGGATTCGACGCCGCAGGCCACGGTCGCCGAGCGGAGCTGCATGGTCTTCGAAGGCACGACCGTCGTGGCCGGGCACGCCCGAGCCGTCGTCGTGGACACCGGCGACCGCACCGAGGCCGCCCGGGCCGTCCATCTCGCCGCCCGCACGCCCCCGTCCGCGGGAGTGCAGGCCAGGCTCCAGGACCTCACGCGCCGGGCACTGCCGCTGACCATGGCGGGCGGGGCCGCGATGACCGGGCTCGCGCTGCTGCGCGGCACCCCGATCCGCGAAGCGGTCACCGGTGGAGTGGCCGTCGCCGTGGCGGCCGTACCCGAAGGGCTGCCCCTGGTGGCCACCGTGGCGCAGCTCGCGGCGGCCCGGCGGCTGAGCCGGCGCGGTGTCCTGGTGCGCACCCCGCGCACGCTCGAGGCGCTGGGCCGCATGGACACCATCTGCTTCGACAAGACCGGCACCCTCACCGAGAACCGGCTGCGTCTGACGCGGATCTCCGACCGCGACGGCACGGTGCGGGCCACGGACGAGGCGGCCTCCGGGGACACGTTGCGGGCCGCCGCACGCGCCTGCCCGCAGGTCAACGGCGGCTCCGACCGGCCGGTGCACGCCACCGACGAGGCGGTGCTCGACGCGGCCCGCCCCGACCCCGACTGGGCACAGCTCGAGGGCCTCCCGTTCGAGGCCGCGCGCGGGTACGCGGCCGCCGTCGGCCGCGCAGGAGACGGCCCGCGCACGCTCGTCGTCAAGGGCGCCCCGGAAACCGTCCTGCCCGCCTGTGCCGACCTGCCCTCGCAGGCCTCCGACGCGGCGCACGCGCTCGCCCGCGACGGACTGCGGGTCCTCGCGGTGGCCGAGCGGCGCCTCGCCGACGGCGGGAGCAAGACCGGCGTACTCGACGAGCCGCTCGCCGACCTGGAGTTCACCGGCCTGCTGGCCCTCGCGGACGCCCCCCGCGAGACCTCCCCGGCGCTCCTGGGCGGCCTGAACGAGGCGGGCGTACGACCGGTCATGCTCACCGGCGACCATCCGCAGACCGCCCGCGCCATCGCCGCCGACCTCGGCTGGCCCAAGGACACGGCTGTGGTCACCGGCGACGAACTGACCGCCGCGGACCGGTCGGCCCGGGCCCGGATGCTGCGCGACGTGGGCGTCGTGGCCAGGGTCGCGCCCGAGCAGAAGCTCCAGGTCGTCGAGTCCCTGCGGGACGCGGGCCGGGTGGTCGCCATGGTCGGCGACGGCGCCAACGACGCCGCGGCGATCCGTGCCGCCGACGTCGGCGTGGGCATCAGCGCCCGGGGCTCGGCGGCCGCCCGCAACGCCGCCGACCTCGTCCTCACCGAGGACGACCTGTCGGTGCTGATCGAGGCCGTGCGGGAGGGCCGCGCCCTGTGGCACAGCGTCGCCGACGCCATCGCCATCCTGATCGGCGGTAACGCGGGCGAGGTCGGCTTCGGCATCCTCGGCACGCTGCTGTCCGGCCGGGCGCCCCTGTCCACCCGGCAGATGCTCCTGGTCAACCTGTTCACGGACCTGTTCCCGGCGATGGCGGTGGCGGTGACGCCGAACGAGGCGGCGCAGCAGGCGGCGGCCGGGGCGCCGGAGGACACCTCCGAGGTCCTCGGCGGGCCCCTGGTCCAGCAGATCCGCCACCGCGCCCTGACCACGACCCTGGGCGCGCTCGCGGCCTGGCTGTGCGGCCGCTTCACCCCGGGCACCGCCCGCCGCTCCGCCACCATGGCGCTGTGCGGCGTCGTCGGCACCCAGCTCGCCCAGACGCTCCTCGACCGCCGCGACAGCCCGCTGGTCCGGGCCACGTCCGTCGGTTCCGGGATCGCCCTCGTCGCGCTCATCCAGACGCCGGGCGTCAGCAACCTCTTCGGCTGCACCCCCCTGGGCCCGCTCGCCTGGCTCGGCGTCACCGCGTCGATCGCCCTCGCCCTGTCCGCCCAGCGGAGCCTGCCCCACCTGGAGGAAACGGTGCAACGCCTGCTCGGTCATTCCGCGCAAACTCAATAGAAATCCCGGGCCTGTAACACTGCGGCGTCCGCGCAACGCTGACGTAGATGGAAAAGCGATACGTCAGATTGGAATGCAGTGAGCAATATCGACCCGATCCCGGGTTCACCCGTCTATGACCAGCCCCAGGGCCACCCGCACCACCACGAGCGAAGCCGCAGCACCGCCCGGCGGACGGCCCTGGCCATCCACACGATCGCCGACATCGCCGCCGCTTTCCTGGGGCTGTGGATCCTGCTCCACCTGCTCGGAGCCAATGAGGCCAATGTCTTCGTCGAGTTCGTGCACGGCACGGCCGATTGGCTGGCGGGTTGGTCACAGGACATTTTCACCATGGACACAGAAGGGCTGCGCGTTCTCCTCAATTACGGTCTGCCGGCCGCTATCTATTTGCTGGTCGGTCACGGAATCGCCGCAAGGTTGGGGCGCGCATGAATTCAAATGAAAACGACCACCTGCCGGTCTACGACAGTCTTGTGCGCGAACGTGGCGATGTCGTGGAGGAAGCGCGCGTGGTGTCCGAACAGATGCAACACCAGGCACGGCGGGCCCTCGCCGGGCACGAGCCTGTGCCGCCGGAGGCCCGCCGGGCCTGAGCTATGCGGAGGCGTTGTCGGTGGCGCTCGGCAGGCCGTCCGCCTCGGGGACGGCTGAACCCGTCCTCGCCGGAAGGTGGTTGAACAGCAGGTTCAGCACGATCGCCGTCAGGCAGCCCGCGCTGATGCCGCTGTTCATCACCGTCTGGAACCAGTCCGGGAACTTCTCGTAGACCGTGGGCACCCCGACCGGCAGCACGCCGACGGCCACTGACACCGCCACGACCGTGAGGTTGTGGTTGTCCTTGAAATCCACCTGGGACAGGGTCCTCAGGCCGCTCGCGGCCACCGTCCCGAACATCACCAGACCCGCGCCGCCCAGTACCGGAGCCGGTATCGCCGCGACCACCGCGCCCAGCTTGGGCAGCAGACCGAGCAGGACGAGGATGCCGCCCGCGGTGGCCACCACCCAGCGGCTGCGCACCCGGGTCATGCCGACCAGGCCCACGTTCTGCGCGTACGCCGTGTACGGGAAGGTGTTGAACACACCGCCCAGCACGGTCGACAGGCCGTCGGCGCGCAGACCGTCCGCCAGCGAGCGCGGCTCCACCTTGCGCGCGGTCATCTCGCCGACCGCGATCAGGTCACCGGTCGTCTCGGTCATCGTCACCAGCGCCACCACCAGCATCGAGATGATCGCCGACGCCTCGAACGTGGGCGCCCCGAAGTGGAACGGCGTGCTGATGCCCACCCAGTCGGCGTCCCCGACCCCGCCGAAGTCCGTGAACCCGAACGGAACCGCCACCAGCAGACCCACCGCGATGCCGATCAGCACCGCGATCCGGCTCAGGAACACCGGCGCGAACCGCTGCACACCCAGCACCACCGCCAGCACGAACCCGGCGAGCGCCAGGTTCTTCGGCTCCCCGAAGTCCTTCGAACCGACCCCGCCCGCGGCCCAGTTGCCCGCGACCGGCAGCAGCGACACCCCGATGATCAGGATGACGGTGCCGGTGACCAGCGGCGGGAAGAGCCGCAGCAGCTTCCCGAACACCGGCGCGAGCAGCACGATGGCCAGTCCCGCGACGATCACCGAACCGTAGATCGCGGGCAGTCCGCCGCCCGTCGTCCCGATGAGCACCATCGGCGACACGGCCGCGAACGTACAGCCCTGCATGATCGGCAGCCGCACACCGAACCGCCAGAAACCCACGCACTGGATGAGCGTCGCGATGCCGCACACCAGCAGATCGGCGGTGATCAGATACGCCAGATCCGCGGGCGACAGCTTCATCGCCCCGCCCACGATCAGCGGCACCGCCACCGCGCCCGCGTACATCGCGAGCACATGCTGCAGACCGAAGGCGGCCAACTGCCGTGCGGGTGGGACCTCGTCGACGGGATGGACGGGGGCGGGCGTGGCCATGGGCACTCCAGAGCGGCGGCGGAGGGACATCCGAACAGCACGAGACCGTAAGTGACTTGAACAGTTTGTTGATTGCGGGGTTGTTGCCGATGTGTGTCCTGCCCACCCATATGCAGTCGACTCTGCTACGAGGCCTGTTGCGAGCCCGCCGCCCGTGCCGCAGCCAGCAGCGCCTCCCAGTCCGCCAGCTTGACGACGCTGCGCCCGAGCTTGGCCCCGAGCGCCGCCTCGGCCCGCTCGATCGCCTGCCAGCCCGCCCACTGCACCGGCTCGATGCCCTCCGCGCGCAGCAGCGCGAGCGGATCTCCGGGAAGATCCTTGTGTACGAGCACGGAGGCGTCGTCGAGCAGCGACAGCACCGTCTCCTTGGCGCACGGACGGTTGGTGCCGATCACGCCCGTCGGACCGCGCTTGATCCAGCCGGCCACGTACTCGCCCGGCGCCACGACATCGGCACGCAGGACGCGTCCGGCCAGATGCGGCACGGTGCCGCTCGCCGCGTCGAACGGCAGCCCCTCCAGCGGCACTCCGCGATAGCCCACCGAACGCAGCACCAACTGCGCCTCGATGTCCTCGTACTGGCCGGTGCCCATCACCCCGCCCGAGCCGTCGGGCACCGTCCGCTCGAAGCGCACCGCGCCCACGCGCCCGCCGTCCGCGAGCAGTTCCACCGGCCGCAGGAAGAACCGCAGCCGGATGCGGCGCCGCGCGTCCACGGCGGGCCGCTGGGCCCAGCCGCGCAGCACCTCCACGTTGCGGCGCTGGACCGCGGGCAGCGCAGAGGGGTCGCCGTACGCCGGATCAAGCTCCAACTCCGCCGGATCCACCGTGAGTTCGGTGCCCGGCAGACCGCCCAGCTCACGCAGCTCCTTGGTCGTGAAGCGGGCCTGCGACGGGCCGCGCCGGCCCACCATGTGCACCTCGCTCACCCGGCTCGCGGCCAGCGCACCGAGCGCCGCCTGCGGCATGTCGGTCGGGCTCAGCTCGGCCGCCCCGCGGGCCAGCATGCGGGTGACGTCCACCGCGACGTTCCCCACGCCGATGACCACGGCCGACCGGGCGCCCCGTACGAAACCGTCGTCGACGGCATCCGGATGGGCGCTGTACCAGGACACGAACTGCGTCGCCGACCAGCTGCCCGGCAGATCCTCCCCGGGGATCCCGAGGTGGCGGTCGGTGGCGGCCCCCACGCAGTACACCACCGCGTGGTACAGCTCCCGCAACCGCTCGACCGGCACCCCGCCCGGGCCGATCTGGACGCCGCCGAGGAAGCGCACCCGCTCGTGCTCCAGGACCGTACGAAGGTTGTTCTGCAGAGACTTGATCTTCTCGTGGTCCGGCGCCACCCCGTACCGCACCAGGCCGTACGGGCACGGCAAGCGGTCCAGGACGTCGACGAGCACCTCGGAGTCCAGCTGGACGAGGCTCTGGGCGGTGTAGACCCCGCTCGGCCCGGAGCCGACGACGGCGACACGCAACACGGCGGAACTCCTTACGACAGGAGATCGCTGACGGCTCCAGGATCGCACCGCAGGTGCTCCGCTGACAGGGTGCAGGGCGGACGCGGCGTGCGTGTCCGTTCTTATGGAGTGTGATCGGGCGGTTACGTTCCGTGTGTGCTAGAAGCATCCTTTCTTAATCTTTCTGATCGTTTTCCGACGGACGCAACGGTGTCCGTGCGGCTCGCGTGGGAAGTGCAGGAGGCCGAGGGCGCCACGTCGTGGTTCACGGTCGGGCTGGCGTTCACCGACGGTGCCCGGGTCGACGCCCTCGCCGTGGTCTGCAAGGGGTGTGCCTCGCTGGAGGAGGTGCGGGCCCAGCCGGCCCTCTCCCTGGACGACCTCGCGGAACTCGCCGAGTGGATCGAGGAACCGCTCTCCGAAGCCTGCGGCCCCGGGCCGGATCCGGCCACGGAGCACGGTGCGTCCGCGGTCGCGCGGCGGGCCCGGCCGTCCTGGCCCCGCGGCGTCGAGGGCCGTCGGCTCGTCGCCCACAAATACCGCGCGGCCCAGGCGGAGGGCGCCGACCCGGTCCTCGCGGTGATGTGCGCGACGGGGCACAGCCGCCGCAGATCGCTTCGGATGATCTCGGAGGCGCGGGACGCGGGATTCCTGCCACCGCGGCATGTGCGGCACTGACGGGCTCAGTCGCGGCCGGTGGGATCCCCGGTCGCGAAGAACCGTGACAGATCCGCCGGGCGGGTTGCGCCGGATGCCGCCCCGGTCTCCGGCGGGACGCCCATCTCCCAGTCGAGCCGGTAGCGCTTGAACAGCTCGGCCCGCAGAGGCGTGATCGACATCGGCACGTTCGGCAGCACCATCGCGTAGACGGCACCCATCAGCACCGAGCGCAGCATCGGATAGTCCGCGTCGACGTCCTGCGACCCGTGCCCGGCGACGACACCCCGCAGCAGTTCGGCCAGCCGCTGCTGCTCCGGGCACTGCACAAAACCCTCCGCCTGCAGCAGCCCCGCCATGTGCTGGCGCATCAGCACGGGCCGGTCGCGGCCCAGGCCCAGGATCGCGTCGATGGCCCGCGCCAGCCGCTCCCGGCCGTCCGTCGTGCGCGGCTCGCGCTCCAGCGCCTCCTCCAGCGTGCGGTGCATCAGCCGGTGCACCGCGGACTGCACGAGCTGGCGTTTTCCCGGGAAGTAGTACGACACCAGGCCGCGCGCCGAACCGGCTCTGTCCGCGATGTCGCCGAGCGTCGTCGCCTCGTATCCGCGCTCGCCGACCAGCTCGACGGCCGCCTGCAGGAGCCGCTCCCGGGAACGTCTCCGCAACTCTTCATTGACCGAGGCGCTGCGCGGGGACATGCTGTAACTCCTGCGTTGACTGGCTGCCAGCCAACTATACTCAGCACGTCCCCGACCGGCTCCCCGAAGAGCCTGGTCAGGGGCTGCCGTCTGCCCTGGGCGACGCGGGGGATCGTCCAGGGTGGACAGGCCCTGGAGCTCCACCACTCCTAGAGTGGACGGGAGTGCCGAGCCGAGGAGGCCTGGGGAGATGGAACAGGACCAGCGGATCCTGGCCAGGATCACGGAGATGGTCGAGGACGAGCGCAAGCTCCGCGCGTCCGTCGCGTCCGGTGAGATCGACAGCGGGACGGAACACCAGCGGCTCGGCCAGTTGGAGCGCGAGCTCGACCAGTGCTGGGACCTGCTGCGGCAGCGGCGCGCCAAGACGGAGTTCGGGGAGAACCCCGACGAGGCGCAGGTGCGGCCGTCGTCGCAGGTGGAGGGCTATCTGGAGTGACCAGCCGGCGCTGAGGTCAGCCCAGCAGGTCCAGCACCGCACGCAGCCCGTCCGGCCGCTCGGCCACCGGCAGATGCTCCACCAGGTGCACCCGGCACCCGAGTGCCGCCGCACCGCCGTCCGCCCGCGCGTCGTCGCCCACCATCAGAACCTCGCCCGGCTCGACCTCCAGCGCCTCGCAGGCCGTCGCGAACAGCCGCGGGTCGGGCTTTTGGACACCGTGTTCGTACGACAGGACGTACGCGTCGACGTACCGGTCGAGGCCGTGCTCGCGAAAGATCGGGCGCAGGTCCCAGCCGATGTTGCTGACGACGCCGATGCCGATACCGCGCTCGCACAGCGCGTGCAGCACCTCCTCGGCGTCGGGGTACGGGGCCCACGCGGCCGGCGTCCGGTGCCGGTCGTACAGCGCGTCGTGCAACCGCGGGTCGGGAAGCGGTACTTGGCGGGAGAGCCCGGTGTAGGCGGCGCGGTGCAGCTCGGCGCTTTCGTCCCGGATCTTCCACACCTCCGCGAGGTGCTGCGGCAGTTGGGCCGGAAACGCACCGCCCGGCAGCGCCCCCGCCACTTCCAGCGCCTTCGCGGCCTGCGCCAACTCCGGCTCGGGGAGCGCGATCCCGCTCTCGTCCAGCACTGCGCGCAGCCAGGACTCGGTGGACTCGATGCGGAAGAGGGTGCCGGAGAAGTCGAAGAGAACGGAGAGCATTGATCAAGGGTAGCGTGCGGCGCGACGCGCATGAGGCGGGTGATGGATTACCGCTTGGGTTCGGAAATTCGGGTCCCGTAACAGTTGCAGCGGACCGGAAACGATGAATGCTCCAGCAGGTGATTCCTCTTGCACGGCGGGAGTGCACTGGCTTCGGCGGCCGCACGGGCCGTCGAACCCGACGGGGGATGTGATTCACCATGCCGAAAGCGAAACCTCAGGCGCGACGTGGCCGCCTGACGGCTCGTGCGATCTCGGTGGCGATGATTGTTTTTCTCGCGGTAATCGGGGGATCCGCGATCTCGCAGGCAGCCGAAACGTCCGCCCCACCTGGCGCGGCGCATGACACCGTCATCGCTCAGGAAAAGAGTGCGGAAGATTGGGTGCACGAAGCCGAAGATTTCATTTCTCGGCTCGTTCATGATTTCGCAGAAACTGTCAAACCGAGCGTGAGCGTCCATTTCGCCGTGACGATCGGGATCGCACTGGCCGGCTCCCACCTCGCGCTCAAGTTCGTTTTCAGGTCCCGCCGCACCTCTCGCAACAGCACCCGCAACAGCATTCGCAATGACTACCGCGACTACCGGAGGTGAGCCCGGGCAGACCCGGACAACCTCGACGGCCCGCCGGTGAAACCGGCGGGCCGTCGACGTGTCACGGGCCGACTCCCGCCCCCGTCCGTCCGTGAGCCGCCCGCCACTCGTACGTGCCCACCGCCACCGCCACCACCAGCGCCCCGATCAGCCAGCCCCCCACCACGTCCGACGCCCAGTGCACGCCCAGCCACACCCGCGTCAGACCGACCCCGACCACCGACACCACGGCCACCACCAGCGCCGTACGCCACAGGACGCGGCCCACACCGTGGCGGCGCAGGAGCCAGAGCAGGAGGCCGCAGACGACCGTGGCGGTCAGGGCGTGGCCCGAGGGGAAGGCCGCGTAGCGGGCCGAGTCGACGGGGTCGGGCCAGACGGGGCGCGGCCGGTCGACGGCGGCCTTCAGGGACTGCTGCAGCACGGTCCCCCAGGCACAGGCGCCCGCCAGCCACAGCGCCGTCCACCACGCCGCGTAGCGCCACACCAGCCACACCACGGCCGCCGCGCATGCCAGGCGCATCGTCCAGGGGTCCCAGACCCAGTCCGTCAGGATGCGGAAGGTGTGGGTGAGGCCGGGTTCGTCGACGGCCCAGCGGTGAGTGGTGCGGGCGATGTCCCCGTCGGCGTTGATCAGGGGATGCCACCTGACCGCGACCAGGACGAGAAGGACGGTTGAGCACACGGCCAGGACGGCCGCGGCGCGGACAGCGGTGCGGTGGGCCGGCGGACGGGGCGGTGACTCGACGGGCAGGTTGTGCATGAAGTGATCCTCGCCGACGGGCGGGGCGCGAGGCCAATGCGGGAGACCTGTGCCTCTTCCCGGGGGCTCGTCCCCGCGCGGGCCCCGCCTAGCCCAGTGCCCGCAATCCCGGCACGAACGCCACCAGCAGCGGCACCACCGGCACCAGCGTGGCCGTCGCGGTGAGCCCCAGGCGGCGGGCCGCCGTGAGGCGGTTGGGCGGGGTGAGCAGGCGGTGCACCCGCTGCGGGACGTGGGCCTGCGGGGTGGGGGAGGGGCCGAACACGCCGCGGTCCTCGTTGAGTTCGACGAGGGCGAGCGCGGTCGTCAGACGGCCGTGGCGGCGGGAGGCCGTGTCGTCGGCGGCGAGCTCGACCAGGCGGTGCATCTCGGCGCGGAACGCGGCGAACACCGGCACCTGCGGAAACCCGCCGGCCAGCGCGGCCGAGCAGTGCAGCAGCCAGTCGTGCCGGGCCTGGGCGTGCCCCTGTTCGTGCGCGAGTACGGCATCCAGCTGTCGGCCCTTGAGGCGGCGCAACGCGGCGGTGGTGACGACGAGTTGCGGCGCGGCACCCGGCAGCCACCAGGCGTCGGACCGCTCGCCCTCCAGCACCACCAGCCGTCCGTTCGCGGGCTCCTCCCCGGGCAACAGCGGCGCCTGCACGAGAAGTTCGGCCCGGTGCAGGCGACGGCGGGCACGTGTCCGTACGACCTCCCGGACCAGCATCGCGACGCTCCACAGACCGGCGCAGGCAAGGGCCACCGCGGTGGTCGCCGCCCAGGGGCCCGCGCGCAGCGCGTAGGCGTCCACGACGGCGTGCGGCGCCGCGGCGAACACATGGCCGCGCACCGCCTGCCAGGCCGCCGCCGCGCTGAGCGTCATCGACAGCGCACAGCACAGGAGCACGGCGGCCACCACGCACTGCCACACCCACAGCGCGACCACCGGTTCACGGTCCGGCCAGTCGGCCCGGGCGAGCAGCCTGGGGGCGACGACGGCGGTCAGCGCGCCGAGCAGCAGCAGTGCCGCGGGGACCATCATGGCGATCACCCTATGAGCGACGCGCCCTTCGCAACACGGCCTGTCTCGGCAAAGTGACGCAAGCAACGGATGCGGGCGACGGCCGTCAGAGCGCGATCAGCATCGCCACCATCGCGATCCCCATCGACAGCCGGCACGCCCGCGCCAGTTCCGGCCGGTCGCTCCACCCCACCGCACCGCCACCCGCGGCGACGGGTATCAGCCGGACCCCGGACAGCAGCACGTAGCCCATGAAGTAGAGCAGCAACACCCCGGTCAGCAACGGGACTCCGGACGCACTCCCGTGCCCGCCACGGTGTCCGGAGGAGGTGGCCATCACGACCGCCATGTACACCATGGCCGCGGCACCGACCAGGTGGTGCAGATGA
Source organism: Streptomyces sp. NPDC047043 (assembly GCF_040644055.1). NCBI lineage: Bacteria > Bacillati > Actinomycetota > Actinomycetes > Kitasatosporales > Streptomycetaceae > Streptomyces > Streptomyces sp. NPDC047043. The sequence goes on from NZ_JBEYVO010000010.1 coordinate 294,248, forward strand.
TGTGCGCTCGTCCGCGCCGCCCACAGCGCCCGCAGCGCGGCGGTGCCGAACACGACCGCGTACAGCGGCCAGGCCCACGACGGCGGGCTGACCACCGCCGCCGGCACGGCCATCGCCGCCATGCCGAAGCCCATCAGCGCCTCGCCGCCCGCGGACCGGCGCTGCTCCTCGACGGTGCTGCGCATCCGCAGCAGACAGTAGGCCCCGGTCGCCGCACACAGCGCGACCAGCAGCCAGCCGGGCGAAGCCGGTCCGTGCACGCGCACCTCCCCGCTGGACGGTCTCGACAGTCCGTGGATGCCCGGGGGACGCGGTGCGCACGCGAGCGCAAGGGTGTACACGGGGAGCACTCGACGGAGCACAGCAGGTGAGCGTGGCGCCCGAAGATTCTTTACGAGTAAAACACCTGCTAAGCTGATTTCCATGAGCAGTGCGCCCTCCACCTCCGCCGCCCCGCGCGTCCACCGCCTCCCCCTGGCCGGCGTGCTCCGCCTGGGCCGGCCCTCGGACATCTGGTTCAAGCCCGCCCTGAGCGTGCTCGCCTCGGTCGCCCCGCCCAACCTGACGCTGCTCGCCCTCGGCCGGCTCGACCTGGCGATGTACACGATGGCCGGGTCGCTGTGCGCCCTGTACGCCCACAACCGTCCCTACGCCGCCCGGGCCCGCGCCCTGGCCTGGGTGGTGCTCGGCATGGTCGGCGGGCTCGCCGTCGCGCTGGTCGCCGCCTCGCTCACCGCCGACGCCGTCGTGCTGGTCACCGTCGGCGCCCTGCTGGCCGCGCTGCAGAAGGCGCTGTGCGACGCGACCCGTATCGGCCCGCCCGGCAATGTGGTCCTCACCTTCATCAGCTCCGCCTCCCTCTTCGCCCCGCAGACCCTGGGTCAGGTCCCCGGCCACCTCGCGCCGGCCCTCGCGGCGGGCGGCTGGGCCTGGCTCGTCGGCATGGCGCCCGGCCTGCTGCGCCCGCACGGCCCGGAGCGCCGGGCCACCGCGGGCGCCCTGAAGGCCGCCGCCGCGTACGCCGCCGCGCACCCCACCGGTGACGGCCCCCCGCGCTCCCGCGCCGCCGCGGCCGCCGCCGTCCAGGCCGCATGGCAGGCACTCCTGGCCACCGCAGCCCGGTCCGCCCGCACCCGGCGCGCCCTCGAGCACCTCCTCGTCCGTGCCGAGGTCGCCCTCGCCGCCCCCGCCGACTCCGACCCCGAGCAGCTGCGCGCCTGGGCGCGCGAACTGAGCGGCACCGGCCCCGTCCCCGAGCTCCACGACCCGCGCGACGGCGACGAACTCCTCGGCGTCGACGCCGAACTCGCCGCCCCCGCCCGCCTGTTTTGGACCAGGCTCGGCCCGCTCGCCCCGATCGCCGTCCGCACCGCCCTGGGCTGCGCCCTCGCCGGCTACGCGTCCCTCGCCCTCGGTGTCGGCCGCCCCTACTGGGCCCTGGTCACCGCCGCCTCCCTCTACCAGGCCAACATCCGCCTCACCTGGAGCCGGGGCGTCCAGCGCGTCGTCGGCAACCTGGTCGGCGTCCTGCTCTTCGCCGCCGTTGTCCCGCTCGCCCACCTCGGCCCGGCGGCCCTCGTGCTCGTCTGCCTCGCCTTCAACTTCGGCGCCGAGGCGCTGATCAGCCGCAACTACTGGCTCGGCAGCGTCTGTGTGACCCCGATGGCGCTGCTCATCACCGAGTTCACCCGGTTCCAGGAGCCCGGCCGGCTGATCACCGAGCGGGTTGTCGACACCGTCGTCGGCGCCCTGGTCGGCTTCCTGGCCGCCGTCGCCGTCACCAACCGCCGCGCCGGCGACCGGGTCGAGGACGCGCTGGCCGCCGTCGAGCACTGCCGCGAGCGCACCGCCCGCCTCCTGTCGCAGCCCGCCGCCGCGCCCGCCGCCCTCGAGGCCGCCCGGCGCTCCCTCGCCACCGCGCTGACCGACCTGCGCACCGCCGTGGACGCCGCCTCCGGCGAGTGGTGGCAGCGCGCCCTGCCCCAGGAGCGGGTCGTGCGCGCCGAGCAGGCCGGACACCGTACGCTCGCGGCGACGGTACGGCGGCAGGGGCTGCACCGGAGGGCGACAACGGAGGGCGTACGGCCATGACGGCACCGAACGGACGGCAGGCGGGCGCGACCAGGGGCGACGACACCGTCTCCGCGGTCGTCCGGCAGTGGCAGGCCGTCCACCCCGACCTCGACACCGGGCCCATGGAGATCATCGGCCGCATCAACCGCTGCGCCGCCCTCCTGCAGCAGGCCGAGGACGCCCCGCTGCGCCGGGCGGGCCTCAGCCGCCCCGAGTTCGACCTGCTCGGCGCGCTGCGCCGCACCGGCCACGAGCTGACCCCCAGCGAACTGGCCCGCGAGACCTTCTCCTCCGGCGCCGCCGTCACCAAACGCCTCAAGCAGCTGACCGAGCGCGGCCTGGTGGAGCGCCGCGGCGACACCCGCGACCGCCGGGTCGCCCACGTCCGCCTCACGGACGCCGGCCGCGCCCTGGTCGACGGCATCCTGCCCGAGCAGCTCGCCCACGAGACCGCCGTACTGTCCGTGCTGAACCCGCAGGGGCAGGGTGAACTGGCCGGACTCCTCGGTGAGTTGCTCGGCCGGCTGGAAGGCCGCCTGGGTGCCGTCCGGGTCTGAACGACCGCTGTCGGAACTTTCGGAAGCCACCCCACCGTTGACGTGATCGACGCTTCTCCCTACGTTCGTCAGGCCGGTTCGGATCATCGACCGGCGTACGACATGCCGAACGAAAGAGGGATGCCGTGACAGCCGAGAGGCTCACTGTCGACCTGGGCGCGGAGACGGGCCCCTTCCACGGCGGCGCGAGCGGCACGCTCTACGGCCTGTACGGCGACGGCGTGCCCAGCCGCGCCGTCGTCGAGGGCATGTACGTCCGCACGGTCACCACCAAGGCCCAGGACGGCATCCAGCACCCCGGCGCCGACGCCCTGGAGGTCCTGCCGCCCTTCGTCGCGGCCGGCGGCAGGGACGTGTACGTCTACCTCACCGACATCCACCGCGGCTTCCCCTACGAGTGGCCGGGCGCCACCGGCGAGGAACGGCTCGCGACGTACCTGGGCAGCGTCCGCCACCAGGTCGAGCAGGCGCAGAAGCTGGGCGCGCTCAGGTCCCACATCGTGTGGGTGCCGTTCAACGAGCCCGAGGGCAACATGTTCGGCACGGGCGAGTGGAGCTACGACGGCGTCTCCTGGCACACCGAACCGGGCCCCTACTTCGCGGCCTGGCAGCAGGCGTACCGCCTGATCCGGCAGATCGACCCGGAGGCGCGCATCGCCGGACCCAACACCTGCGTGCTGTACCCGGAGGTGCGCGGCTTCCTGGAGTTCGCGCGCGATCACGACGTGCTCCCGGACGTGATCACCTGGCACGAGCTGTCCTCGCCCGACGAGGTCCGCACGAATGTCGCCAAGTACCGTGCGCTGGAGCGGGAGTTGGGCATCGGCCCGCTGCCCGTCAACCTCAACGAGTACGCGCACAACTACCACCTGTCCGTCCCCGGGCAGATGATCCAGTGGATCGCCGCGATCGAGGAGTCCAAGGTCGACGCCGACCTGGCGTACTGGAACATCGCCGGGAACCTCAACGACTCGGCGGTGGAGGCGAACAGGGGCAACGGCCAGTGGTGGCTGTTCAACGCCTACGGGCAGCTGTCCGGGAACACCGTCGAGGTCAGGGCACCGCACCCCAACGTGCAGTACACCCTGCAGGGCGTCGCCGCGCTCGACCGGGACAAGCGGCAGGCGCGGGTGCTGTTCGGCGGCGGGAGCGGCGCCGCGGACCTCGTCGTCGAGGGCGTCGACGCGGACCTCTTCGGCACGACGGTCCACGTACGGCTCCAGGAGATCCCCTGGACCGGCCAAGTCGGCGCCAGTGGCCAGCCGTTGCGGCTGCGGGACACCGAACTGCCCGTCGTGGACGGCCGGGTGAGCCTGCCCCTGACCGGCCTCGACGAGATGTCCGCCTACCAGCTGACCCTCGCACCCGGCGGCCACGGCGCCACGCTGCTGCCGCCGTCGGTGAGTTGGCGAGGAACGTACGAGGCCGAGGACGCCACCTACACGGGCAGCGGCTACTCGAAGAACGGTCCCGAAGGGTCCCCGTCCGACGTCGACAAGTTCGCCACCTCCGGCGGCCACCACGTGGGCGGCCTGCGCACCGGTTCCGACGGCGTGCTCGCCTTCGACGTCGAGGTCCCGCAGGAGGGGACGTACGACATCCGGGTCTTCGCCAACTCCCACAACCTCGCCGACGCGGTGCGCGAGCAGGGCCCCACCAACGTCTTCCTGCGCGTCGACGGCGAAGACGCGCGCGAACTGCGGCTGCCCCTCGGCTACAAGTGGGCGGTGTGGGGCCACACCGACACCGAGGCCGCGCTGACCGCCGGCCCGCACCGCATCACGCTCGCCGCGCAGGACCCCGACCTCGGCGTGACCAAGGGCGACGCGGTCGTCGACAAGCTGGACCTCGTCCTGCGTGACGGCGAGCGGACGGCCGTGTACGACGCCGAGTATGCGGCGCTCGGCGGCGGCGCCCGGACCAGCTACGCCCACCTCGGCGCCTCCGGCCCCGGCGCGGCCGTCCTCCCGCAGGGCGGCACCGTCACCTTCTGGGTGCACGCCGCCGACGACGGCGAGGCCACCGTCACGGTCGACCTGCTCGGCCCCGGGGAGGGCCGACTGACCGTCAACGGCGAGGAACTCGGGCGCGTCCAGCGCGGCGCCGTCCCGCTGTTCCTGGCCGGGGGGATCAACAAGGTGACGGTGACCGGGACTTCGGAACGCCTGGTCGTGGACCGGCTGCGCGTCGCCCCCTCCGGCGGACTGCTGCCCGCACGGTCGTCCGCCGCAGCGGAGGGCACCCTGACCGGCACCGCGAAGGTGACCGCATACCCGTACGCGACCGGCGGCAAAGCGGTCGACGGCATCGGCGCGGGCCCCGCCAACACGCTCACCCTCACCGTGACCGCCGCGCGAGCCGGACGCCACGCGCTCACCGTCCGTTACTCCAACGGCGAGCAGGCCCCCGCCACCCACTACAACCCCGACCCGGTCTGCCGCCACGCCGACATCTCCGTCAACGGAGCCGCCCCGCACCGCGTCCTGTTCCCCACCACCTTCCACTTCAACAACTTCTGGAACCTCTCCGTCCCGGTCACCCTGACCGAGGGCCCCAACACGCTCACCTTCACCGCCGACGAACTCCCCGACTTCGACGGCCACACCACGAACGGCTACGGCCAGCGGTCGGCGTACGCCCCGGTCGTCGACCGGGTCACGGTGACGCCGCTTGCCTGACCAGCCACTGCTCAGCCTTCCGCACCGGCCGGATGCACCCCGAAGACCGCCCCCTGCGGATCCCGCAGCACCGCGATCCGTGGCCCGTCCGGCACCGAGGTCGGCTCCATGAGGACGGTGCCGCCCGCCTCCGTCGCAGCGGCCGCGGTCGCGTCCACGTCCGCCGCCGCGAAGTACGGCAGCCAGTGCGGCGGCACCTCGGGCGGGAAGTTCTCGTCCATGCGCACCATGCCGCCGAAGTCCTCACCGTCGAGGCCCCACTACGTGTAGTGCTCCGAGGCGCTGACGCAGCCGAACACCGTCGTTTGAAGTTCTCCCCTCCCTTCGCAAGCTCAGGAAGGGGATTCCCGCCTACATTGCTGCGGTGGGTTTGACGGTCTTACCCGCCCTGCGACCGCGCCTTCCGGCGGCCGGGACCTCCACGACGACGTGGCCGATCCGGTACAGGTGCAAGATATTCCGGGCCGCGTTCCAGTCGGCGTTCGCCGTCCAGCCGCAGTCAGGGTTCTTGCATACGAACAGTTCTTGACTCGCTCGGCTACCGGGGACGGTGAAGCCGCAGGCGGAGCAGCGCTGGGAGGTGTAGGGGGCGGGGACCTTGACGAGCCGGCCGCCGCAGCGGTCGGTCTTGTACGTCAGCATCGTCACGGTCCGCCCCCACGCCTCCTGCGCGATCGCACGGTTCAGCCCGGCCTTCGCGGCGGCCCCGTTGTGCAGGAACGCTCCCGCGTTGTCGGGGTCGGGCCTGGGCGCGGGGGCCTTGGTCATGCCGAGGATGTTGAGCCGTTCCACCACGATCACGCCGTACGTTTGGGCGAGGTAGGTGGTGGTCTTGTGCTGCCAGTCTTCGGCTCGTCGCTTGGCTTTCGCTCGGAGCGCCCGGATCTGGTCGTACACGGCACGCAGGCGATTGCTGGTGCGCTCGCCCTTCTTGCGGTGCTGCTTGAGCCTGGCGGCCTTGTGCTCCAGGCGAAGCAGCCTGGCCTTCTCGTCGGCGTTCAGCCACTTGTCCCGGTCGGAGGTTCCGCCGGGGGTCCAGGTGGCACGTCCGTGGTCCTGGTGGTCGCCGTTGGAGAGGGCGAGGGGGATGCTGACCCCGGCGTCGATGCCGACCTCCGGCCCCTGGTGCGGCCCGGGGGCGCGTTCGATGGTCTGGACGCGGAAGGCGATGTGCCAGCCGAGCGCGTCCTTGACGAGGCGGGCGCCGGTGATCCGGTTCTCCTGGTTCGCCCGCTTGCCGACCGGGAGGTCCTTGGTCCAGCGGAAGCGGACCCGGCCGACCTTGGGAATGTTGACCATGCCCCACCGGCGGTGCACGCGGACGATGTTCAGGTCCCGGCCCTGCGGAATGTCCACGGACATCGGCGCGCGGAAGCGGCCCTTGTAGGTGGGCTCCTGTGCCCGTCCCTCCCAGCAGTTCACCCACGCCCGGTGGTACGTCTTCAAGACGGCCTGCGCGGCCTGGGCGGGAAGGACGGCGAGGTAATCGAGATCCTTGCGGGCCTGCCGTATCGCAGCGTCCGCGCCCGCCAGGGTGCGCTTGCCCTTGGGCATCATCTGCCACCAGGAGTGCAGGCAGTTCCACAGGGTGCGGGCCGCGTGCGCCTGGTCGTCCATGACCCGGATCTCGGCTGGGCTCAGTGCCAGTCGGGCACGGTGCCCGAACTGCCGCCTCACCACGCCGAATTCACCCACAGTGATCAACATACTGCACGTGGTTGATGTCGCCGCGCTGGAATCCGAATCCCGACGTCAGAACCGGTCGTCACGCCGTCTACCACCTCCACATCCACTCGGTGTTCATCACCAAGACCCGGCGGGCGGCGTTCACCGGCGAGATGCCGACGCGCTGCGAAGAGATCACGCGGGTGGTCTATGCGGACTTCGAGGCCGACCTGAAGCAGTTCAACGGCGAACAGGACCACGTGCACCTGCTCGTGCACTACCCGCCGAAAGTCCAGCTCTCCAAGCTGGTCAACTCCCTCGAGGGCGTATCCGCTCGCCGGCTGCGCAAGGAGTACGACGCGCACGTGCGCCGGTACCTGTGGGGCGGCCACTTCTGGTCCGGCTCCTACTTCGCCGGAAGCTGCGGCGGGGCGCCCCTGACCGTCGTACAGCAGTCCATCAAGCAGCAGCAGCGCCCCGTGAGCTGAGGCTGACACTGCGGACCCGTGCCCATGGCGCCGGTCAGAGCAGTCTTGAGATGGCCTTCACCATCCGGCCTGAAGGCCGGAGCACTGGCCAAGATCAAAGGTAGAACCGCTTGGCCGCCTCCAGATCACCGGTCCCGAGCTCGGTCCAGCAGGGCCCGCCGGTCACCGGCTTGTCGAGCTTCATGGTGTTCCTTCCGAGCAGGTGCTTCGGCGCCCCCTCCAGCACGCTATGCCCGGGCCCGGCGCCGGGCCATCCGGCCCTCCGGCCAAACCCCTCGCGCCCGGCGCCACGGCCGACGTACGCTCACCCCTGTACCGCACCGCATGGCGGCCTCCGCTCCACCACCACACCCCGGAGGACCCGCATGTCCGCGCTCACGGTGCGCCCCTTCCGCCGCGACGACCGCGACCAGCTCACCGACCTGATCAACGCGCACGTCGCCGCCGTCGTCCCCGGCGTCTCCGTCTCGGTCAACACCGTCCTGAGCGACCTGGAGCGACAGCCCGGCGAGTTCATCACCGACCCATGGGTCGCCGAGCGCGTCACGCTCGTCGCCGAGCAGCGCCGCTACGTCGTGGCAGCCGCCCATCTGCTGCGCTACCGCTCCGGCGCCGAGGTCGGCGAGACCTGTCGGGACGCCGGTGAGATCGACTGGTTCGTCTGCCATCCGCCGGCGTCCTTCTGGCCGGACGCCGAGCAGGCCGCCGACCAGCTGATGGCCGCGTGCCTGGCCCAGTTCGCCCGCTGGAACGTACGCGTCCGGTACGCCGACGGCGCCGTACCGGCCCCGGTCGTCTACGGTCTGCCCCGGAACTGGCCGCACATCCGGGCCGTCTACGAACGCGCCGGCTTCCGCCACACCGGCGACACGGAGGTCATCCTGATCGCGCGGGTGTCCGACCTGCCGGCCCCCGAACCCCACCCGGGCTTGACGTTCGAGCGGACGCTGGGGGAGTGCGGCACCCGCTTCACGGCGTACGTCGACGCACACGCCGTCGGCTTCATAGAGATCGACACGACCCTGGCCCGCCCCGAACGCCAGGCGCGCACCGCGGGCCTGGCCGACATCGGCAACCTGCACATCGACCCGGCCTCCCACGACAGGGGCCTGGAGCACCGGCTCCTGGCCCACGCCACCGCCTGGCTCCACCTCGCCGACGTGAACCGGCTCTTCGCCTACGAGCAGGCCGACGACAAGCCGGCCATCGACCTCCTGCGCACCGCAGGCTTCCAGGAACTGACCCGCACGGACCGCCGCTGGGAACACCGCGCGCGCTGAGCCCGGATACGGATCAGATCCCCGGCCGGTACCGGATCGGATGATCCGCGGGCACCTCCACCAGCACGATCCGGGTCCCGTCCGGATCGGCGATCCACATCTCGATCAGCCCCCACGGCTCCTTCACCGGCGACCGCACGATCTCGACGCCCTTGCCGAGCAACTCGTCGTGCGCCGCGGCGACGTCCTCCACCTGCAGCCACAGCTGCACGGCGGGGGACGGCGGAGCCTCGGACCGACCCGACACCTCCAGGAACCCGCCGCCGAGGAAGTACACGGTGCCGCGCTGCGGCCCCGTACCGAACTCGCGATAGACGGCGAGCCCCAACTGCTCGCCGTAGAAACGACGCGACCGCTCGGGATCGGTGGGGTGGAGAAGCGTCCGGCTGCCGAGAACGTGCACCATGCAGCGAAGACTAGTGGCAGGGTTACGCTCGACTCTGCCCGAGCCGCGCCCGAGATTCGGAGATCCGCTCCATGGACACCGCCGCCACCGCCGCACTGACCTTCCGTGATGCCACCGATGCCGACGTGGACGTCCTGGTCGCGTTGATCGAGTCGGCCTACCGCGGGGACTCCAGCCGGACCGGGTGGACCACCGAGGCGGACATCCTGGAAGGGCAGCGCACCGACCCGGAGGGAGTGCTCGCCGTCATCAAGTCGCCGGACAGCCGGCTGCTGACGGTCGAGCGGGACGGTGTCGTCGTCGCCTGCTGCCAGCTCGAACACCGCGGCACGCACGCCTACTTCGGGATGTTCGCAGTCAGCCCCGCGCAGCAGGGCGGCGGCCTCGGCAAGGTCATCATCGCCGAGGCGGAGCGCACGGCGCGCGAGACCTGGGGCGCCACGGAGATGCACATGACCGTGATCTCCGTACGCAACGACCTCATCGCCTGGTACGAGCGCCGCGGCTACCGCCGTACGGGACAGATGACCCCGTTCCCGTACGGCGACGAGCGCTTCGGCGTCCCGCAGCGCGACGACCTGCAGTTCGAGCTGCTGGTCAAGCAGCTGGCGTGACGTTCATGCCGTGAAGCGGCCGGTGCGCTTGATCTCCGGGTAGTCGGTGGTCGCGCCGTCCAGCTGCAGGGCCCGTACGAGACGCAGGTGGTCCTGGGTGTTGACGACCCAGCCGATGATCCTCAGGTCCGCCTTGCGGGCCAGTTCCACGACCTCCAGCGTGAGGCGGCGGATGTTGAGACAGAGGGTCTTGGCGCCGGCCTCGACGGCACGGTCCACGATGTCGGTGCCGTAGCGGCTGCCGATCAGCGCGGTGCGTACGCCCGGCACCAGGCGGGCGATCTCGGCGATCGCCTCGTCGTGGAAGGAGGACACCTCCACCCGCGCGACCAGGTCCCGGTTCAGCATGACCTCGGCCAGCGCCCGCGCCGCCGCCACGTCCTTGATCTCGGCCTGCAGCGGCGCCCGTACCGCCTCCAGGACCTCCTCGAAGACCGGGACGCGTTCCCCGAGCCCGGCGTCCAGGGCGCGGATCTCGGCGAGGGTCTTCTCGGCGATCGGGCCGGTGCCGTCGGTCGTGCGGTCCACGTCGGTGTCGTGCATGACGACGAGGGCGCCGTCCTTGCTCAGGTGCAGATCGAGTTCGATCAGGTCGAGGCCGGCCTGTTGGGCGGCGACGAAGGAACGGAGGGTGTTCTCGGGTTCGGTACCCATGACTCCGCGATGACCGATGGTAAGGAAGTTCAAGGTTCAACTCGCTTCCGTCGACGGCGGCTCGGCTCCACGCGCGACCGGAGCGGACGGCCGTGCGGGCAGATCCGCAGCCTAACGGCCCCGACCCGTGATGTACCCGCGCGTACACGGGGGATTGGCGTGGCACCAGGGGCGGACCTGGCCCGTACCGGCGGGGGCGGTCACCCTGGCGTGGGCGAGTCCTGCGGGCATTGACCGGTGGCCGGTTTCGGCGGCCCGGACCCGGGGTAGCCGCGCGATACCCATATGCCTGCCGGATCGGTTTCCGGCAGGAAAAAGTTCGGTGACCATCGGAATACGCAGGATAATCTCCCGATGATCCTCTTGCTGGGAGGAAGCTCGTATGTATACGGTCTCCTGACGCGAGCTTCTCCTGTGAAGGATGGGACATGACGGAAATTCTTGTGCAGTCGGCTTCGGGGGAGCAGGTTCCTCCCGCGACCAGGGTGGTGGACCACCCGGCGTGGGCCGTGCTCAAGGATGCCGTGGAGCAGATCCGGCCATGGCAGTCCAAGGACGGATCGATCGACCTCGAGGCCGAGGGTGCGCCCCGTCGCACCGACGCCGAGGCCGCCGTACGGCGTGTCATGGACGCCGTGGAGGAACTGTCCCCGCTGCTTCCGCATGACCGCGCCTACCACGAGGCCCTGGTCAAGGACCTGGACCGCTGGGCCGTCGACGGCTTCCAGGTGCCCGACTTCCTCGACTCGCTGCTGGCCTTCCAGCCCGCCGCGAACCGTGCGGACGGCCTGCAGCACCTGGTCGTCTTCGCGATGTACACGCAGAACGGCAATCCGGACCGCAACCTCGAGGCGGTCGTGCTGCACATGGTGTGGCCGGACTGGCTGGCCGAGCTGGAGCGCACCCGCTACGACAACCCGCTGTTCTGCGGCATCAAGTTCGAGGACTTCACCTCCGGCTACGACACCAACTCCGCCGTCCTCTTCCCCGAGACCATCGCCGTGCGCGAGGCGCCGGAACGTTTCTCCTGGGGTGGCATCTTCTGCGACCGCGAGGCCGCCCGCTTCCGCCGGGTCACCGACGCCGCCGTCGGCATCCTGGGCCTGGAGCTGCCCGAGGACATCGCCGCGATGGTCCACGACCAGAAGCGCTGCGAGGAGGCCTTCGTCCTGTGGGACATGGTCCACGACCGCACCCACAGCCACGGCGACCTGCCCTTCGACCCCTTCATGATCAAGCAGCGGCAGCCGTTCTGGATGTACGGCCTGGAGGAGCTGCGCTGCGACCTCACCGCCTTCAAGGAGGCCGTGAAGCTGGAGGCCGACGGCGTCCCGCAGGCCCGTGACGTGCAGTACGCGGTGCTGTTCGACCGGATGTTCCGCTTCCCGGTCACCGGCGAGCGCGTGCGCAACTACGACGGCCTCGGCGGCCAGCTGCTCTTCGCCTACCTGCACAAGCACGACGTCATCCGCTGGACGGACAACAAGCTGTTCATCGACTGGCAGCGCGCACCGCAGGTGACGAACCAGCTGTGCGCCGAGATCGAGGAGCTCTACCGGGCGGGCATCGACCGGCCGAAGCTCGTCCACTGGTTCGCCGCGTACGACCTGGTGTCGCAGTACCTCGCCCCGCACCCCGGCTCCCGCTGGGCCAAGGGCCCCGACGCCCTCGACCTGAGCCGGCCGCCGCGAAAGCTCGTCGACGACGTGCTTCCTGACGAGTTTCCGCTGAGCATGTTCTATGAGGCCCTCTCCAAGAAGCTGAAGAACGTGATCGCCTCCACCAGGGGCATCACGGCGGAGAGCGCCGAGCGGGTGGCCGCGTGAGCGACCGCATCACCGAGAACAAGGCTCAGGAGGCGAAGAAGATGGCGGGGAACGGAGCTCTCAGCGGTGCGGTGATCGCGGTGGCCGGCGCGGGCGGACCCGCCGGGCGCGCGGCACTGGTCCGGCTCGCCGAGGCGGGCGCGACCGTCGTGGCCGCCGACAACGATCCCGAGCGGCTGGCGGAGGCCGTGGACGCGGCCCGCTACGCCTCCGGCGGGGCCACCGTCACCGGCGAGCCCGTCGACCTCCTCGACCTCGACTCCACCCGGGACTGGGCCACCCACATCGAGAAGGACTTCGGCCGCGTCGACGGCCTGGTCCACCTCGTCGGCGGCTGGCGCGGCAGCGAGACCTTCATCAAGACCAGCCTCGACGACTGGGACTTCCTGGAGCTGCTGCTCATCCGCACCGTGCAGCACACCTCCCTCGCCTTCTCCGAGGCGCTGCAGCGCAGCGAGCGCGGCCGCTACGTCCTGATCAGCGCGGCCGGCGCGAGCAGGCCGACCGCGGGCAACGCCGCGTACGCCGCCGCCAAGGCCGCCGCCGAGGCGTGGACGCTCGCCATGGGCGACTTCTTCCGCAAGGCCGGGGGCGCCGAGGGGCCGACCTCCGCGGCTGCGATCCTGGTGGTGAAGGCGTTGGTGCACGACGCGATGCGCGCCGAGCGCCCCAACGCGAAGTTCGCGGGCTTCACCGACGTCAAGGACCTCGCCGAGGCGATCGCCGACGTCTGGGACAAGCCCGCCGCCGAAGTGAACGGAAAGCGTCTGTGGCTGACCGAGAAGCCGTGAATCCACCGAAGACCGACGCCCGTCGCCACCACGACCCGTCGGTCCGCGGCTTCGCCAGCGACAACTACGCCGGGGCCCACCCGGAGGTGCTCGCCGCCCTGGCCCTGGCCAACGGCGGGCACCAGGTCGCGTACGGCGAGGACGACTACACCGAGAACCTCCAGAGCATCATCCGCAGCCACTTCGGCGCCACGGCGGAGGCGTTCCCGGTCTTCAACGGCACCGGCGCGAACGTCGTCGCGCTCCAGGCGGTCACCGACCGCTGGGGCGCGGTGATCTGCGCCGAGAGCGCGCACATCAACGTCGACGAGGGCGGCGCCCCCGAGCGCATGGGCGGCCTGAAACTCCTCACGGTCCCCACACCCGACGGGAAGCTCACCCCGCAACTGATCGACAAGCAGGCTTACGGCTGGGACGACGAACACCGCGCGATGCCGCAGGTCGTGTCGATCACCCAGAGCACGGAGCTCGGCACCCTCTACACACCGGACGAGATCCGCGCGATCTGCGACCACGCCCACGCGCACGGCATGAAGGTCCACCTGGACGGCTCCCGCATAGCCAACGCGGCCGCGTCCCTGAACGTCCCGATGCGGACGTTCACCAACGCGGTCGGCGTCGACATCCTCTCCCTGGGCGGGACGAAGAACGGCGCGCTGTTCGGCGAGGCGGTCGTCGTCATCAACCAGGACGCCGTCAGCCACATGAAGCACCTGCGCAAGCTGTCCATGCAGCTCGCCTCCAAGATGCGCTTCGTTTCAGTGCAGTTGGAGGCCCTGCTCGCCAAGGACCTCTGGCTGCGCAACGCCCGCCACTCCAACGAGATGGCCCAGCGCCTGGCCGAGGGCGTACGCGCCGTGCACGGCGTGGAGATCCTCTACCCGGTGCAGGCCAACGGCGTCTTCGCCAGGCTTCCGCACGACGTGAGCGAGCGGCTGCAGAAGCGGTTCCGGTTCTACTTCTGGGACGAGGCCGCGGGCGTGGTGCGCTGGATGTGCGCCTTCGACACGACCGAGGACGACGTGGACGCGTTCGTGGCGGCGGTCAAGGAGGAAATGGCCCGCTGACGCACCTCCAGCGATGCATAGATATGCGGTCGCCCGAAAAGTCATTGACTCTCGGGTGATCGCATTCCTATGCTCTGCGGGTATGGAGCTGATCCAGAACACCCCTGACCTGTCCGCTTACTTGGCTGCTGACGAGGTCATCGACCATGGCCACCCGGTGGTACGGGAGACGGCTGCCCGTCTCGCCGAGAACGTACCGGACTCGTATGCCTATGCGCAGGCAGCCTATGAGTTCGTGCGCGACACCATCCCGCACTCCCAGGACTCGGGCGATCTGCGCGTCACCTGGCGGGCCTCCGACGTGCTGCGGCAGGGCACCGGCATCTGCTACGCCAAGGCCCATGCCGTGGCCGCCCTGCTGCGGGCCGAGGACATCCCCGCCGCGCTCTGCTACCAGCGGCTGGCACACGACGACGGCTCGGGGTATGCCGTGCACGGTCTGGTCGCCGTCCGCTTCAACGGCGCCTGGCACCGGCAGGATCCGCGCGGCAACAAACCGGGCGTGGACGCCCGGTTCTCCCTCGACGGCGAGCGGCTGGCCTGGATCCCCGACCCGGAGTCCAATGAGGTGGACTATCCAGTCCTGTATGCTGAACCGCACCCGGCGGTGCTCGATGCCCTCAAGGCCGCACTCGACCGGCCTTATCTCTGGCAGACGCTCCCCACCGCACTCTGAGGCAGACCATGACGCTCTCCCTGACCGTGTCCGACGAGGTGCGCGCCCTCGCCCCCGGTTTCACCCATGTCGCGATCGAGGCGCACGGCCTGGTCAACGGGCCCAGCACGGAGGAGAGTTCGGCGCTCCTGGACGAGGCGGCCGACCGCCTCGCCGTACGCCTGGACGGGCGCGCCCCGCACGAGGACCCGCACATGGCCGCCTGGCGCGAGGCGTACACGGCGTTCGGCTCGAAGCCCTCGCGCACCCGCAACTCGGCGGAGGCGCTGGCGAAGAGGGCGCTGTCGGAGGCCGGACTGCCCCGCATCAACCTGCTCGTCGACCTCTACAACGCCATCAGCGTCGCCCATCTGATCCCCGTCGGGGGCGAGGACGTGGAGCACATCCAGGGCGGCATGCGCCTCGTACGGGCCACCGGCGACGAGGACTTCGTCACCGTGGCCGGCGGCGAGGAGGTCGTCGAACACCCCGACGCGGGCGAGGTGGTCTGGCGCGACGACGCGGGCGTGACCTGCCGCCGCTGGAACTGGCGCCAGGGCCCGCGCACCCGCCTCACCGAGAACACGACCTCGGGCATCTTCCTGCTGGAGAGCCTGCCCCCGATGCCGGTCGCCGAGGTCGAGGCGGCGGGCGCCGAACTGGCCGAACTGCTGGGGAAGTTCAGCCCGGGAGCGCGGATCACGGTGGGGGAGGCGGTCCGGGCCGCCCGATGAAGTCGACCTCGCGCCGGGCCCAGGCGCGCAGGATCTCCCCGAAGCCGTCGGGGACGGGGAGGTCGGGCAAGGGAGCGGCGGCCACGCCGAAGCGGGTTGCCGCGTAGGGATACAGGTCGGTGAGAGGGCCCAGGAGTGGGGCAAACCGCTCGATCATCGGCTCCCGGCTTGCCTCCATGGATGTCAGAAGCATGACCGCGGCGCCCAGGTAACCGTCGGGATCGAGGGGCTGCCGAACACGCCGGTCCATCGAGGCCAGCGATTCGGCGATGTAGTCGAGGAACGGGGACACGTCGTCGGCCCGGTCCGTCCACGGCGGGCTCGGATGCTGTCCCAGCCATGAGCCGATCGTGCCGCAGTCGCGCAGAGCCGTCTCGACCAGAGGGCGGCAGCCCTCGGTGCCGATGAGCAATACGAACACGCAACGGGTCGCGTACGGCCACCACGTACTGTTCCGGCTGCGAATTCCCATGCCCCAGCCTTCGAAGATCGCCCCGAACTCCAGCCGGCAGCGCTCGAAACAGTCCTCCAGATCTGTCAGCCCGTGGCACAGGCAGACGTCCATCAGGCCGATGTGGTCCTCGGCCGCTGCCCGGAACTCCGGCGCGTACTCATCGATCATCGAGCGCGCGAAGTCCCACCACCACTCCGAGGACACGGGCGTGCTCTGGGCCATGGCACCCGCGTAGGCCGCCAGCACCAGTGCCACCTGCCGCCGGGAGGCGTCAGTCGATCGAACGGCATCGGCGATCGCGCCGGTGAGCTCGTCCGCGACGAGATCCCGGCAGTTCCAGCAGCTGCTGAGCAGAGCGACGACAGGACCGCTGAACTCCTCCGTCTCCGGATCACCTCGCATGAGGTGGTCCATCGCCTCCCTCGTCAGCCGCCGTACGATGCGCGGCGGTGGATCCACACCCGTGAGGCAGCGTGCGAGGAACGCGAGCACGTTCGCACGGCCGGCCGCAGACCGCCTTCGGCGTTCGTCGAGCAGCACGGCGAAGACCCGGGCTGCGCCGTCCGCGGTCGTACGGTCCTTGATCTGCACGGCCAGTTGACCGACTGTGTCCCACTCCTGCCGGGCCACCTTGGGAGCGATCCGTCGGGCAAGTGCCTCCGGAGTGTCACTGGTACTGGCCAGCTCAGCGGCGGCGAAGTACTCGAGGAACGTACGGTGCGTGAAGGTGTAGAGCCCGTCGCCGCCCGCCGTGGTGCCCACCTCGCTGAACACCCATGCGCGCCCGCGGCAGAACGCGACGAACTGCCGTGCCGCCTCCTCAGCCGCTTCGCGTTCTTCGTATCCGCGGCCGTCCAGGAACTCCACGACCCGGTCCACGAGTTCGCGTTCGGTCACCGCCTGCGCGTCGCCGTCCCGGGTGAACAGCCAGAAGGCGAGATGGCGCATTGCGGGCTCGACCAGACGTGACATCGCGAGTTCCACATGGATCCGACGCCGGACGTCCCACTTGTGGAACAGCAGCGTCGCGCACTGCTCGTAGACCTCTGGACGGCTGCGCGGCATGGAACCCGTACCCCGGTAGAGGATGCACATGAGCGCCAGCATCAGCGGGTTGGCCCGCAGATCCGTCAGCCCGGAGCTCTCGTCCAGGAAGCTCTCCGCGCTGCGCCGGGCCTCCTCCGGTGTGTTTTCCTCCAGCGCGAACCACTTCTCGACGTACGCCTTTGCCTGCTCGGCGCCGAACGGTCCGAGGCGGTAACACTCGAAGAAACGGCTGTCGAGCTGAGCCTCGCTGTAACCCACGATCCGTGAGGTCACCAGGACCTGCGCCAACGGGTACCTGCTGCAGAAGAGCTCGACGATCTCCGTCATCTCTCGCCGTCGGGTGGAGTCGACCAGTTCGTCGAGCCCGTCGAAGACCACCGACGCGGCCCCGCTGAGCAGGAGCCGGTCGACGGCACCCGGCGGCGCGGCGCACTGGTAGTACGTCTCCAGCCGGTGCTCGATGTGGTCGACGACCGAGCGTTGGTCCGCGTCCGCCAGGGCGAAGTCGCGCAGGACGACGAGGAAGGGAAGCGGAGAGCGGGGATCTGTCGCCCGCCGGTGCATGAGCACCTGACAGGTGGTGGACTTGCCGCATCCCGGATCGCCGAGCAGCACTGTCCGGTCGAGGGCGAGTTCCAGGTCTGCCAGGGCGAGTGTCGGTCCGTCGTTCACGCCCGCACGGCCGACGGCGACGATGCCCGGGCTCACATGCAGGGCGTCGATCGGAACCCGTCGCCGCCGCTCGAAGTCGGGCGGTTCCAAGGACCCGTGGGCGAAGGCGACTTGGCGCCGGTAGGAATCCGCGAATGCCTGGTCGGCCGCGAGGCAGGCCGAGTCACGCAGCGACAGGGCCCGGGTGTGACGTTCGACCGCCCCCAGGACGGAGATGATGCGGGCCCAGAACGCCTCCTGCCGGATCCGGTCGAGCAGCCCCGAGTCGGAGCCGGCCAACTCCCCGACCATTCCGGAGATCTCCAGATCACAGTGGTCGAAGAAGTCCCGTCCCAGGGTTTCCACAGCCGCGTCGGGGTGTGGCTGCCCAGCCGTGGCGAAAACGGTGCCCAAGGCCGCCCGGGCAGAGGCCGCGTAGGCCTCTCGCAGCCTCCCGAGCACGGACTCGGGTGCATCCGTGAGACGCGCCGCGAGCAACTCGTGCAGCACGGCCTGGCTGTCGTCGCAACGGAAGAATTCCTCTACGGAGCGTACGTCCGCACCGTCCGGCAGTGTGGGCCCGCCGTCCGGCGCCGCCGAGAGCCGGTAGGTGTCGAACCAGCGGAGCAGCGCAGCCTGATCGCTCCCGTCCCCGCCCGCCGACTCACGGCGCAGCCAGCGGGCGGTGCCGGCGATGGCCTCCACGATCACACCGGCCGCGACCTCGGCAAGCACGCAGCTCGGACCCCCTCCCCGTGTCTCCGCTCGATACGGCGACCGTAGCCGTGGGCGGACCGGGCGTCCAGACGACCGGAAGCGGCCTACTGGCAGGGGAACACGCGCAATAGGACTGGTTCGGGCGGGCGTCCTGTCAGCGGGCCTCGGCCGCCTTCACCTCTTCGGGAGTGGGTGCCGTACCGCCGAGATGGGCCGGCATCCACCAGGTGTCGTCCGGGCCCTTGGGCCGTACGGGATAGGCGCGCTGTGCGGCCTCCAGGAGCTCCTGGACGCGCTCGCGCAGCCGCCGTGTGATCGCACCCGCGTACTGGTCCTGGGGTGCCTCCACCGGCTCGCCCACCCGGATCGTGATCGGGGTGTGGCTGCGCTTGAAGTTGCGCGGGTGGCCCTTGGTCCACAGCCGCTGGGTGCCCCACAGTGCCATCGGGATGAGCGGGACGCCGGCCTCCTGGGCCATGCGCGCGGCGCCCGACTTGAAGCTCTTCAGGGTGAAGGACTGCGAGATGGTCGCCTCGGGGAAGACGCCGACGATCTCGCCGGAGCGCAGCGACTGCAGCGCGTGCTGGTACGCCGCCTCGCCGTTCTTCCGGTCCACCGGGATGTGCTTCATGCCGCGCATCAGCGGACCCGAGATCTTGTGCCGGAACACCGACTCCTTCGCCATGAAGCGCACCAGACGCTTCTGCGGCAGGGCGGCCAGACCATCGAAGATGAAGTCCAGATAGCTGATGTGATTGCTCACCAGCACAGCGCCGCCCGAGCGCGGAATGTTCTCCGATCCCTTCAGGTCGATCTTGAGGTCCCAGGCCTTGAACAACGTTTGGGCGAGACCCACGACGGGACGGTAGACAAGCTCAGCCATGGACGGAGTGGACCCTTCTCTCTGCCTGGGAAGGGGTTCTCCCGGCGGGAAGTTACGCTGCCGTAGGTTTACGGCATTGCGCAGATCGTGCCCGAAGAACGAACGGCTGGCCAGTCCTGGTGCCGCAGAACGGCGAGATCCTCGTCACGTCCATCACTGGTTCCACCTTGGACTTTTCCTCGGTCTTTACTCCGCACGGACCGTCACGCGGCGTACGACCAGGTACATCTCGCACCCGAGGCAGTACCCGAACGCGGCATTGAGGAACGCGGCGGCGAGCGCGGCACCGGTCGCGGCAAGCCCCAGCCAGGTCGGTCCGAGGGCGTAACCCACAAGCCCCACACCGGCGAAGACCAGCCCGACCGCCTGCGCGAACCGTGGCGGCTCCGGGGACTCGAACTCGGTCGGCGGCCCGATCCGGGGACGAACGGCCTTGCGGAACAGCCAGCCGTACGGCGAACGCGCCACCCCGCCCGCCGCGCCGAGCGCGAACGCCAGCGTCTGCCAGGCCAGCAGCCAGGCGTTCCCGGTGATCAGCACGACCGCCAGCACGACGGTCGTCACGGCCGCGCCGAAGCGCGGCCCCCTCACATCGATGTCCATGAATCAAGCATTCCGCAGCGGAAATGATTCGGGGAGTCGGGAATCTTTGCAGTCTCGTGAATGCTTGTGCAGGTGATGACCGGACTTGTGGTGTGTGTGGTGGTGCTCGCCGTGGCGGGCGCCTACGGGGTACTTCATCGGAAGCGGAGCGGGAGGGTACGCGTGCGCGTGCGTGACGGCGGAAAGCGGCTCGGGGCGGCCGAGTTGGGCGTGGAGCTCGGCGAGCGCGCCACACTCGTGCAGTTCTCCAGCGCCTTCTGCGCGCCCTGCCGGGCCACCCGGCGGGTCCTCGGCGAAGTGGCCGACATGGTCCCGGGCGTGAGTCACGTCGAGATCGACGCCGAGGACCGCCTGGAACTCGTACGCGAGCTCGACATCCTCAAGACCCCGACGGTGCTGGTCCTCGACGCCGACGGCCAGGTCGTCCGACGCGCCACCGGCCAGCCGCGCAAGGCCGATGTCATCGCCGCGCTGGGGGAGGCGGTTTGACGGCTGTGCCATGGACGGTGAGGCATCTCCCATATGCCGGAACGTACTTGACTGGCCGCACCATCTATCGTCAGCCTGACCGTATGCCCAAGGAACTCCTTCTTTTCGGGCGGGTCCACGTCGACCTCGCCCGCACCGCGAGCGCGCGCTGTCCGGGTTGTTGACCCTCCTCGGCCCCGCTCGCCCCTCTTCGCAGAAGGACAACTCCATGACGGCCTCGCCCGACCTCGGCACCCGTACCCCTCAGCTCGCCTCTCCCGACCTGCTGCGCTCCGTCTTCCGGCGGCACGCCGCGGGCGTCGCCGTGATCACCGCGCGCGGCGACGCGGGCCCGGTCGGCTTCACCGCCACCTCCCTCACCTCCGTCTCCGCCGAGCCCCCGCTGCTGTCGTTCGGCATCAGTACCGGCGCCTCCAGCTGGCCCGCGATATCGGCCACCCAGCACATCGGCGTCCACATACTCGGCGAGCACCAGCAGGAGCTGGCGGCCACCTTCGCCAGGAGCGGCGCCGACCGCTTCGGCGCGCCCACCGCCTGGCGCGAGGGCCCCGAGGGCGTTCCCGTGCTCGACGACGTGCCGGCCTGGCTGGTGTGCCGGGTGGTGGGCCGGGTGCCCGCCGGAGACCACCGCATCGTGCTGGCGGAGGTCGTCCTCGGCGACCCCGCGGGCCCCGGGCGCCCCCTCCTCTACCACCAGGGCCGGTTCAACGGCCTGCGTGACTGATCCCGAGCCGGCTCCCGCTGCGAAGCGGTCGAGTTCCGATTACGCTGCGTTGCAAAGGTCACAGTTCAAAGCGCTTGCTTAGCGGGAACGAACTGGGTGTACTGACGAGTAATATTTCGCTCGGAGCGCGGGTCGCCCCGATCGGGATCGGCCGCTTGAGGCGCCTATGCTGCCTGAAAGTAGGCAGCACCGAAATGACGATGCAGTAGGAGAGCCGGCGTGAGCTTGAGGATCGTTGTCACTGTGAAGTACGTGCCCGACGCCACTGGCGACCGGCACTTCGCCGATGACCTGACCGTCGACCGGGACGACGTGGACGGTCTGCTCTCCGAGCTGGACGAGTACGCGGTCGAGCAGGCGCTGCAGATCTCCGAGAACTCCGACGACGACGTGGAGATCACCGTGCTGACGGTGGGTCCGGAGGACGCCAAGGACGCGCTGCGCAAGGCGCTGTCCATGGGCGCGGACAAGGCCATCCACGTCGAGGACGACGACCTGCACGGCACCGATGCGATCGGCACCTCGCTGGTGTTGGCGAAGGCGATCGAGAAGGCCGGCTTCGACCTGGTGGTCTCCGGCATGGCCTCCACGGACGGCACCGGCGGCATCGTGCCCGCGCTGGTCGCCGAGCGGCTGGGGGTGCCGCAGGTGACCCTGCTGTCCGAGGTCGCGGTGGCGGACGGCACGGTCACGGGCCGCCGCGACGGCGACGCCGCCAGCGAGCAGCTGGAGGCGTCCCTGCCCGCGGTGGTGTCGGTGACCGACCAGTCGGGTGAGGCGCGGTACCCGTCCTTCAAGGGCATCATGGCGGCGAAGAAGAAGCCGGTGACCTCCTGGGACCTGTCCGACCTGGAGATCGACGCCGAAGAGGTCGGTCTGGACGGTGCGTACACCAAGGTCGAGGCGGCCGCCGCGCGTCCGGCGCGGACCGCGGGCACGATCGTCAAGGACGAGGGCGAGGGCGGCAAGCAGCTCGCCGAGTTCCTCGCGAGCCAGAAGTTCATCTAAAGGGGTCCTGGCCCCTCAAGGGCCGGTAGCCCCGTCACGGCTCAACTCCCTCACCGCCCCTCAGACTTCGCACATCCGCAAGGAGTTTCGTTCCCATGGCTGAAGTTCTCGTCTACGTCGACCACGTGGACGGTGCCGTCCGCAAGCCCACCCTGGAGCTGCTGACCCTGGCCCGCCGCATCGGCGAACCGGTCGCCGTCGCGCTGGGCAACGGTGCCGCCGACACCGCGAGCGCGCTCGCCGAGCACGGCGCCGTCAAGGTCCTGACCCACGAGGCCGCCGAGTACGCCGACTACCTGGTCGTCCCCAAGGTCGACGCGCTGCAGGCCGCGGTCGCCGCCGTCGCCCCGGCCGCCGTGCTGGTCCCCTCCTCCGCGGAGGGCAAGGAGATCGCCGCCCGCCTCGCGCTGCGGATCGGCTCCGGCATCCTCACCGACGCCGTCGACCTGGAGGCGTCCGAGGAGGGCCCGGTGGCCACCCAGTCGGTGTTCGCCGCCTCCTTCACCACCAAGACCCGCGTCATCAAGGGCACCCCGGTCATCACCGTCAAGCCCAACTCCGCCGCGGTGGAGGCCGCCCCGGCCGCCGGCGCGGTCGAGGCCCTGACGGTGTCGTTCTCCGCGCAGGCGGCCGGCACGAAGGTCACCGCCCGTACCGCGCGGGAGTCGACCGGGCGTCCGGAGCTGACCGAGGCCGCGATCGTGGTCTCCGGCGGCCGCGGCGTCAACGGGGCGGAGAACTTCCCGCTCATCGAGGCCCTCGCCGACTCCCTGGGTGCGGCGGTGGGTGCCTCGCGGGCGGCGGTGGACGCGGGCTGGTACCCGCACACCAACCAGGTCGGCCAGACCGGCAAGTCCGTCTCGCCGCAGCTGTACATCGCCAACGGCATCTCCGGCGCCATCCAGCA